>JAGQOO010000147.1 GCA_020427345.1 Phycisphaerales bacterium | reverse complement strand
CCCACCCTTCGGACTCCGCTCCGACTCCGGAATGTGCGCCACCAGCCAGTCGAGTTGTTCTTCACTAAGTTGGAGCATAACCCATTATACTGTGCTACAAGTGTCCGGTTTTGGGATAGCCTCTAGTGATGAGAGCATGGGTGATCTCGATCGTCGTAGCTGCGGGAGGGGCGAGTGCGGCCTTCGCCCAACCGTCACTTCCCTGCATGGGGGATATTACCGGTGACGGCAATGTGGACCTTGCTGATCTCGCCACTCTGCTCGGCGACTTTGGGTGCGCATTGCCTGACAACTGTCCGGGGGATGTAAACGGCGACGGCGCGACTGACCTTGCTGATCTTGCGGCCCTTCTCGGAGCCTTCGGGTACTCGTGCGTGGGCGATGTGAACTGTGATCAAGTGGTTGACCTATCTGATTTGTCGGCCGTGCTTGCAGAGCTGGGGTGCATGTCCGATTGTTCCGCGGACGCGGACGGTGATGGCGATGTGGACCTAAGCGATATGGCCGCTGTGCTTGGGAACTTCGGGCTCGATTGCAATCCGCAGGACGACGGGACGATTGATCTCGATATCGACTCGGACAACGACGACGGCACGAGCTCGCCAAGCCGCTCGGCCAATGAGGACGCCGCTGAGGCTGACCCCGTTGGTCTCGGTAAGGTGCTGTTGGTCAATGATGATGATGACGATCGCGATGGAAACGCTGATTTGTCTCAAGCGGGTGCGATTGCCGAAGAGCAAGATGATCTGGTTCCCATCGTGATTGAAATCACGCCACCGGGCTCGCCACCTTCGGTGGATTATTTCCTCGTTTATGACCCCGCATTTGTTCGCGTGTGGCGTACATCGACGCGTGGGACAGTGGGTACGGATGATGTGGCCCCCGAGCAGGTCGAGCAGTATTCGGTGGCAGGGGGGCCGGTTACGCTGTGGGTGGAGGGGCTGAGCCCCGGTTCAGTTGCAGAGGTGCAGATTGCCGCTCAATCAGACGGCAACGCCGACGGGGTGTTTAGCGCGAGTGATGTGGTGTTCGCGAGTCTCGTTTCGTTGTCCGCGTCAACCAATTCAGGGCCGATCGGCACGAAGATCGATTGGACGTTGAATACTGGCTCGCCGATTGCGTTCGACTCGGCGTCCGTTGCGAGTTGGACAGGTCGCTATGAGCAAGTTGTGGGTCCACCGACGAACGTGTTCACAGTTTCTTACACAGCCGCGCAAGTGCGTGAGGCTTCCTCTAGCCAGGCCGCAATCGTTGTTGGCGATGGGCAGGGTATTCCCATCGTTCCCATCGCCGGGCTTGGCATAGGTTCATTGGTCGGGAATATCACGATGACGTTTGGCACGGTGAGCCTGACCAGAGCATTCGATTTCGGTGTCCCGGCTCTGACTGGTGAGTGGTTTCCGCTAGAGTACGCCGCTGACGATCTCGGCTATCTTGATGAGCCTCCGACCATCGGGATAGCTCCGCTGGACCCAATCCTGCTTTATGTGGTCCCGTCTGTTGGAGCCCGGCCGCAGTTCATTGAACTGGCATACCAGTTTCACGCGGCATGTGTCGTAACGCTCGCGGAGAACGAGATTACAGCCGCGGAAGCACCGCAGACTATTTCGGTGGATGTGATTGGTTTCGACAGTGCCGGAGTCGAGGTGTCTCGGGTTGAAGGGATCGTGCTGAGCCAGCCCGCAGATGACGGCGACCCGGCTCACTTGACATATCAGTCGGATGTGAGCTCACCATTTGTGTTTGTTGACCAGAACTTGAGTCAAGCCCTCTTCGCAAATGCCGTTGTTGTTTATGTTCCGATTGGAGGAGAGGTACTAATTGTGGAGAGCCAGCCATGAGGTGGTCCACGATTCTTGTAGTGGGTCTCGGCCTAGTTGGCACAACCGCGTGTTCTAGGAAGCAGCCCACGCCACCGGTCCCGAGGCTGACCCCGATTCGCGTTGTCATGGTTGTGGAGCCGGACGCCAATCTTGATGCGCCAACGACTACAACCGGTGGCTGCCGACTAACCCGTCAAGAAGTAACCGCGCTGGTTGAGGAGTTGGTCGCTTTCGCTCCAAACTACTGTCCGGAACTCGAATTCGAGTGGGACGGCCAGGTGGACAAGCTTGAGTCTCCTTGCTTGAGAATCATTTTCGCGCCCTGTGTCGGCCAATGTGGGAATTGTCCTCGCCGGATGGATATTCAGAGTTTCGAGCAGGACTTTGTGAACCAGAGTCCTGGTGGTAACGCTCAATTGGTGCAGCGAGATGAGTACGACCCCGGGGCCTTGAACATCTACTTCACGGGAAACATCCAACTGGATGATGCGGATCAGTTTGCGCTAACCCGCAATCGTACACCGGGTAACTTCGGGTTCATCGTGGTGAACGATGCGGCCTTTACGGCGACAAATCAAGGGGGCAATGCTGCGGAGCTTACGAGTAGGGCGACCGTCCTCCACGAAGCCCTGCATTGGTTATCGCGACTGGGACATCCAGAAGTGCCTCCAAACGAATGGCCTCAGAACCTATTGATTTCAGGAGCGACGTTCGATGCCTGCCGCGTGCAATACAACAATGAGCGCCCAAAGGTTGTGATCCCGTCGAACATCGAAACAATATGTGCGGAGCTTGAACCATGATTACTCGAACGGGCCTAGTTTGTTTGCTTTCGCCCCTTACCGCTCTTGCCGCGCCATCAGACTATGCGTTCGTCGCCCAGAGCAATGCGATGATTGAAGCTAGGTCAAACGCGAGGCCGGAGGTGCTTGATCGGCTAAAGCATCTGGCCACGGAAGCTGATCCCCGGCTTGCGGCCTCGGCAGTGCGAGCCATCGCGCATCTTTCGCAGAGTGAGGCGGACATGTTGAACGCTCTTGCGGATGTGGTGGCTGATCCGGGAATTAGTGACGTGGGTCTGGGCCAGGCGTGCGACGTGTTGCTGTACCTCGCAAATGATGGGGCCAGAGACGTGCTTCGTGCCAGTGCAGCAGAGCGATGGAAGAGCGGATCGCACAATCCGGGCTTAGACGCCCTCGTCGAAATGGGAGATGCCAAAGTACTGGATATCGTCAAGACTCCGCCGGTAAATGTTCGACAAGATGTAACTAATGCTGAGGCAGTCGAGGCGTGGAAGAAAGCGACACGAAGATGGGAGCGAATGGTCGTGATGCAAGAAAGCCCAGCGCTCCTGATTCAAGCTCTCGTGGACCTTGATGAAGAGATCGACCACGGATGGTTGGTTTATCAAGCGAACCGCTTGGGTGTGGAGCGGAAGAAGATTCGAGATGCGGTGACGGGAGTGCTGAAAGTGAGTCCTGGGCTTGAAGCAAAGTTCCGGATTGGACTTATAGGTGCCGCGCTTGAATGCGGAGTGCTTACCGAAGACGAGCGTGAGGCGATGCCGGAAGTCGATGAGTTTCTCAAAATGCGATCACTATATGTAACTGAGGACCGATTTCCTGTGTGGGCGACGCGAGTGGAGGAAATGCGGAGGACCTTTTATCGGATTCCGGTCCCCGAGTAGGCACCGCATCAGCGAACCGTCGTCCGACTAACGTAGGAAGGAGCTCGCTCTGAGGTTGAGCGGGAATAGAGCCCGCTGCGCGAGAACCGAGAGAGCGAGTCGGTAGATTACGCACCATGCGTTACGCAGCGGGCGGACCTATTCTAATAAGAAGTTAGATAGATGGAATTCGCTCAATCTCATCCAGTGATACTTCTTCTTCGGTGCGATCGTATAGCTTGGTGGTTCGCGCCGATTCATGAGCGGCCATCCACTGCGCTTTTTCAAGCGAGCCACCGGCTCTCCGAAACTCCGTGATTCCGGTCGCTCGAAACGAGTGGCAGCAAACAACCTCGTCGAGCCCCACGGCTTTCGCCCGGCGGCGGAGCATGCGGAAGACATCGTTTCGGGTCATCCGTTTGCTCGTCAGTTGCCGTTGCTTGTCTGCTGTCGGGAACAGTGGCTGGTCTTTTTGATCGAAACCCGCTCGTTCCAAGTAGGCGTGGCAGTACTCGGCGGCGGTGTGGTGGGCGTGGCGGATAGCACGTTACGCCGCTGGCTGGCGGATTCGGACTTCCGGGCGGACTACGCCGCGGCCCGGCGGACGCTGCTGCTCGACACGCTGCGCGACATGCAACGGAGCGTGAGCGCGGCAACGGACGCCCTGCGGCTGATTGTGGCCGACAACTCGAAACCCGCCGCGGCCCGCGTGAGCGCAGCGCGGACGATCATCGACGCGGCCTTCCGCGGCACCGAACTGCTCGACCTGGCCGAGGGCATGGCGACGCTTGAAGAGAAGGTCGCCGACATGGAAGCCGACCGCGACGCGATCCCGCCGATGCTGCGGGCGATGTCGCAATACGAACTCACCGATCTGGCCCGCGAAGCCGAGGAGCGGAAGGCGCGTCAGAAGCGGGACGCCGACGCATACATCGCCAAGCTGCGCGAACCGGCGACGCCGACGATGCGCTGACGGGCGAGGCCGCGAAAGTCGCGACCCGGGGGGCATGGTCCCCGGTACCATCGGCCGGGGGGCGCGTGCTTACTGTGTTCTGACGTGCGCTCGGTGACATTGTGCCGCACGCCTAGGCGCTCCCCGTCTCGCCGACGCGGGGCGTTACGCGTAAAATCCGATTACTGAAATTGTCCCACAGTCGCCCGGACAGGCTGGCGCCGTCGCCGGTTGCTTGGCCCGGCGTGATTCCCACAAGGGCGCGATGCTTCGAGACATGATCCGTCAGCGGGTGATTGACCACGGCGAGGTGTTTACGCCGCCGGGGATTGTGCGCGACATGCTGAATCTGGTTCAGCAGGAATGCGAGCGGATTGAGTCGCGCTTTCTGGAACCGGCCTGCGGGGACGGCAACTTTCTCGCCGAGGTGCTGCGGCGGAAACTGGCGACGGTGACGAAGCGGCACGCGGGAGCGCGGCCGAAGTGGGAGCGCGACGCGGTGCTGGCGGTCAGCAGCTTGTACGGCATTGACCTGCTACCGGACAACGTCGAGGCGTGTCGGGCCCGGCTGCTGGCAGGCGTGACCAGCGTGCACGAAGCGACGTTTCACGAACCGCTTCCGGACGCGGTGCGCGAGGTAATCGCGTATATCCTCGGCCAGAATGTCGTCCATGGCGACGCGCTGAGCTTCCAGACCGCCGAAGGCTGCCCGATCGTGTTTCCCGAGTGGTCGCCGGTCAACGGCAATCAGCTCAAGCGCCGAGACTTCGCTTACGACCACCTGCTCGCCGAAACTCACACCGCGAGCATGCCACTGTTCAGCGACTTGGGGCATGACGTCTACCTGCCCCGGCCGGTTGGTGAATTCCCACCCCGTCACTATCTGAAGCTAGCCGAGGAGGTCTGACGACATGTACCAAAGCGTGTTTGGGACCGTTCAGCAAGTAAGATTCAACACTCCGCAGGATTACTACGAGTTCCTGGGATATCTCTCACGGAACGACCACACCACAAGGATCGTTTGGGAGAACAACGATGAGCAGGGTGCCTGGGGACCAGAGGGTCGGATTCACTTTCTTGTTGATCCGCCAGATGACTTGGGCGCGACGCTTTCTCACACGGCGGGCGTTGGGAATGCAGTGTCACGGGTGAACTGCAACGAATATGTAGAGCACATCATAACTCATCACGCAATTGTACGCGGTTCGACTCAGGATTGTGCCGCCGTTCGGGCAACGATCCCAGCGGCGCACCGGAACGACTTTGATCGCGGTGTAGATATGCCACTCTCACATGCACAGTAGATCGAGGCGATCGATGGACTCGGTGAAACATAACCCCGACATCCTGACCTGCCTGGCGAACCTGAGCGCTGACGAGGTCTTCACCCCACCCAAGCTCGCGACGGCAGTACTCGATTTGCTGCCGCCGGAACTCTTCCGTCGGCCGAACGCGACGTTTCTCGACCCGGTTTGCAAGAGTGGCGTGTTCTTGCGTGAGATTGCGCGGCGGCTCAACGAGGGGCTACGCGATCAGTTGCCCGATGATCAGGCGCGGATTGATCACATTCTGATGAAGCAGGTCTTCGGTCTCGCCATCACGGAACTGACGGCGCTGCTGAGTCGCCGCTCCGTCTACTGCTCGAAGAAGGCCGACGGCCGTTTTAGCATCGCGACGAAGTTCGAGCGAGCTGAGGGGAACATTCGACTGCCACTATCGAAGCACGACTGGAACGCCAACGGAAGGTGCAACGCGTGCGGCGCGAGCCGGAGCGAGTACGACCGTGACGATGCCCTTGAAGCCTACGCCTATCCGTTTGTTCACGGCGTCGACCCACAGGAGATTTTTGGCATGAAATTCGACGTCATCGTCGGCAACCCGCCCTACCAGATGAGCGATGGCGGGGGGACTGGGAGCAGCGCGCGTCCTCTATATCACACATTCGTCGAACAAGCGAAGAAACTGGAACCGCGTTTCTTGGCGATGATCGTGCCGTCCCGATGGTTCACCGGCGGGAAGGGTCTAGACAACTTCCGTAAGGAGATGTTGGG
The DNA here is from genome assembly GCA_020427345.1 of Phycisphaerales bacterium. Classification (GTDB taxonomy): domain Bacteria; phylum Planctomycetota; class Phycisphaerae; order UBA1845; family Fen-1342; genus DSPM01. The sequence goes on along the minus strand of JAGQOO010000147.1, from coordinate 2,062 downwards.
GGACGACCGTATTCGCAAGATTGTCGATTACGCCGATTCCCGAGAGTGCTTTCCCGGCGTAGATATCGCGGGTGGCGTGAATTACTTTCTTTGGGAGCGCGATCGTCGCGGACCGTGCGAAGTCACGAGCATTGCCGGTCCTAGACGAGAAGTTTCGATCCGACAATTGGACGAGTTAGACGCATTCGTCCGAGACGCGACGACACTATCTGTGGTCAAGAAGACGAGAGCGACACATCGGTCGTTTCTTTCGTCTCTCTGTTCGGCAAGAAAGCCGTTCGGTCTCGATTCCAAGGCTCGGCCGACGCACGAAGGGGACCTTACACTAGTTTCAAGCGAGAGCACAGGAGCTTTTCCAAGTAGCCGCGTGACGGCTGGCACAGAACTAATCCATCGTTGGAAGGTCTTTGTATCCAAGGCGTCTTCGGATCATGGTGGCCAAGCGGACAAGTCTGGTAAGCGTAAGGTCTTTGCGCGCGTGATGACGGCCGCACCTGGTGTTGTCTGCTCCGAAAGCTATCTGGCGATAGGGCCGTTCGATAGCGAACAGGAAGCCACAAATACCGTTTCTTTCCTCACGACTCGCGTCGTCCGCTACTTGGTCGCCGCGACACTCTATACACAAAATATCACGCGCGAGCGGTTTGGGTTCGTCCCCAATCTCCCGATGTTTCGAAGATGGACTGATCCTGATCTCTATAAGGAGCTCAACCTCGACGAGACCGAGATATCGCACGTTGAAGCGACGATTCGACCGTGGGGAGAGGTTGAGTGACTGACTTTTTCCCCAGCAGACCTACTACCACGCCCACAATCTACGCGTTCGCTAGCACGCACCAGGAACACAAGGGCCTGCTCAAAGTCGGCTATACGGAGCGCAACGCGGCGGCGCGGATTGCCGAGCAGTTTCCCGGCGGCGTGAAGACTTACGCGATCGAACTGATTGAACCGGCGATGCGGTCGGACGGGTCGAGCTTCACGGATCGCGACGTGCACCGCCACCTGCGGGCGCGCGGCTTCAAGAACCGGACGCATGAGTGGTTTGAATGCAAAGTGGCGGACGTGCGCGCCGCCGTTCTCGCCGTGCGCAATCGGATCGCCAATGTCGAGGATCGCACGCTCAGCTTCGGCATGCGCCCTGAACAAAGCGAGGCGGTGGAACGCACCGCGGCTTACTTCCGACGGGCAATCGCCGAGCAGCCGAACAGCACGCCGCATTTCTTGTGGAACGCGAAAATGCGGTTCGGCAAGACGTTCGCGGCGTATCAGCTTGCGAAGAAGATGGGCTGGAAGAAGGTGCTCGTGCTGACGTTCAAACCCGCGGTGCGGCACGCGTGGGCCGATGACCTGCGGCAACATCTCGACTTTGAGAAGTGGCAGTTTGTCGCGCCGGACACCGAACTTTCGTGGGCGGACGTGGACAAGGCGCGCCCGATCGTTTGCTTCGGCAGCTTTCAAGACTACCTGGGCCGGACGAAATCAGGGGCGATCAAGCCGAAGAATGAGTGGGTACACGCCACGAATTGGGACTGCGTGATTCTCGACGAATACCACTATGGCGCGTGGCGTGAGAACGCGAAGGGGCTGTTCGGGGCGGACGAGGCGGAGGATGGCGAGGTCGAGGCGGAAGTAACGCCGGACGAGAAGGCCTTCGACGAGTCGATTCTGCCGATCACAACCAACCACTATCTGTACCTGTCGGGCACGCCGTTCCGGGCGCTCGCGTCAGGCGAGTTCATCGAAGAGCAGATTTACAACTGGACGTATAGCGACGAGCAACGCGCCAAGCAGAATTGGGCGGGCCCGCCGGGCGAGAATCCCTACGCCGCGCTGCCGCGGCTGGTGCTGATGACGTACAAGCTGCCCGATGATATTCGCCATGTCGCCGAGGAAGGCGAGTTCAATGAGTTTGACCTGAACGAGTTCTTCCGCGCGGAGGGCAAAGGGGCCGACGCCCGCTTCTTCACCATGCTGGGCACCCTGGTAGGCGGCAGAGTATGCGTGCCCAGAGCAGGATTGAGCGCTGCTAAAACCGGACTCGCCATCGCTGTGAAATACGCCC
>JAGQOO010000146.1 GCA_020427345.1 Phycisphaerales bacterium | reverse complement strand
CGCCTGAAGGATACGGAGACGGATCATGCCGGCCCAAATGCCCAAGCGCGTGAAGTGGCGGAAAGCCCAGAAGGGGCGTATTCGCGGCAACGCCACGCGCGGGAACAAGGTGGAGTTTGGCGACTTCGGTCTGCAGTCGCTGGAGCCCGGGCGTGTGAGCGGCCGCCAGATTGAGGCGGGTCGTATCGCCGCCCAGCACTTTCTGCAGCGCGAAGGCCGCGTGTACATCCGCATCTTCCCGCATAAGCCGATTTCGTCGAAGCCGTTGGAAACGCGAATGGGCAAGGGCAAGGGCGACACGGATTACTGGGCCGCGCTGGTGAAGCCGGGAACGGTGCTGTTTGAAATCGGCGGCGTGACGGCGGATGTGGCGAAGACGACGATGTTGCGTATCGCCCACAAGATGCCGGTTCGTTGCCGCTTTATCGAGCGTCGTCACAGTCTGTAAGGCCCGGGCGGCGCGAGGAACGTTGAGATGAAGATCGAGAACATTCGAGCGATGAAGGTGGATGAGCTTCACAACGAGTTGGAGCGGCTGCGCCGCACCTACTTCAACTACCGCGCTCAGGCGGTAACGGAGAAGCTTGAATCCACGGCGACCCTCGGGGACACCCGGCGGACGATCGCTCGCGTGCTGACTGTCTTGCGGGAACGGGGCGAAAAGAACATTGAGCAGCGGCAGGCCCATTTGTCGGCCCAGGCCGCGCGCAACAAGTAGTTGACGCAGGCGAACGGAAACCATGGCGGCTGAAACGACAACGATGACAAAACAACGGGCGCGTCGGGCGACACGCGTCGGCGTCGTGCATTCGGACAAGCGCAATCAGACGATCGGTGTTACGATCGAATATCGCGTCAAGCATCCGAAATACGGCAAAATCATGCTGCGGCGGTCGAAGCTCCACGCCCACGACGAAAAGAACGAGGCGCGGATCGGTGACGAGGTGGAAGTCGTCTCCTGCCGCCCGCTGAGCAAGACCAAGTGCTGGCGCCTGCTGCGCGTGATCCGCAAGGCGCCGGAGGGTCTGGCATGATTACCCAATACACGTATCTGGACTCCGCCGACAACACCGGCGCCCGCCAGTTGATGGTGATTCAAGTGCTCAAAGGCGGAGCGGCCGGTCATGGCAAGCGGCGTCTGCGCACCGGCGGCGTTGGCGACATCTGCGTCTGCTCGGTGAAGTCGGTTCTGCCATCGTCGGATTACAACAAGGGTGACAAGGTCAAGGCGGTGGTCGTTCGCACGAAGTACCCGACCCGCCGACCGGACGGCACGTATGTGCGTTTCGATTCGAACGCGGCCGTCATCATCGACGCCGAGAACAACCCGAAGGGCACGCGCGTATTCGGCGCCGTCGCCCGCGAGCTGCGCGAGAAGAACTTCGGCAAGATCATCTCGCTGGCTGAGGAGGTTTGGTAGACATGCCGGCGCGTATTCGCAAGGACGACATGGTGCAGGTCATCGCCGGCAGCAAGAAGGGCGCTGTCGGTAAGGTCCTCGCCGTCATGGCTGACAAAGATCGCGTGCTCATCGAGGGCGTGAATCTCCGCTATCGCCACATTCGCCGCTCGCAGGCGAATCCGCAGGGCGGCCGCATCCAGAAGGAAGCGCCGATTCACATTTCGAATGTGCAGCCGATCGATCCGGCGACGGGCCGCGGCACACGCGTCCGGTTCAAGGCGGAAAAGGACGCCAAGGGCCGGGTCGTCAAGAAGCAGCGCGTGGCCCGCTCGGGCAAGGTGATCGGCGAAGTGACGCGCGCGAAGAAGGCCGGGAGCTAAGGCATGGCGCGATTACTCGAACGATTTCGCAAAGAAGTGCTGCCTGAGCTGAAGAAGGAATTCGGCCGGGACAACCCGATGTCGATCCCGAAGGTCGACAAGGTCGTCGTGTCGATGGGCCTGGGCAAGGCCGTCGCTGAAAGCACCAATAAGGCGCGCGAAAACAAGCGTTTTGTCGAGGCTGAGCAGCACATCACCACGATCACCGGGCAGAAGCCGCAGGTGTGCAAGGCCCGCAAGAGCGTGTCGAACTTCAAGCTCCGCGAAGGCTACGACGTCGGCCTGCGCGTGACGATGCGCGGCAAACGGGCCTATGAGTTTCTCGATCGCATGATTTCGATCGCGATTCCCCGCGTGCGCGACTTTCGCGGCCTGAAGCCGGACGCGTTTGACGGCCGCGGCAACTACAACATGGGACTGACGGAAGTCGGCGTGTTTCCAGAGGTCAACCCCGACAAGATTTCGTATCAGCAGGGGTTGAACATCACGATCTGCACGACGGCGGCCAACGACAGTGAGGCCCGCATGCTTCTGACGAAGCTGGGCATGCCGTTCAGGAGCTAGTGACGTATGGCCCGACTGGGTTTGAAGATCAAAGCGCGGCAGAAACCGAAGTACGCGGTGCGCGGCTATAACCGCTGCGAACTGTGCGGCCGTCCCCGGGCGGTGTATCGCAAGTTCCGCATCTGCCGCTTGTGTTTCCGCAAACTCGCGCACGAGGGGCACATCCCCGGCGTGCGTAAGGCCAGTTGGTAGTGAAGGTGAACTAATGCTGACTGATCCGATTGCGGACATGTTGACTCGCATTCGCAACGCGAACAGCGCGCGCAAGCGCCAGGTGCGCATCAAGCGAAACAAGGTCTGCATGGGTATTGCCCAGGTGCTGAAGGACGAAGGGTACATCACGGACTACGCCTCGATCGATGACGCCAACCAGGGCGAGATTCGCGTCGACCTGAAGTACGGCGAGCGCGGCGAGTTGGTGATTCAGGACATTCAACGCGTCAGCAAGCCGGGATGCCGTGTCTATCGCGGCTCAGGCGAGTTGCCGCGCGTGTTGGACGGGCTCGGCGTGGCGGTGGTCTCCACCAGCCAGGGCGTGCTCAGTGATCGGGAATGCCGTCGCCGCAAGGTGGGCGGTGAACTCCTCTGTACGGTGTGCTAAACGATGTCACGAATCGGCAAACTACCAGTTCCCATCCCGAGCGGCGTCAAGGTCGAGGTAAACGGCCAGAACGCCAAGGTCACCGGGCCGAAGGGAACGCTGGACATGCGGATCCCCGATCCCATCACCGCGAAGGTCGACGGCTCGCAGATCGTCGTATCGCGGCCGAATGATGATCGTTCCTCGCGCGAGCGTCACGGCCTCGTTCGTTCGCTGATGGCGAACATGATCGAGGGCGTCACGAAAGGATACGAAGTCAAGCTGGAGCTCTACGGCACCGGCTACAGCGCCGACCTCAAGGGCAACAAGCTGATGGTGAACTGCGGCTTCATGGGCCGCGGCTTCGGCAAGCCGGCCCAGTTTGAAGTCATGGTGCCCGCAGGCGTCACGGTCAAGGTAGAGACGCCGACGTCGCGCGGTAACAACGAACCCGCGAAGTTCACAGTCTCGGGAATTGATAAGCAGCTGGTCGGAAACTTCGCGTCGCACGTGCGCAGTCTGCGCAAGCCCGAGCCTTATAAGGGCAAGGGTTTCCGCTATGCCGGTGAACAGATTCGCCGCAAGGTCGGTAAGGCCTTCGCGAGCGGTGGTTGATTCAAAAGGTTAAGGAAGAGTTGGAGCGGGCTGATGCGCGCGATTGTTCAAAAACGAATTCGGCTGGCGAAACGTCGCCGCAGCGGGCGGAAGAAGCTCTCGGGCACGGCGGAGCGGCCGCGTCTGTCGGTCACGCGATCTCTGCGGAACCTGTTCGCGCAGGTGATCGACGATGTGTCGGGCCGCACGATCTGCTCGGTCTCGACGCGCGGCGCTGACTTGGCATCCGCCTACGGCGGCAACTGCGCCGCGGCCAAGGCTGTCGGCAAAGCGCTGGCCGAAAAGGCCAAGGCGGCCGGCGTTGAGCAGGTCGCGTTCGATCGCCGCGGTCGCAAATATCATGGTCGGATCAAAGCGTTGGCTGACGCGGCGCGCGAAGCCGGTCTGAAGTTCTAGGAAGAATCGAGAAACCGCATATGGCTGGAAAACCAAGACCGCAACGGCAGCGTCGCGAGAGTCGCCAGGAATCGTCCGATTCGATGGACGACAACCTCGTCAAGCTGTACCGCTGCGCCACCGTCGTCAAAGGCGGTCGGCGCTTTTCGTTCGGGGCGCTCGTCGTCGCCGGTGATCGCAAGGGTCGCGTCGGCCACGGCTACGGCAAGGCCAACGAAGTGCTGCCCGCCATCGAGAAGGCGAACAAACAGGCCCGTCGTAAGATGGTTAATGTCCCCCTGAAGGGCACGACCATCCCGCATCGCGTCATCGGACACTTCGGCGCCAGCCGCATTCTCCTGCTGCCGGCCAGCGAAGGTACCGGCGTTATCGCCGGCGCCGCCGCCCGTTCGGTGCTGGAACTCGCCGGCGTGAAAGACGTGCTGACCAAGGTCTACGGCTCGACGAGCCCCAAGAACCTGGTAAAGGCGACACTCGACGGCCTCCGCCAGCTGCGCTCGCGCAAGCAGGTGGAGCAATTGCGCGGCGTGAGCATCGGCCGCCTGCCGGGCGAGGTCGATGACGAGCCGGCTGAGGCCGTTGTCGCGACGGAGTCGTGGAGCTCGGAGTCCTAGGATGCAAATCAACAACATTACATCGGCTGTCGGCGCCAATCGCCGCCGCAAGCGCGTCGGTCGCGGCATCGGCAGTGGTCATGGCAAGACCTGCGGACGTGGATCAAAAGGGCACGCCTCCCGCTCGGGTGGCGGCGCGCGGCGGATGACCGAAGGCGGTCAGATGCCGATCTTCCGCCGCATCGCGAAACGCGGTTTTTCCAACGCGAATTTCCGTACTGAATACGAGTTGGTCAATCTGGGGACGCTCGACAAGCGTTTTGACGATGGCGAGGTTGTCGATTTTGCCAACCTGCGCCGCAATCGCCTCGTCCACAAGGCCGATGCGCTGGTCAAAGTGCTTGGCAAAGGCGAACTGACCAAGAAGCTGACGGTTGAGGCGCATGCGTTCAGCGAGGCCGCGAAGCAGGCCATCGAAAAGGCCGGCGGATCAGTCAAGTTGATTGAACGGGCTGATCCCGCCGAGCAATGGCGGGCCAAGCGCCGCACGAAATCCAAGACCGCGTCGACCGCCAAGGCGAAGCCGGCTCCCAGGCCGAAGGCCGAGCCGGCAAACGAGTCCGAATAGAACCGCCGCCCCGTCGGCGCCGCGAGTGAGAGCTCATGTTCCAGGCGTTAGCCAACGTTTTCAAGATTCCTGACCTGCGCCGCAAGGTGCTGTTCACGCTGATGATGCTGGCGGTCTACCGCGTCGGCATCTATGTGCCGTTGCCGGGTATCGATCAGGTTCGCCTGGCCAGCTACTTCGGCTCGGTCGGCGGCGGCGCCGGCGAGCAGATGGCCGAAATCTTCGCCATGTTCACCGGTGGTGATCTGGGGCAAAGCACGCTGTTCGGCCTCGGGATCATGCCGTACATCAGCGCCTCGATTATCTTCCAGATTCTCGCCACGGTGGTTCCGTCGCTCGAGAAAATCGCCAAGGAAGGGGAGAGCGGACGGCGCAAGATCCAGGAGTACACGCGGTACGCCACCGTGGGCCTGTGTTTCATTCAGGCTATTTTCTGGTACTCGCACCTGAACTCCGCTCAGCTTGTCTACGACGACTATCGCTGGACGTTCTCTTTCTTCGTGATTTGTGTGGTCGGCCTGATGGCCGGCTCACTGCTGTTGATGTGGATCGGTGAGCAGATCGACGAATACGGCATCGGAAACGGCATTAGTTTGATCATCATGGCGGGCATTGTGTCGCGCTTGCCATTTATTGTGATCGAAGTCTGGAACGGCGCCGGTCGGGAGTACGATCCGAGCAAGATCATTTTCCTCATCGTGTCGTTCGTTTTCGTCGTAGCCGGGTCGATTCTGATCACCCAGGCACAGCGCCGCATCCCGATTCAACAGGCCAAGCAGAGCCGTGGCCGTCGCGTTGTGGGTGGCGCCAAGCATTACCTGCCGCTGAAGGTGAATCACGGCGGCGTCATGCCGATCATCTTCGCCAGTTCGTTCCTGCTGCTGCCGAGTTGGCTTTTCGGAGCGCTGGCCAGCGCCGGCTTCCCGCCGACGCAATTGTGGGGTATGGCCGCCACGGCGTTCTATCCCGGCGAGTTCACTTACGTGCTGGCCTACGTCGCGATGGTGTACATCTTCTCGTACTTCTGGGTGTCGGTGCAGTTCCAGCCCAAGGAGCTCGCCAACAACCTCCGCGACATGGGCAGCTTTATTCCGGGCCTGCGCCCGGGCAAGCGGACGGCGGAATACCTAGAAGCGGTTATGGAGCGCGTCACTTACGTCGGCGCCGGCTTCCTGGCCGTTATCGCGGTGATCCCCGCGATCGTCTCGAGCTACCTCGGTATCCCGTTCGGCGTTTCTGCGTTTCTCGGCGGAACGGGCCTGCTGATCGTCGTGAGCGTGGCGTTGGACCTTGTGCAGCGTCTCGAAGCAAACCTCGTAATGCGGAATTATGCGGGCTTCCTGTCGCAGGAGCAGCAGGGGCGTTGATCGTTGGCTGCGGTTCACCTTGTTTTCATGGGGCCGCCCGGTACCGGAAAGGGTACCCAGGCCACCAGACTGAGCGCGGCCCATGGGCTCCGGGCGATCTCCAGCGGCGACACGCTGCGGAATGAGATCCACGAGAACACGGACATCGGCCGGCGGGCCCGGCCGTTCGTGGAATCTGGCGGACTGGTCCCGGATGAGGTCATCACGGAAGTGATGTTGGCTGGGATCGACCGGATTCCGGACGATGCCGGGTTCTTGCTGGACGGCTTCCCGCGGACGGTGCCACAGGCCGAGGCGCTCGACGCCGGCCTGACAGCGCGTGGGCGTAAGTTGGATGCGGTGCTGGACTTCCAGCTGGATGACCAGGCGATCGTCGATCGCATTGTCAGCCGGCTGGTTTGCAAGAAATGCGGACGTACATATAATACCCGATTCCACCCGCCGACCTCGCCGGGCCAGTGCGACAATTGTGGGTCCGAGCTGTCGCAGCGGGCGGATGACAGTGAAGCAGTGGTGCAGACGCGTCTGAAGACGTATCGCGAGCAGACCGCGCCGCTGATCGGGTACTACGGCGAGCGCGGGATACTGCGCGGCGTCGACGCTTCGTCGTCGGCAGACGTGGTGGAGCGAGAGATAAGCGCGATTGTGCGGTCGCTGGGGAAGCGATGACGTCAGCGGCTACATCGCGTGTGGTGTTGAAGTCGGCCCGCGAGATCGAGCTCATGCGGGCGGCCGGGTTGCTGGTGCGGTCGATTCTCGACGCAATCGAGAAGATCGCCCGCCCGGGCGCGACGACGAACGAGATGAACGCCGTGGCCGACCGCATGATTCGAGAAGCGGGGGCGACGGCGCTGTTTCTGGGTGTGGAGCATCCGTCGGCGAAGAACCCCTTCCCGGCGAGTATCTGCGCCTCGCTGAATGAAGAGGTCGTGCACGGTATTCCGAATGACCGCCCGCTGGTCGAAGGCGACATCGTCAGTATCGACTGCGGCGTGCGTCTGAAAGGGTATTGCGGCGACCACGCGCGAACGTTTGCGATCGGCGAAGTGTCGCCGGAGGCCAATCGCCTGCTCGAGGTTACGAGCGGCGCGCTCGACCTCGCGATTCGCGAGATGCGCCCGGGCCTGGCGTGGAGCAAAGTGGCCCGTCGCATGCAGACGTATGTGCAGGACGCCGGTTTCGGCGTCGTGCGTAACTATGTCGGGCACGGTATCGGCCGCGAGATGCATGAAGAGCCGAAAGTGCCCAACTATGTCGATCCTGACGGCGACTTCCGGCTTACGCCGGGCCTTGTCGTCGCGATCGAGCCGATGGTGACCGCCGGCTCCGCCGCGACGCGGCAGGTCGGTCGCGATGGCTGGGCGGTGGTAACGCGGGACGGTTCGCTGGCGGCTCATTTCGAGCACACGGTGGCCGTCACGGACAAGGGTGTGAGAGTGCTGACTGGCGCGTCTGACAAGGCCGCCGCCAGAGATGGAGAGAACGAATCATGAAAGTGCGTAGCAGCGTGAAGCGCATCTGCGAAAACTGCAAGATCGTGCGACGCAAGGGCGTCGTCCGCGTCATTTGCACGGATCCGCGTCATAAGCAGCGGCAGGGCTAGGAGAATACCGCATGCCTCGTATCGCGGGTGTGGACGTGCCGAAGGACAAGCGCATCGATGTGGCGCTGACGCACATTTTCGGGATTGGCCCCTTCCGTTCGAAGGAAGTGTTGGGCAAGGCTCGAATCGATGTCGCCGTCCGCGCGGGCAAGCTGACCGAAGACGAGGTCAGTCGCATCGCCAACATCATCGAAGCCGACTACATGGTCGAGGGCACGCTGCGTCGCCAGGTTGCGCAGAATATCGCGCGCCTGCGTGACATTCGCTGCTACCGCGGGTTGCGTCATATTCGCGGGTTGCCGGCGCGCGGCCAGCGCACACGCACCAACGCCCGCACGCGTAAAGGTCCGCGCAAGACGGTCGCGGGTAAGAAGAGTATCAAGGAAATGCGGTAAGCCGCAGGAGACGAAGTCTTGGCGAAATCCGGAAAACGACGGCAGAAGCGCAACATCGCAAAAGCGGTCGCGCACATTCGCG
>JAGQOO010000145.1 GCA_020427345.1 Phycisphaerales bacterium | reverse complement strand
ATCCGCCTGCTTGCGGGCGTCCTCGGCGTCACGTTTGGCGCTGCTGGTCTGCTTGAGCGCTTCACGCAAGGCCTTCGCCCGGCGCGACAGATTGCCGTGCGCCGCGACTACCAGCCGCTTCGGCATGCCCAGCCGCTTGGCGATGTCGATCGCGTTGCTGTGCCCCGGCTGACCGATGACGAGGTGATATGTCGGCTTGAGCGTCTCCAGATCAAACTCGACGCACGCGTTTTCCGCGCGATCCTCGCGCAGCGGAAAGCTCTTCAGCGCGCCGAGGTGCGTCGTAACGACGCAGCGGCTGCCCAGCCGCAGCAGTTCCTCAAGCAAAGTGCGCCCGATCGCGGCGCCTTCGTCCGGATCGGTCCCGGCGCCGAGTTCGTCAATCAGAATCAGCGAAGACGGGCACGCCTTGTTCAGCATGTCGAGCTGCCGCGTCAGGTGCGCGCTGAACGTGCTGAGCGATTGCTGCATGTTCTGCTCGTCGCCGATGTCGATCAGCACGCGCTTGAAAATGCCGAACGCGCTGCCTTCTGCGACCGGCACGGGAATGCCGGTCTGCGCGAGCATCGACAGCAGGCCGATGGTCTTCAGCGTAACGGTCTTTCCGCCCGTGTTTGGCCCGGTGATGATCAACTGGTCGAAATCCTCGCCAAGTCGAAAGTCGATCGGCACGATCGGCTTCGGCAGGCGCCCTTCTTCCGATTCCTGGATCGCGATGCTGACAAGCACCGGATGGCGGGCGCCCCGCACGTTCAAGCGCGGCTCGTCGAGAATCTCCGGCAGCTTCGCCGTGAACGCCTTCGCGAAGCGCGTCTTCGCCGCGATCAGATCAAAAATCGCGATCGCGTCGAGCGTGCTGACGATCGGCTCGGCGTTCAGGTAGATTTCATGCGCCAAGTCCCACAGCAGCCGGTTGATTTCTTCCGTTTCCGCCGCCCGCAGATTGCTGATTTCGTTATTCAGCTCAACCGCCTGCGACGGCTCAACAAAAATCGTCGCGCCGCTGTCGGAACTGCGGTGAATGATGCCCTGCAATCGCCCGCGGCACTCCATCCGCAGCGGCAATACCAACCGATCGTTGTGAAACGTGTAATTCGCGTAAGTCAGCAGTCGCCGCGTCTCCGGCTGTTGCAGCAATCGCGACACCGCCGCGACGATCTCCGATCGCGCAATGTCGATCCGCCGCCGGATTTTCAACAGTTTCTGGCTCGCGTCGTCGCGCACCTGCCCGCGCTCGTCGATCACCCGCGAAATCCGCTCCGCAACGACGCCGAAATCGCCGATTCGACTCGCGAGTCGGCAGAGTTCGTCGTAAGACTCCGGCAAGTCCGCCAGCCAGCGCGTCAGCACATGCGTCGCGGCCAAGGTGTCGCCGATCTGCGCGACTTCCTCGACCGTCACCCGCAACGGCGGCGCGCAGCGCTGGATCGACTCGCGCACATCGCGCACACCGGCAAGCGGCGGCGCCCCGCGCTCTTCAATCAAACGCCGCAACTCACGCACCTGCTCAAACCAGCGGCGGATGAGGTCGGGCGCGGATACGGGCTCCAGATGGAGAGCGAGGCCGCGCCCGAGCGCGGTCATGGCGTAGCCGGCGAGCAACTCGCGCACCCGGAAGTAGTCGAGACATTCGAGCGAGTGACGGTCCATTCGGCGGATTTCCCTTGCTTCGATCGCGTTTCGGCGACAGAATCAGGCATTCTAGCGACCCATCGGCGCCGCGGGCGAGCGCCGTTTCGCGACGCGGCGATGTCGCGAAAACCGCCACAGTCGCTAGCCTGAGCGAACATGCCGCAACCGAGCCGCGAATTCACAGTTCTCACCACCCTAATGGCCCTTCTGGTGTACGGGGCGTTATCGGTCGCCGCCCAAACTGATGGCGGTTCAAGCGCGCTCGTAAGCCGGCTGCGCGACGAACCGCCCGAATCGCTGATTCCGCTGTTCGAAAGCGCTGCCGCAACAATGGCGCCGGACGACGCCGATCGCGCGATGCTGCTGGCCGCGCAGGCCGAGGCGCATATGCGCGCCGGCGACGCGACTGCGGCGCGAAACACGCTCGACGAGATTCAGGCGGAGTTTGGCGAGCAAGGAGCCCGCGTGGCGCAATCGCGCGTCTGGCTGGCGCTGGGCGAGCCGGAGCGCGTCATCGCCGCGCTGCAATCGCTTGAATCCCGTTCGCTGGACGAAACCCTGTTGCTCGTGGGCGCGGATCGCGCGATTGGACGCGATGAAGCCGCCGTCGAAGCTCTGCGCGACGCGGTCACGCGCTGGCCCGGTGAAATCGACGCGTGGGCGGCCCTGATGCGCATCACGATTGACGCCGGGAAGTACGAGGAGGCGCTGGACCAGGCCCGGTTGGCGGAACGGCGCGTGGCTGACGCCGCCGAAGCACACCTCCTCGCCGCCGAAGCGCTGCTGAAACTCGACCAGCCGCTCGGTCGCGTGCGGACGCGCCGCGCGCCGGGCGCGCGCGTCGGTCAGATTGTCGGCGAGTGGTTCATTTTGGATCAGCGCGGCGCGGACACATTCTTGTGCTGCCCGCGTGAATCCGCGATTTATCACGTCCGCGCGGCGCTGGATGGCGGAATTGATCGCGTTGAGGCGCATGTGCTGCACGCTCAGATTTTGAGCCGCGCGAGTTTCCACAAACTGGCGATGCGCGTGCTGCTGGCGCGTGAGCCGCTGCTGGAGCGCGCCGACGCCGCGACGGTGAGCTCGGCTTGCGAAGTGGCGCTGGCGGGGGACGCGCTGCCCGAATTTGCCCGATGGTCACGCTGGTGGGCGGACAAGGATTCGGCGCACGAGCGCGAGATCATGCTGACCGCGTATGCCGCGCTGGCGGAACGCTACAACGAGCGCGGATTGGATGAAGTTTTTGTTTGGTTTCTGTCGAAACGCTTCGAGCTTGACCCGGCTAACGCGGAAGTGGCGGTGCGGCTGGGCGACGCACAGTGGGCTGCGGGGCGGAAGGACGCGGCGCGGTGTTTGTACCAGCGCGTGTTGGAGTTGAACCCGTTGCATCCCCAACATGTCCGCCTGCTGGAGCGCCTGGCGGCCGAGTGAATTGACGCAACCGTGTTTCGGCCTTGTCGATGAGCGATTGCAACTCAGCCGGATCGTGATCCGCGCCGGACAATCCCGCTTTTCCACCCGTAGCAGAGCGCAGTTCCGCCGCCTGTGCGCGGGCCGTCGTCCACGCGCGAATCGCCTCGTCGCGGCGACCCAGACGATGCTCGACATCGCCCAAACGCAGCCATGCTTCTGGCGAATGCGGTTTCAGCTCAATGAACTGGACGAGTCGCTCCCGCGCGACCGGGTATTGTCGCTGCATCGCGGCGACCAGCGCCAGGCCATCGATCGCCTCGGCGTAGTCGGCGCGAAAACTCAGCGCTTCGCTGAAACGCCGTCCCGCTTCATTCAAATCGCCCACGCGAATCAGCGTTTCGCCGAGTGTCGTCAGCAACGCCGGGTCTGACGGCGTGTATTGCAGGGCGTTTTCGAGGTGCGCCCGCGCAAGTCGGTACTGCCCACGCTCATCGTAACGAGCGGCCATCTCGCGCATGCGGGCGGCTTCTGCGTAGTTCGTTTCCAATTCCGGCGGCGGGAGTGTGTGTGTCGGCTCCGGTCTTACCGGCGCGGGCGTTTCAATCACCGGATCGGCGGGGGTCGCCTCGCGCACGGGAGTTGTAACCGGCGCAGGCCGGACCTCAACATCAGCTACTAATGTGCTGTCGGTAGAAGCCGGTTCGGAGGTGACCAACGTCGGCGCCGGCTCGGTCTTCGGCTTTGGCTCGACCGGGGCCGGCTTGGGCGTCGGCAACGTCAACCCGAAGAACTCGGCCGCCGCGCGATTCCCCGCTTGGTCGGTCACGACAATCTGAGTATCAAGCGGCTGTCGCGCTTCAGCGGGAACCGGCCATGTGAGCACGCCGCCGCTGAGATGCGCAGCGCCGCCGTCCTGCCAGCCGGAGGCCGTGTTGTAGTAGACGCGGATGCTGTGGTCGTTCAGTCGTTCATCAATGACGACAACACGCGCGTGGAAAACCAGTTGTTCGCCGACGCGCATCAGCAACGGCTCGCCGGCTTGCAGCGTCGGCGCTTTTGTATCGACCGAAACGCGAAGTTGCGCCGGTGTGCCGGGCGTTGGCGGCTCCGAAGACGCGCCGAACCGGTTGATCAGCACCAGGAAGAAGTCATAGTCGCCGTCGTCCGAGACAACGAAGCGGATCGAGCCGGGGCGTTCCGGCTCAACCGTCTTACCTGCCCATGTCTGGCCGGCGTCACGCGAGATCCAGACATTGGCCTTCTCGACGGGCGTGTCGGCGTCTGCCACATAGGACAGGACGATCTCGCGGGTGTTCAGGAAACGCCGCTCCTGTGCGGAGGCCCCGGCGGAAAACGCCATGAGAGCAACGGCAATTGTGGCTATCGTCGACGCGTTTCTGATCCGCATGGCGGCCCCACCTCTGAGGTTCGGTTACGATCTTCAGATACTCGTATCGGCGGCGCCATCGCGGCGACCGTGAGCCGTTGCGCGAGTTGCGCAAGCGGCGCCGCCGGGACCGGCTCTCGCGCGCGGGAGATCAGATGAACCGGCAAGCACTGCGCGGCATTCGGCTGTTGGGGCTGGCGATCGGGCTCACCCTGACTGCGCGGGCCGAAACGCTGACCTACACCCTGTCCCCGCAATTCGATCGTGGCGTAATCGACGTAGAGCTTGAGTGGCAGACGCGGGGCCGCAAACGCTCAGCGGTGTTTGTTACGCCCAGCGCGGGCCAGATCGACGACATAGCGGCGATGCTCACAAACATGCGGACGAGCGGCGGCAGCTTCCGGCGCGAAGGCTCGCTTTGGGGCTGCAATCACCGCGAAGGGGCGACGCTGCGCTTCAGCTATACCGTTTCTCCGCGAACGCGCGAGCTGGAATGGGACAACACGTATGCCCCGGTCACAACGCGCAATTTCTTCATGGGGCTCGGCAAGACGTTCTTGTTGACGCCGAGCGATGAACCCGGCACACCGGCCGACTTTCAGGTCATTTTGCGCTGGAAATTGCCGGCGGGCTCGGACGCGGCTTGTTCGTGGGGTGTCGGAAGGCACGTTGGCGACACGGTTCGCGCGGAGGACGTGCGTGACTCGGCCTACCTCGCGGGCGAATTGGAGATCGCGCAGATTCAGCGCGACGGCCGGCGCGTGACGGTCGCCATGCCCGATCGATTCGCGTTTTCGGCAAAGAGCTTCGCGGAGACAGCGGCCCGGATCGTAAACGCGGAAGCGACTTTCATGATGGAACGCGAGTTTCCGGAAATCGTCATAACGGCCGTGCCCGTCGGCGACCCGCTGCCGGCGGGATCGTCGCGCTTGTCGGGGACCGGTCTATACCACGGCTTCGCGCTATGGGTGGCGCCGCAAAGCGAATTGAATGACGCCGTCGAGCATCTGTTCGCCCACGAAATGTTCCATTACTGGAACGGGCGCCTGTTGCAGGCGGCGATGCCGGATCGCGAAGTGTATTGGTTCGTCGAGGGTTTCACGGACTACTACGCGCTGCGGATTCTGTTCGAATCCGGCTACTGGTCGGCGGAAACGTACGCAAAGTGGATCAACAAACACCTGCGCGAGTATGCCGCCAACCCGGCGAAGAACGCGACCAACGGCGAGATTCGTGACCGATACTGGACAGATCGTGCCACGTATGGAGAGGCGCCCTACCAGCGCGGATTAATGCTGGGCCTGCGCTGGCGCGTGATGTCGCGAAGCCAGGGCAAGCCGGATGGGCTGGACGATTGGTTTCGCAAACTGATCGACCGTGGACGCGCGGGCATGAAGCTGACTGACCGCGAAGCGCGATCGGCGGGCGTCGAGACGCTTGGCGCCTGGTTTTCGAGCGAGTTTGATCGATACGTCACGCGCGCGGACACGGTAACCGTCCCGACCGACGCGCTCGCGCCGAAGCTGACCGGCGAAGAGCGCGTCGTGTACGAGTTTGAGCCGGGGTTTGACTGGGCAAAGTCTGTCCAAGAGCGGCGGGTGGTCGGGTTGAAAGCGGGTTCGGCGGCCGCGACTGCCGGCCTGCGCGACGGCGACGCGCTGAGCGGCTGGCGGCTGCGCAGCGATCCGGATGAGGAAGTGGTCTTGCAGGTGAAGCGCGGCGGTCGGTCAGTGGAAGTCCGGTTTTACCCGCGCGGGCGCGGGCGGTCGGCGGTGGTGTTTGTGCCGGCGAAGTAGTGGCCGGGTGATCAACGGTTATTGAACAACGCGGCTGGTTTGGTCGAAGCGCCAACGGAAGCGCATTCTCATGCGCAAAACGGAGCAGGCGCTATGCAGATCGGCGGCCTTTTGTCTGATAACGCGTTGATTCGCGCGCTGAGCGGCGGCGGGACGCCACCTATCGCGCCGGCGTCTGCTACGACCACCGTCGCCAAGCCGAACTGCGATTGCGGCGAGGCCGGCTGCGCCACGTGCGGGCAGAAGAGCCGGCTCGCAGTTGAAGACACCGTCGAGTTGTCGCCGGCGGCGTTGGCGGCAGCGGATGAAGCCGCGAGGTCGGACCGCGCAGTTCGAGCCGCGGAGAACGCGCCTGGCTCAGAATCCGCCCCCGACGCCGCAAACGGGCCTGACGAACTGACCGACGAGGAAAAGCAGCAAGTCGAGGAGTTGGAGCAGCGCGACCGCGAAGTGCGCCAGCATGAAGCCGCGCACTCGGCCGCAGCGGGCGCCTATGCGAACGGCGCGCCGACGTTCGACTACCAGACCGGCCCCGATGGCAAGCACTATGCCGTAGGTGGCGAGGTGAAGATCGACACGTCGCCAATCGAGGGCGATCCGGCGGCGACGATCGCGAAGCTGGAGCAGGTTCGGGCGGCGGCGCTGGCGCCAGCTGAGCCGTCCGGGCAGGATCGCTCCGTGGCGGCGCAGGCGAACGCGGGTATCGCGAAGGCCCGCGCCGAACAGACGCGGGAAGCGTCAGGCGCGTCGGACTCTCCGGAAGACACTGAGACCGCCGCCACCGACGCAACGGGCGGGCCCGACGGCGCGCTAGCGGTCCAGAACATTCGCGGTGTTACGCAACCCGATGACCAGCAACCTCGCGACCGTAGCGAGCGGAAGGACGCGGATTCACCTTTCCGCGATCCGAGATACGCCAATGACAACGCGCTCACCGTCGGACGCCGCTTGTCGATCTACGCGTAGCCGAGACTAATCGTCATCCCGCTCCAACTCGCGCTTGTCTTTCTCGCAATCGCGCAACTCGTCCTCAAGGTAATCGATCCGCGCGTACGCCTCGGCC
Source organism: Phycisphaerales bacterium (assembly GCA_020427345.1). Classification (GTDB taxonomy): domain Bacteria; phylum Planctomycetota; class Phycisphaerae; order UBA1845; family Fen-1342; genus DSPM01. The sequence continues at coordinate 1,275 of JAGQOO010000145.1, read as the reverse complement.
AGCTTTTCGCGCGCGTGCGCATGATCTCGAGTCGGGGGCACGCGCGACGTGTCCACCGGGCGACTCCCGCCGGACCCGACCGTTATCCGCTCCGGCGCTTTGACCGAAATGCAGCCGACCGAGGCGAGCAACGCCGCGCCGCCAATCACAGCAACCAAACGCGTCCGCATCACGCAGGCCCCTTTTGTCGTCGATTGACACTGGTTCATCAACGCGGCCGGCTATCGATCCGGCAACAAGTCGTCCGCCTCGACAATCGCCATGTGATGATGGCTGGCGGTTTCCAGCAGCCGCCGCATCTCTTGCACGGCTTCGCGAATCCCGACGAGCACGGACCGGGCGATGATGCTGTGGCCGATGTTGAAATCCGTAATGCCAGGTATCCACGCCACCGGCGCCACGTTGCGATAGGTCAGCCCATGCCCCGCGTGCACGTCTAACCCGAAGTCATGCGCGCGATCCACACCCTCGATCAACGTATCCAGCGCATTGGTCCGCGCACGCGGCGTTTTCGCGTGGGCATAGCCGCCCGTCCACAACTCCACCGCGTCAAACCCGCATTCCGCCGCGGCCCGAATCTGCGTTTCCGCGGGCTCGATGAACGCGCTCGTCGCGACTCCGACGCCTTTGAACCGTTTCACCAACGGCTTGAGGCGCTTCGCGTTGCGCACGACATCCAGCCCGCCCTCGGTCGTCAATTCCTGCCGCCGCTCCGGCACAAGCGTGACCTGATCCGGCTTGAGCCGCATCGCGATCTTCACGATGCCCGCGTCCGTGGACATCTCCATGTTCAGCTTGGTCGCCACCACCTGCTTCAGCACTTCAGCGTCGCGGTCGTTGATATGCCGCCGATCCTCGCGCAGGTGAAACGTGATACCGTCAGCCCCGGCGAGCTCAGCTTGCGTCGCCGCCCACGCCGGATCGGGCTCATCCGTGCGACGCGCCTGCCGCAGGGTCGCCACATGATCGATGTTCACGTTCAGTTTCAGCATGAAGGCCTTTCAAGCGTGGAGTATTGCACAGGTCACACTCGGTCTCAGGGCTTCTTCGCCTCTTCCGACTCCGTCTTCGACTCAGGCTCCGGCAACCGCACCGGCGGCTCTTCCGTCCAGCCCGCCGGAGTTTCGATTCTGAACATCGACGGTGACAATCCCGGCCCAAGTTCGATCTTGTCAAAGCTGACGTCGATCGTCGAGTTGACGCGGCCCGTGCCGTCGAGCTTCACCGCCCGCACGCGCACAGGCAACCCCTCCAGCTTCGGATCGCGCGACACCC
>JAGQOO010000144.1 GCA_020427345.1 Phycisphaerales bacterium | reverse complement strand
GGTAACATCCGCCGCTGGGTTTCAAGCGGGGACCAGCAGGAGCGCTTTCAGCGAAATGCGAAGAAAAGGGGAGGATCGGCGCAAGAAAAAACGGGCGTGCCGCCTTCTTGGTGGCGCGCCCGTCTGGAATGTCTGTATGGAGCGGTTTCTAGGGGTTCCCGCCGCCCAATGGGCCGTACAGGGGGTCCTGGGCGGCCGCGCAGAATGGCGGAACCGTGCAGAACGGCGAATTCGCTCCCGCCGAAGCCAAATCATTCCCCAAACCGCTGGCGCCTACCGTGGCGAACAGAAACGCGGCGGGGTCGCAATTCAGAATTGTGCCGCAGGGGTTCAGCTGGCCGGCGAATTGCGTGCACGAGCCCAACTGGAAGCAGACTCCGCCCGCTGCGATCGCGGCGCCCAGGCGGAGGATGGTCGATTTCTTCATGGTCCTATTCTCCAGAGGGCTCTAGGGGTTCGCGGCCTGTTGTTGCGGGCAGTCGAGCAGCGTCGCGTTCGGCTGGCAGAAATTGAAGAACGTGCCCTGCGTGCAGTTCAGAACGCCGCAGAAGTCGAACAGGCTCAACGCCTGATAGGCGCCAAACTGAAGACAGCCCTGTGGGCCGAGCTGAAATACTGTCGCCGTCGCAATAATGGCGACCACGGCTTTGACCCGCATTCTTCGCATCTGGCTTCACTCCTGATCCACAGGGCCCGAAAATCTATCGCCGAAACTATAAGGGCGCCCTAACTGCCCGATCAACCCGCCGGGCCGGAAGGCCCAAAAAAAGAAAGGCGCCCGAGCTGGGCGCCTCCGGTGTTCGTATTGACGGGCCTGGGCCGTGGCGCCGGCCGAGGTCCCAACGCTAGGCCAGGTTGAATTGCGAGCCGATATTGGGCAGGCAGTTCAGCCCGAGGGCCAGAAAATACCCGCCGGTCAGGGCGAGCATGACAATTTTGCGCTTCATTTTTTGCGTCTCCCGGCGCTTAAAAGCGCCATTTGGTTCGTGCTTACCCGAACAGTTCTTCATTCAGGACATCGATGGCGACGTTGAGAATCCGGTTGTCGGTGGGCCAGCCAGTGTTAAGGAACCCATCGAAAAAGCTGCTGACGCAACCGTTCTGCAACATCGTTGCTCCGCCGACCAATAGGGTGGCGAGCTGAATCCACTTTCTCTTCATGATATGTCTCCTGGGAACCGCCGAGATTCGGCGGCCGAGTAGTTGCGATCTGAATTCAGACTTGCCGCTTAGTCGATACCGCGGAGGAAGACCGCGTCGCCGGCGAGGTCGCCGAAGAAGCGGGCACAATTGCTGAACTGAAACGCGATCATCCCGGCGCTGATGGCCAGGAACCAGACTTTGTACTTCATTTTCATGATTTGCACTCCGTTGTTGCTCTTGGTTGACCTGCGCCTGCCCTTAGTCAAAGCTGATCGCGACGATTGCGCGTTGAAGGACGGCCGAGAGACAGCCGCCTGACAACTGCAACATCGTGCCGGCCCCGATAAGCAGAGCGCCCTTCCACCACCAGTTCTTCCTGAACATGAGAGCCTCCTGTGCGCGAGCGCTTGTCCCGTTGAGAGTCGCGCAAGGCGACGCGCCAAAGCGCGAATTCTCAACATCACAGGCGGGCGATTTCATCCGCGGATGCGCGCGCCCCGCGAATGCCAAACGCCCGGCGCATGCGACCGCGCCGCGCCAATTGCGAATCAAGTAAACCTGAGCGAACCCGTTTTGGCAAGCGGCTTAGTCGAAAATCCGGGCGACGGATTCGCGGCTGACCGGCTTGACGATGCCGACTTCGGTGATGATCGCCGTCACGAGTTCGGCCGGTGTCACGTCGAATGCCGGATTGCGACAAGCGATCTGCGCGGGCGCCGTCAGCGCGCCGAACCCGCCGCGCACTTCATCCGCCGCGCGCTCTTCGATGGGAATCGCATCGCCACTCGGCAACGTGAGATCGAACGTGCTGCGCGGCGCGGCGACATAGAAGGGCACACTGTGACGATGCGCCGCAAGCGCGACTGAATAGGTGCCGATCTTGTTGGCGACATCGCCGTTCGCGGCGATGCGATCCGCGCCGACAATCACAGCCTGCGCCGCGCCGCTGCGCAGCAGGCTCGCCGCCGCGCTGTCACATTGCAGCACGACATCCATTCCGGCCGCGGCCAGCTCAAATGCCGTCAGGCGCGAGCCCTGCAGCAGGGGGCGCGTTTCGTCCACAAAAACGCGGAACTTTCGTCCCTGTTCGTGCGCGACGTACATCGGCGCCGTCGCCGTCCCATAGGCGACTGTCGCCAGCGCGCCGGCGTTGCAATGGGTGAGCACGCCGCCGCCGTCCGGAATAATCGCGGCGCCGTGCTCACCGATCTTCCGGCAAGCCGCCGCGTCTTCGCGCAGCATGACATGCGCTTCCGCCAGCAAACGCCGCCAGATTGAAGCGCCGTCAGGAGACGCCGCATCGCGCGCGACACGCGTCATGCGATCGACCGCCCAGCCGAGATTGACAGCTGTTGGCCGTGACGTGCGCAGGTAGTTTCCGACGTCATCCAAGTTCTTGAGAAAGCCCTCGCGCGCTTGCTCAATTGCCGCCCGAGCGCCGATCACTACGCCGTATGCCGCCGCGACGCCGATCGCCGGTGCGCCGCGGACGGCGAGGTCGCGGATTCCTTGCCAGACGTCCTCTTTCGTTCGACAACTACGAATCGCGCTCTTTCCCGGCAGCAGCGTTTGATCGAGCAACTCCAACAGTCCGCGCTCGCCACCGCGCCAAGCGATTGTCGGCGGGAGCTGCCCGACGGCGGGAGCGGCGACGTCGGCCGGAAAGTCCTCAAGACGAACAGTCGGATTCGGGTCGGAAATCGTTGTCATTCCCGGTTTGTAGCGACCTTTCGCGCCCGTCGCCACCCGAGGGGCGCGGCGCCGGTCTGCGGATACGATTGCGGCATGCCGGCCGAACTCGCCTGTTACTATGACGCCGCCTGCGACGGCCCCTCCAACATGGCCCGCGACGAGTGCCTGTTGTACGACGAGGGTGTTGCGCCGGCGGCGCTGCGCCTCTACGCGTGGGAGCCGGCAACGCTTTCGCTTGGGTACTTTCAACGCATCGGCGATTTGTCCGCGCAACCGGCCGAGATTCGGGCGCTCCCGGTGGTGCGCCGGACGACCGGCGGCGGCGCCATTCTGCACGATCGCGAAATCACATACGCGCTCATTGTCGATCAATCGCTGCCGATCGGGCGCGTCGGGCCGACGGGCCTGTACGAGCTCGCGCATCAGTGCTGGGCGCAGACGCTTCGCGCGCATGGCGTGGATAGCGACACGGCGCCGGACGATGCGCCGCTGCCATCGCCGCGCGGCGGGCCGTTCTTCTGCTTCGAGAAGCCCGGTCGCACAGACCTGTCGCTCGCCGGGCGCAAGCTGTTGGGCAGTTCGCAGCGTCGGATTCCCGGCCGCGTTTTGCAGCATGGCTCGCTGATGCTCGGGCAGCGGTTTTCGGCGCACCCTGGGGCTCAGCTATCGGATGTCGCGGACGTCGATGTGGATGCCTGGCGGCGCGACTTCGCGGCGCGCATCGCGGACGCCTTGCAATTGGCCCTGACGCCGCGCGTCTGGACGAGTCGGCAACTGGCCGATGTGGATGTCCGCCGGGCGCGCTACGCGAGTCCGGAATGGACCGCAAAGCGCTGACGCGGCTTTCCAATTCTCTTTTTAAAGGCAGAGGGGCAGCGGTCGGCAAGCTGTCAAAATCGTCCGACGGCGCGCGAAAGTCACCCCAGCCGCTGCCCGAACGAGAATTCGACCATGTTCCAATCCGGATCGCGAATCGCGCCAAAGTATCCGACCACTTCGCCGCCGTCGGCCGGTTCCCAGGGCACGTCGAGCCCCGCCGCCTTCGCCCGCGCGCAGATCGCATCCACTTCGGCGCGCGAATCGACCGCGATCCCGATGTGCTGATAGGGCGGCTGCTCGTTGCGCTCGTAGTCATGATCCAGCAGCACGATGACGAACCGCGGCGGATCCTCGCCCCAGCCCATCCACACGACCCGAAAGCTCTCATGTCGGTCGTGCACGACCCGCATGCCGCAGTATTCCACGTAGAACCGGATGGACGCTTCGATGTCGCGGGTTTGGATTGCGATGTGCGTGCACTTCATGGCCGGCTCCACCGGGCGAGTGTCGCTGTGCCGCGCGCGCCTTTCCCGTCCGTCGCGGCGCGTTACGATCTCGCCTGCGACGGGATCGGGAGACGACGATGCGGCAGCCGCTGACGAGTGTATGCGTTTTTTGCGGGTCGAGCACGGGGAATGACCCGCGCTACGTCGAGGCCGCGCGGGCGCTCGGCGCGATGATCGCGCGATCGCGGCTCACATTGGTCTACGGTGGCGGGGCGGCCGGGCTGATGGGGGCCGTCGCTGATGCCGCGCTCGAAAACGACGGCGACGTGATCGGCGTCATTCCGCATTCGCTGCGCGAGTCCGAGTCCGCCCATTCGCGCGTCGCGAATCTGCACGTCGTCAGCACGATGCACGAACGCAAGGCCAAGATGGCCGATCTAGCCGATGCCTTTGTCTCACTCCCCGGCGGCCTTGGCACGCTGGACGAGACGTTCGAAATCCTCACGTGGGCCCAGCTCGGCATTCACCACAAACCCGTCGCGATGTGGAACGTGGCCGGTTTCTTTGATCCACTCGTGGCATATCTCGATCACGCAGTCGAATGCGGGCTGATCCGCCCGCAGCACCGCGCGTTGCTGATCGTCGAATCCGGTCTCGACCGACTGTTTGAGCGCCTGCGCGACTTCACGCCGCCGCCGTTGCCGCGCTGGAGCGTGCCGGACGACCGCTAGCGATGCGCGTTTCGTTGCTCATCACCGACCTGAATCGCGGCGGGGCGCCACTCCGCATCGCGCGCCTGGCGCGCGGCTTGCGCGACGCCGGACATCATGTGTCGGTCGGTTGTCTGGCCGAACTCGGGCCGGTGGGGGGCGACCTCCGCGACGCCGGCTTTGATGTCTTTGCCGCGGGCGCTCGCAGCGTGCTGTCATTCGGCGTCTTTGGGCGGCTGGAGCGCGCGTTGCGCGATCGTTCGCCGCACATCATTCACTCGACGCTCGTCCATGCAAACTTCGCCGCGCGCGTCGTCGGTCGGCGGATGAAAACGCCCGTCATCACGAGCACGGCGACGGTCGAAGTCGAGCGGCGCTGGCACGCGTTGGTGGAGCGGTGGACACGCAAGTGGGATTGCGGGCATATCGTCAACAGCCGCGTGCTGGCGGATCATGTCATCCGCGCCTTTGGGCGCGATCCGCGGCGCGTGTTTGTCGTTCCGCCGAGCGCGGAAATGGTCGCGCCGCCGTCGCGCGATGAGGCGCGCAGGGCGCTGGGTTTGCCGCTTGACGCGTTTGTGATCGCGTGGGCGGGGCGGCTCGACCCGGTGAAGCGCGTGGACATGCTGATCGACGCGTTTGATCGAATTGCCGGAAAGCCGGGTGGCAGTGGAGCGCGGCTGTTGATCGCGGGCGAAGGCGCTGATCGCGCGCGAATAGAGCGCCGACTGACCGCTTCGCCGTTCGCGAACCAAATCAGCATGCTCGGCTGGATGACGGATGTCGCGCGCGTGTTCGCGGCGGCGGATTGCGTCGCAATTCCTTCGCGCACCGAGGGCATGCCCAACGTTGTGCTTGAAGCGATGGCGATCGGCGTACCGGTCATCGCATCGCCGCTGCCGGTGATGTGCGAATTGGCGGGGCCGGCGGACGCGCCGCGTTTGCTACTGATGGGGGACGGTACCGCCGCCGCGCTCACTTCGGCGATCGAACGCGTCCGTGCGAATCGTGATGAAGCCAGCGAAGCGGCCGATCGCGCATCGCATTGGGTCAGAACCGAGTTGAGCGTGGAGGAGACGACGCGCGCGACGCTGCGGGCCTACGAGCGATGCCTGGAAGGAAAGACCGCCTAGACCTCGTCAAACATCTTCAGGTAGCTGAAGTATCGCCGCCGGCTGATGGCGCCGCGCTCCGCCGCCGCTCGTGCCGCGCACCCGGCTTCCTCGCGATGCGTGCAATCGCGAAAGCGGCACTCCGCGACCAGCGGCGCAATCTCCACAAACAACGCCTCCAGCTCGCCGGGGTCGATCGCCCACATATCGAAGCTGCGAATGCCGGGTGTGTCGACGACGTAACCGCCCGTCTCGAGCTTCAGCAGACGCGAATGCGTGGTCGTGTGGCGGCCTTTTTCGTTCGTGTCGCTGACCTCGCTTGTGGCGAGTTCCATTCCCGGCTGAACCGCGTTAATCAGCGAACTCTTGCCGACGCCGCTCTGGCCGGAGAAGACCGTCATGTGGTCGCTCAGCGCCGCGCGCAGCGTGTCAATGCCCTCGCCGGTGGTCGCGCTCGTGCGGATGCAGGTGTAACCAAGCGAAGCGAACTCTCTGAACACGTCGTCAACGCTCTGGCCGACCGGGTTTTCTTCGGCGTCGATCTCACCGATCAGGTCACACTTGTTAAAGGCCACGATCGGCCGCATGCCGCCTTTGCTGGCGGCGACGAGATAGCGGTCGATCAAGTGCGGTTTCAGCCCCGGCTGCGCGACGCTGGCGACGATTACGGTCTGGTCCGCGTTGGCGACGATCACGTGTTCGCGCTTGCGGCGGTCGCGGCGGGAAAGCACGGTGCGGCGCGGCTCGACCTGCTCGATTACGCCGGCCTGTTCGCCGCCGTGATAGGCGGATTGATCCGAGAACCACACGCGATCGCCGACCGCGACGGCCGAGCGTTCCTCGATCATCAATGTCCGCAACACGCGGCGGACGGTCAGCTTCCACTCGCCGGAATTGTCGACGGCGTCGGTGAAGCAGTAGATACCCTCGATGCGGGTGACTACGCCTTCGCGCCATAAGGCGCGATCGACAACGGGCGCGTCCGCGTCGTCCACGAGAATCGTGCGTTTGCGCGACAAATCGCCCTTGGCGCGAATCGACTCACTGCCGGCGGCGTCTTCGATCGCGTCGCGGTCACCGTGATAGCGGCGTGTCCAGTCATCCTGCCGCTGCCGCTGGCCGCGGTTCTGTTTGAACGAGACGCGCTTCTTCTGCGGGCGCTTTCCGCTCACGGGTTCTCGTCTTCTTCGTTGATGTAGCCCAGACCTTTCAGCGCCTTCTTGTCTTCGGCGGTCATCTCGCTCGCGCCGGCTTCCATCTTGCCGCTCAGGCAATCGCGTAGGTAGTTAACCCCCAATTCACGCATCCGGCTTGCGATCTGTTCGCGCTCGGCGGCGACGTTGGTCTTCTCGTCGGGGTCGGCTTCAAGGTCATACAGCTCAAAGGTGTTTACTTCGGCGTTGAGAATACCCTTCCACTTGCCGAGCCGCATGACGAGGTTGATGTCGCCGCGCAGCTCCTTATTGGGCTTGAAGTACTTCTTCTTGTTGTAGCGCATCGAAACAACGCGCAGGTCGGACTTCGCGTCTGTGTCCTCGATCAGCGGCAGGAAACTCTCACCGCGCGTGTCCGCCGCGAGATTCTCGCGACTCAGCACGTCCATCACTGTCGGGAACACGTCAATCAGGCTGACCGGCGTTGTGACGCGCGTGCCTGCGTGGGCGCCTTTCGGCAGCTTGACGATCAGCGGGACGTGCACGAGTTCGTTGTACGCGGCCTGATCGTGCTGCCACCCGCCGTGCTCGCCGAATTCTTCGCCGTGATCAGCCAGCAGGATGAAGAGCGTATTGTCCCAACGGCCCGCGGCTTTCAGGGCGTCGATCATCGTGCCGACGCGCTTGTCCGCCTCGAGCACGCGCGCGTCGTAGCAGTCGATGATCTGTGGTCGAAGTTCCGCCATCGCGTTCATTGCGGCGATTTGCTCATCGGTGTTGTCGGTCTGTCCAACGTTGGAAACGTCCTTTGCCCCCGAGAAATCTACCTTGGTCAGTGGCCGGTAGGCTCGGTACACCTGCTCGATCTTCTTGTGCATCCGCCCGTCGACGTTCAGGTTCAGATCCCGTAGCTCATCCTTCTCCGCGAACCAGGGATCGTGCGGCTCCGTGTTATGCACGTACAAATAGAACCGCTTGTCCGCCGGAACCGTCTGCAACCAGGCCGTGATTTCGCGCCCCGCCATCTGCGTGCGTGGGCTGGCGCAAAGGTCAAATCCCCTCTCCAGCCCCGACATCGCGCCCGCGTACGGATTCCGGTAGAAGTTCGCTGTCTGATACCCGACCGACTGGAGCTGCACGGCCATCGGCTTCGCCTCGGCGGCGATGCGCTGGCCGTCGTAGTAGACGCTGTGTTCACAGACGAATTTCGACAGTTGCAGTGACACCACCGACGGCAACGTCCACGGAGCGGCCGAACTGGCGTTCTCAAAAACGACCGCCTCTGTGGCGAGGGCTTCCAGATTCGGCGACGTGGCCCGGTCATAGCCATACACGCCCAGATGGTCAGCCCGCAGCGTGTCGATCAGGACGATCACGACGTCGTAGGGGGCCGGCGGCGCCGAGGTGACGGCCGCGGCCTGCTGCGCTTTGGGCTCCGGGCAGCCGGTCAGGGCGACCAACATGGCGGCCCCGACTCCAACAGTCACGATCCATCGAACAGAAAACGGCATTCCAGACTCCTGACGGCGTTTCGATGACCCTTTGGGGCGCTCCGGTCGCGGTAGGTACCGGCATTATAACGACTTGGGTGGTACGGCGTCCCTGGGTGG
>JAGQOO010000143.1 GCA_020427345.1 Phycisphaerales bacterium | reverse complement strand
CCGGCGTCGCAAAGCGTCCACTGAATCTCGGGGGCGGGCGGATTGCGAGAACGGCTATTGGCCAGAACTGACCCTTCGACTACCTGCACTATAGACGATATCGGCTGAGCGGGGGAAGCGGATTTTCAACAAAGCGATGGGAGTGGGTCATTTCTAAGTGATTTTTGGGGTGGCGGTTAGGCGCAGACGGCCCGAGAGGCGGCTGGACGCGTGGCGGGGGTTGCGCCAGTTGCGGGCCCAGTCCGGGCGCTCTATACTCCCGGGCTCGAAATTTGGCGGGAGCATTCAATGTCGATCGATCAATCGCTGCGTTCAAGCGCGACGCTGTCGCGCCATCGCAATGTGCTGTCACGTGCCGAGCGCGTCGTGCGTCTCCAGGAGTTGGAGCGTTGGGGTGAAGGCATGGAGGCGCTTGGGCTTCCGAAGGTTGGCAATCGCAAGCCCAAGACCGGTGGCAAGAAGAAGGCCAAGGGCGGCGAGGAAGAGGCCGCCGCGAAGTAGGCGGCTTGGTGAAGTCGATCCGCGCGACCGGTTATGCGGTGGTCGAAGCGGATTGCCCGGGGTGACACTGCTGCTCGGCCGAAAAAAAGTCTGATTCGCTTGAACTGTTGAACCCTTTCGCTCGTATTCGCTATCGGTTCATGATCGATTTTGGCGTCATCGCGCCTGACAGCTTCCCGTCACCCGCTTCCCGATTCTGTCGCGGCCGCGCCGGGTGACGCAGTTGCTTCCTTCGCGCGGCGATGTCGCGGTTTTTCGAAGAAACTACGTCTCGGCGGACCTAAATGGCACACGATCACCTTTCGGTAAAGTCCGAAACATGGCGGGCGACCGCCAAGCTCGTCGCCACGATGCTCGGCGGCATGCTCGTTCTCGCTTCGTTTGTCGCGAACTGGGTTTTTGCTGACGGTTCCGGCGACAATCTGCAGGCAAAGATCCTCGCCGCCGTCGGCGCGCTGCTGCTCGCGATACCGCTTTGGTGGCACGCGGCGCATTGCCTGTTCTCCGGCCACATGCATATGGACGAGCTGATCGCGCTCGCGATTCTTGCCGCGATGTGCGCGGGCGAGTTTCAGGAAGCGGGCGTCGTCGCGTTCTTCCTGTTGATTACCAACCTGATTGAAACACGCACCGCCCTCGGCGCGCGGGCCGCGATTGAAGGGTTGGTCCGCTTGACGCCGACCCGTGCTCGACGCTTGCGCGACGACGGGTCGGAGGAAGAGGTTGAGGCGCATCGGCTTTCGCCCGGCGACACGGTTGTCGTTCGTCCGGGCGATAACGTTCCGGCCGACGGACAGATCGTCAATGGCGCTTCGACGTTGAACGAGGCCAACATTACCGGCGAGTCGTTGCCGGTTGAAAAGAGCGCCGGCGAAGAGGTGTTCGGCGGCACGAACAACGTCACTGGAATGCTGCAAGTTCGCGTGACAAAGGTCGGCGCCGACACGACGCTCGGCCGTGTGCGCGAGCTCATTCTCGACGCCGAACGCACGAAGATCCCGCTGATGCGGCTGATCGATCAATACGCGGCGTGGTATACGCCGGTGACGCTGATGATCGCCGGCATCGTCTGGTTCTTCACCAAAGACATGGACATGACCATCGGTCTGCTCATCATCGCCTGTCCGTGCGCGCTGATTCTGGCCACGCCGACGGCGATCGTGGCCGCGTTGTCGGCGGCGGCCCGGTTGGGTGTGTACATCAAAGATGTTACGAACATCGAATGGGCGCGCAAGCTGACCGCGATTGTCTTCGACAAGACCGGCACGCTGACGACGGGGCAGTTGGCCGTAACACGGTTGAACCCGGCGCCCGGCGTTGATGTCGCCGACCTCATGCGGTTCGCCGCTTCGGTTGAGCGGTACAGCACGCACCCGGTTGCACGGGCGATCACAGCCGTCGCGGACAAAGCGCGTGTTTCGATGCCCACAGCGTCTGACGTAAAGGAAGTGTCGGGGCGCGGCGTTCAAGGGAAAGTGGACGGCGAAATCGTGATGGTTGGCCGTCGCAACTGGGTCGCGGACAATGGCGCCGACCTGAACGCGCTGTCTGATGAGAAATATGCGGAGCCCGAGGGCCTCAGTACGCTGTACGTGGTCAAGGGCGGCAAGGCGCTCGGATGGGTCGGGCTCGAAGACCGTACGCGTCCCGAGGCCCGCTCAGCGATGGATGAACTCCGCAAAGCGGGCATTCGGCAGTTGATCATGGTGACGGGTGATCGTTGGTCGGTCGCGCGGCGCGTGGCCAAGGAAATGGGTTGCTCGGATGTTCAGGCCGAGGTGTTGCCGCAGGATAAGCTCGCGCTGGTTGATGCCTTGAAGCAGAAGGGACACACCGTCGCGGTTGTGGGTGACGGAGTGAATGACGCGCCCGCGCTGAAGGCGGGCGATCTCGGTATCGCGATGGGGGCGGCCGGCAGCGACGTCGCGATGAACAGCGCCAGCGTCGCCCTGATGAGCAGCGATCTGCGGCGTTTGCCGTTCATGGTCGGTCTGTCGCGGGCGACGACGCGGGTGATCTGGCAGAATCTGACGCTGGGCGCGGCGTTCATTCTGATTGCCGGTTTCGCGATTCTGCGCGGCTGGGTGGGGCCGATGACGGCGGCGTTCCTGCACATGCTGTCTTCCGCGGTGGTGATCTTCAACAGCGCCCGCATGGTGCGGTACGGCGAAGAGATCGCCGCGCACATGCCGACGCCACGGCTGCACGCCTCGGACGAACCGGAAGGCCATGTGGCGCTTCAGGCGGTCGCATAGGCGGTGCGCGATCGGATGCTGATTGACGACGAGCAAAACAGGGGCGGGCGGCGTCGCGGCTCGGATGCGGCGTTCGCCGAAGCGCTCTGCCTAGCCGACTTCGCGTGTCTGGAACATCGCGACGCCGGCGCTCAGGATGGCCAGTGTGTACAGCCCTGCGTAGGCGGCGACTCTCACGACATGATCCCAGTGAATCTTGACGTTGAGTGTGATCGCGTCGCCAAACCAGAAGAACTGGAAATTCGGCACGACGTGATACAGGAAACCGCGAATCGCGTCATGTTCGGCGAAGCGGCCGAAGTAGTAGCTGCTGAGAAGGCCGAGCAGGAAGACCGCGCCGCACGCGACCAGCGTGACGATCTGCGACAGGCGCGTCGCCAGCGCGACAGCCAGCGCGGTCAGAATGCCGATGGCGCAGAAGTTCGAAGCGACGGCGAACAACACTTGCGGGTTCAGATTCTCCATCGGGGCTTTGATGTCCCACTCTTTGTCGAAGAACGACGCCGCGAAAAACGCGACGATCGCGCCAGGCACGACCCACGCGAGCAGGGTGGTCGGGAAATGGGCGCCGTAGACATAGTTCGCGAACGTCGCGGCAATCAGCCCGATGCCCAACGCCGCAAAGCCGAAGGCGAGGACTGGCTGATCGTACTTCGTGGAAACGGTTTCCATCACGCCGTGCCGCACTTCCATCAGAAACACCACGCTCAGCAGCAGGTATCCGACGGATACGGCCGCGATAACCCCGAGAAACTTGCCCACAACAAACGTCGGGCGGCCGACGGGTTTCGAAATCACCGTGACGGCGGTCATGCTCTCGATTTCGCGCGTGATGACGCCGGTCGCGGCGAAGCAGCTAATCAGCAGGCCGTAAAGCAGCATGGTCGACACGCCCACGTCGATCAGGATTTTGGTGTCATTGCCGGATTGCAGCGAGTATCCGGCCAGCAGCGGCGCCAGCAGCAGCCAGCCGAACGTCGCCCACAACAGAACGGAATAGATCGGCTGGCGGATCGTTTCGAAGAACGTGGTCCACGCGATCGCGTACAGTTTGCTCAGCATGTCGTTGATATCCCTGCGAATTTCGCCCGGTTCGACGCGGGCTCCACGCCGACCGTGGCGTCGGATAGTATGAGCCGTTCGAATCAGACACAACCTTTCGGTCGCAAAGCGGCGGGCCGGCGTCGCGGCCTTGAACCTCAGGACGAGAGTCTGGCATGACGGAAACTTCCTACGCGCGCAGCCGACAAGTCGCTCTTGGCGGCCTGTTGTTGCAGGTCTTTGCTACGGCCGCGCTGTTCATTCTTTACCGCTACACGCGGATCGACTCCGTGCACCAGTTCGCGTGGATGGCGCTGGTGTGCGTGCCGATCTGGTTCGCGTCGTTACTCGTGCTTCGCCAGCATGAACTGGCGGAACTGGAAGCCTACGACCTGGATGAGCTTCGCCGGGAAAAGCAAACCACCGGCGGCGGTTCGGCGATGTTCGAGGAGGGCGGCGGGGGGCTGAGCTACCGCATCGCCCAGCAGCGACTCGAGTGGATGGAGCGCTGGTTCACGCCGGTGTTGGCGCTGATTACGGCCGCCGCGATGCTCGGAGTTGGGCTGTGGCGGTTTTTCGTGCTTCCTGCGTGGGAAGACGCGGAAAAGTGGGGCGCGATCAACAGCGAGAATTTCGCGGTCATTGTCCTTGTCGCGCTGATGTTGGCGATGTTCTTCCTGTCGCGTTACGCGTCGGGCATGGCCCGCGTGGAGCGCTGGCAGATTCTGCGGTCCGGCGCGTCCAACATGCTCGGGCTGGCGGTTGTCGCGCTGGCGGCGGTTGTCTCGCTGGGTGTTGTGATTTACCGCCGCGACGCCAGTTGGGAACACGCGATCGCATACGCCATTCCGGTCATTATGATCGTGCTTGGCGCCGAAACGCTGCTGAATTTTGTGCTCGACATTTATCGCCCGCGCTCGCCCGGAGCGGTCGCGCGGCCTGCGTTTGACAGCCGCCTGCTGGGGTTGATTTCGGAGCCGGGCGGGATCGCGCACACGCTTGCCGAGGCCATCAACTACCAGTTCGGTTTCCAGGTTTCGCAGACGTGGTTCTATCAGTTGCTGCAACGGGCGTTCATCCCGCTGTTCTGGGCGGGCGCCGCAGCGTTGTGGCTATTGTCGGGCGTTGTGATTGTTCATCCTTACGAAGTGGCCGTGATCGAGCGGTGGGGGCGGCAGACCAACGCCGACAGTCCGTATGAGCCGGGGATTCACTTCAAGGCTCCCTGGCCGATCGAGACGGCTCGCAAGTACAACACGAGCGAACTGCATCAGATTGTCGTCGGGCTCGCGACGGACGCCGACCTGGAAGTGACGCAAAACGATCAGGTCGAGTTGTGGACGGACGACAAGCACGCCGGCCAGTCGCATTACAACTTCATCGTGCACCCGACGCCGCGGACGGTCGTCAGCGCGGACGCGACGGATCGGGCGGCGATCGAGATCGTCCGAATGCGGGTCGTCGTGCAGTATCGCATTCGAAAGGACGCGCTGGCGGACTACTCGCGCAACCTGGAGGATCCGGTGCTCGCGTTGCGGCGGATCGCCTGGGAGGAGACGCAGCGGTTCAACGCCGCCTCGACGCTGGATCTGCTTCTCGGCCAACGCCATGAAATCGCCGGCGGCATTCTCAAGGATCGAATCGCCAAGCAGGCCGCGGCCATGAAGCTTGGGCTGGAAATCGTCTATGTCGGCATGCTGGGCGTGCATCCGGAGAAGAGCGTCGCAGAGGCGTATCGCCGCGTGGTCACAGCGCAGCAGGAGAAGATCAAGGCGATTCGCGAAGCGCGGGTTCTGGAGAATCAGGTGTTGTCGCGCTCGATCGGCGCGGCGAGTCTCGCCCGCGAAATGACCTACGCGTATCAGCAGTTCGGCAAGGCCGCGACGGCGTATGAAACGGGGTTGGACGCGCTGGGCGATCAGGGCCGGACGCCGGACGCGGATGATGAGCGCTTCGCGAATCTGCGCGGGGCGCAATCGGCGTATCTTGATCTCGTCTTTGCGCAGGCGATGGCGGATCTGTCGCTGAAGAATCTGCGTGATGACATGGACCGCGGTCTCGGCGGCAGTCTGACGGACATCAGCGTCGCGGAAGAGAGTGTTGTCGCGGCCCGCGGCGAGACGGAGGCTGCGAAGCGGGGATACGACAAGGCGCGTGCTGATCTCGAAAGTGAAATCGGCGCTGACGAAACCGCCGTGGTCGACGCGATGCTGGCGCGCGCCTATTGGACCGCCGCGCTCGATAAGCGCGTGAACCGCCTCGGCGGCGACGCGGGCACGATCATCGCCAGGGCGCAGGCGTCGCGATGGGACAAGGAAATGCAGGCCCAGTCGTATGTGACGCGCGTCGGGCGCGAGTACGCGGCATACGCGGCGGCGCCGCAAGTGTTCATTGCCCGGCGTTCGCTGTCGGCATGGGTTGAGGGGTTGCAGGGCGCCCGCAAATACGTGCTGGCGTTCGATGATCCTGGGCAAAGCGTAAAGGTGCGACTGGAAACGCAGGAGCAGGTGCGGCCGGAAGACGCCGAGTTGAGCCTGATCGGGTCAACGAAGGAATAGCCAGAGTGTCGCTTTGGCGACAGCGGGAATAGAGTGAGTGTGCGCGGGCTATTGAGACGCGTGAAGGAATCGCAATGAAAAAATGGCCATTACCCACCATCGTGACGGCGGCGCTGCTAGTGGCGGTGCTGCTGGTGTATGCGGTGTCGTTCCAGGTCCGGTTCAATGAATCGGCGATCCGCGTGCGGTTCGGCTCGGCGACGGAAGCGAGCGTCGTCAAGGAGCCGGGCATCCACTGGAAGCTGCCGCCGCCGTTTGAGACGGTGCGGAAGTTCGACATGCGGCTTCAGGTGCTCGACACGCCGGAGACCGAGACCAAGACGAAGGATGACGAGAATCTGATCGTTGGCGCGTTCGCGATCTGGCGGATTGACGATCCGCTGAAGTTTTACATTCGCGCCAAGAGCGAAGAAGAGGCGCGCAAGCAGCTGCGCAAGCGGCTGAGCGGCATTCGACAGGATGTGCTGTCGCGGTATCGGATGGCGGATCTGGTGAATCTCGATCAGTCCGTGGTTGACCAGACGTTCGACAAGATCGAAGAAGAGCTCAAGGCCGGCCTGGCTCCGGGCGTGAAGCAGGATTACGGCATTCACGTCGAGGCGGTGCAGATTCGGCGTATCTCGTTGCCGGAGTCCGCGACTTCGGAAATCTTCAACGCGATGGTGGCCGAGCGCGACAAGCAGGCCCAGAAGTATCGCGAAGAGGGCGAGGCGGATCGCGCCGGTATTCGCAGTGGGGCGGAATCCGCCCGCGACACGATTCTTGCCTTTACGAACGCGAAGGCGACCGCGATCGAGTCGGAGGGTATCGCGGCCAGCGCCCGCATTCTGGCGCAGATTCCGGATGAGTATCGTGACTTTTACATTTTCCAGCGTCGGCTGGACGCGCTGGCAACGGCTTTGAGAGAAAAGGCCACGATCTTCCTGGACGCCACGAATGAACTGACGACGACGTTCATCCAGCCGCCGGCCAGCGAAGGACAGTCCTCTACGAAGGCGACTGCCGACCTGAGGGCGGCGAAGAGCGACCGGGAGTAGCGCCGAATGGCTCATTCGCACGATCATCACGGCCACTCTCATGGGCATGATCACGGTCACGATCATGGCGGTGACTCGGTCGATATCTACCGCGATCCAGCGCAGCAGTCGCTGAGTTCGGCGCTCGGCCTCGGGTTCTTTGTTCTGCGGCTGATCATGATCGCCGTCGTGGTGTTGTACATCGCGTCGGGCTGGTTCCAGGTCAACCCGGGGGAACAGGGTCTTGTGGCGCGCTTCGGCCAGTTGCGCGCGGCTCCGGATCAGGGCAAAGTGTTCGAACCCGGCAGCTATTGGGCGCTGCCTGATCCGTTTGACGAGAAGATTCGCCTGACCGGGGAATCGATCCCGCTTCGGACATCGTCGTTCGTGCCGTTCGAACAGCGCGGCAAGGACCTCATCGACGAAAACGCTTCCTACAAGGACCAGCTTCAGCCGGGCAAGGACGGCGCCATGCTGACCGGCGATCGGAGCCTTTGTCACGGTGTCTGGACCGTCGACTACCGGATTCAGAATGGCGAGGCCTTTGTCACGACGGTCGGCGAAGAAGCGTCCAGCGCGGATCAGATCAGCAAAGCCGCTACGTCCAGAAACTGGCGTGAACAGACATCAGCCGAGGCGATGATCGAGCGCCTGCTTGACGCCGCCGTGACACGCACGGTCGCTTCGCACACGGTCGAAGGTGTGCGCGGCGAAGAGATTTCGACGATTACGGCGCGGGTAGAAGAGCGCCTGAATCGCCAACTCGGCGATGAAGGTTTGAACACCGGCATCGTTGTTACGAAAGTGACGCTGCGTCCGTTCCTGCCGGCGAAGGTGAACGAGGCGTTCATCCGGGTGACGCAAGCGCGGTCGGCCCGGTCGCAGGCGTTGCACGAGGCCGAGACGGTCCGCAACAAGGCGCTGAGCGAGGCGGCCGGCCGCCGCGCGGACGACATTCTCGGCGCGATCCGCGCGTACGATGAGTCGCAGCGGCTAGGCGAAGCGCCCGAGCACCAGGCGGAATTGCGGGAGGCCATCGACGATCAATTGGATTTGGCCAAGGACGAGTCACAGGGCCAGGTCGCCGTGTTGCTGCGGGCGGCGGAGGCGCGGGCCAATCAGCATCGCGAGCAGATTCGCAGCGAGTACGAGCAGTTTACGAAGTACCTGACACTGTACGAGCGAGATCCGAAGGCCACTTTGCTTGGACTGTGGACGGACATGCGTGGTCAGGTGCTTGGCAGCGTCGCGAACGAGGTGTTCTTTGTTCCGCGTACCGACGTGCTGGAGATCATCACCAATCGCGACGAGGCGAAGCGGCTTCGCGCGGAAAACGAG
>JAGQOO010000142.1 GCA_020427345.1 Phycisphaerales bacterium | reverse complement strand
GGTCGCCTTCGCGCGCGATGACGCGTGATGAGTTAAGCACGACCACGCTGTCGCGATCGGTGTTCGAGTTGTTCGTCGTGCCGCTGATCACGACGTCGTCATTGCTGTTGACGCGGATCGTGGCGATCGAGGCGCCCCAGGCTTCCGTGGTGACACCGTTCAAGCTGTCGCCGCTCAGCGCGATCACGGTCCCGTCCTGCGCAACCCAATCGCCGTTGTTCGGCTCATCGCCGCGGGCGATCCAGAAGTCCGAGCCGGCGGTGGCGTCAAAAACCCCGTCAACGGTGACGGAGTGACTGCCACCGAGCAGGACATCGCCCGGACTGACGACAATCAGCCCGTTGCTGATAACACCCGTGACCGTTGGGATGCCGGGGTCCAGATCGGCTCGGGCGGCGTACACGGAACCATCCGCGTTCGCCCGGAGCGCGCCGGATGTCGGCGCGCCGATGAACTGGCCGTCAACGAACGTTCCTTCCTGCAGGACCGCCGTGCTACCGAGGTAGTCCGCCGTATCGCGGCTGGTAACGATGTTCTGAATCTGGGCGGCATAGAAACCCGGCGTGTCGTCATTCAGCAGGAGCACCGAGTTGATCGAGTTGCCGAAAAGCTCATTGCCGGCGGCGCCGAGCGGCTCGTTCAGGTCCGGGGCGGCCATTCCTTCGCGCACCGCGATCTGCTCCATGGCGCCGTCCCACCAGATCGCGATCTCGTCGTCCGTGGTCGGCGCGTCAAGGCGGGCGCCGTAGATGTAGTGACCCAGATCATTGATGCCGACGTCGGAATCGAGGAAGGAAATCACGCGCCCGGGAACGGCGCCCACCGGGTTGTTTTCGCGGGCGACGACCGTGCCGCTATTGCCCGAGCCGACGACCAGCACATCGTTTTCGACATCGTCGATAAACGCCTCAAACACCCAGTACTCGCCGGTCGAGCTTGATCCGAGCGTCAGGAATGGCGCCAACGGGTGCCGATAGACGCGCACGACCGCTTGTCCGTTCGGATCCGTTACGCCGGGAGCGACCGAGGTCGGGTCGCCGGGCAGATTGGTGTAGATGACCTCCAACGGACCAGCCGCCCACGCGGTTGTGGCAAGGGTGGCGAGCAGCAAAGTAGCTGTAACCGGTTTCATCGAAAGACCCTCCAAGGGCGAGAAAGAAACTATGCCCGGCGCCGATGGGCGCGAGCGCATCGAGACTAGTTTGGACAGGCGCCTCCATAGGCGGCCAATAGTGAGGCCAGATCGGCCAGATCAATACAGCCGTTGACGGCGATGTCGGCCGCGGCGTTGAATGTGGCGTCGCCGTCGCAGGTTCCGAACGCGGCGATCAGCGTGGCGAGGTCGGCCAGGTCAACGAGGCCGCTGTGGTCGATATCGGCGGGACAACTCACCTGCGGATTCCAGGCGACGAGCGCCGTCGGCCAGACCCCTTGAGACGCAACAGCGCCGCCGATCGGGACAAAACTGCCATCGACGTCGTAGGTAAACGCGTACAACCCGTCGATGTCGTCAATCACGTCCCAGTCGTCGGTAACCAACAGCCTGTCGCCGAGCGTGGCCAGATCGCCCACCGTTCCCTGCAGACCGACATCAAAAACAAAGCCGGTTTCGGTGGCGTAGCCGGTGTTGGGGTCGAGCAGGAACGACCGGACCGTCGCGTCTGTGCCGTGGCCGACCCACATGATGTGTCCGTCCGGCGAGAACGCGAAGTCGAACGGGGAGTTGCCGCTGGTGATGTACGGGCTTCCGAAACTCGGCGACATCAGGCCGTTGGCGTCGAGATCGTAGGCGTGAATCTTGTTGCGACCGCCACTAATGCCACCACCGGCGTAGATGCGCGTGCCGTCCGCGTTCATCGTGATGTTGAGCGGATACAGGCCATCGGTTGAGGGCAGGGTCTGTAACAGTTGAATCTCGTCGGCGGTGTTCGAGTAGTCGATCCGATACGCTCGTAGCCAGAACTGATTGGAGTCGCCAATGTAGATCAGCGGAAGTGTCGGATGCTTGATCAGGCTGGACGTGAATGTGCCGGTGATGTGGCGGTCCAACTCGGTCAACGTATGGGCGGTCGCGTCGAATTCATACAGAATGACGTAATTGAAGTCTGAGACGCTCGTCCGCAGAACGGCCAGATGTGCTTCATCCAGCCAGATCAGGTCCAGCGGGCTGTCGGGTGTTAGAAACTCGTCGTAGATCGTGAGCGTCGCGTCTGAGGCGACCTCGATGATCGTGATCTGCTCGAACGTGTCGCTGGCGGTGGCATGACTGGTCGCGAGGAAGCGACCGCTCGGCGAAATGTCGATCGCGTAGGCGTTTGTGCCGAGTTCCGGATCGCTGATCGACTCTTTTTCGCCGGTCACCAACTCTTGCACGAAGGTTGGATGGCCGTTCGGCTCAAACAGGTAGCTGGTGACGCCGCCGCGTAGATTGCCGTAGTTCGCGACGAATGCGGCGGGTTCGCTCGACTGCGCCGCCGCGAGCGCAACCGCGAACGCGACCGTCGCCAAGGCCAGTGGCCACCGGATTTCAAGGGTAGACATGACGTCAGGTCCTCCACGGCGGCTCGCCGAAGCGGAATCAGACCTGACACAGTCTATCGAAACCGTAGACTCCGGCAAAGGCCAAACGCGGCGGTGAAAATGATGGACAGACCCCGCAAAGATGCAAACCGGCGGTGGCGGAACCACCGCCGGTTGCAAGGCATTCCGAAACGCGGGGCGCGGGGCCTAGACGGCGCGGCGTCTGCCGCGGGCGCCGCCGGAGGGCTTGCGGCGGGTCAGAATCATGTCCGCCAGACCTTCGACGTCGGTGATCTCGACCTGCTTCAGGATGATCGACTGCTCCGTCTTGTCGCACTCGACAAACCACTCGATCAGGCGCCCCAGCAGGGACTTGATCGTCATACCGCGCGCGTCGCACACGTCGTCGAGCCGTTTCTTGGACTCTTCCGATAGGTGCACACTTACAATGTTAGGTCGCTGCTTCTGCTTCGCCGGTTTTGCTCTCATCTCACTCATCCCCGATAAAAGTAACTGCCCTCCTGCCGCTCCGGCAGCATTCGGGCACTCTCCTCAATACCTCCGCATGCGGAAAAGCCATCAAGGCTTTTCCGGCCCTGGCGGGTCGCTTTTCTTCGGCTTGGACTGGACTTCGATACGCTTCAGCACATCCTCAATGCGACCAAGGCGCGAGTTGGTTTCCTTCAATTCGGCGATCATCTCGCGCCGCTCTTCCGCCTTGTTCGGAAGCTGGCCCGCCGCGGATTGCGGGCCGGTCACCCGGCCCAAGGCGAAAGCGAGTGTGAAAACAACCGCCGCCAAACCGATCAAGCCCCAGCGATTCCGTTCGCTCACGACCGTCTCCTTCGTTACTCAACGACGACTACCCTTTGGACGGCGGTAGACTCAATCGAAGGTAAAGCTCGTCCAACTGCGACTGCGCCACCGGGCCCGGGGCCTCTGTCAGCGGGCAATACGCTCGTTGTGTTTTCGGGAACGAGAACGTGTCGCGCAGGCTGCTTGCCCCGGTCAGCAACATCACCATGCGGTCGATGCCCAGCGCGATCCCGCCGTGCGGCGGCGGGCCGTATCGCAGCGCCTCCAACAGAAAGCGGAACTTCAACTGCTGCTCCTCCGGCGTAAGCTGCAGCAAGTCGAATACGCGCTCCTGCACGTCGGCGCGGTGGATTCGAATACTGCCGCCACCCAGTTCAATCCCATTGAGCACAACGTCGTACGCTTTCGCCCGACAGCTACCCGGGTCGTTCTCGAGCTTCCCGATGTCCTCGTCGCGCGGCGCCGTGAACGGATGATGCACCGCGTAGAAGCGACCATCCTCGGTATTGAACTCGAACATGGGAAAATCCACAACCCATAGGAAATTCCAGAGGTTCGCCGGAATCATCCCACGCCGGCGGGCAATCGTCTCACGAAGCCAGCCGAGGTACTTGCAAACATTGGCGACTGTGTCCGCCGCGAACAGGATCAGGTCACCGGGCTTGGCGCCAGAGGCGGCGCTGACCGCGGCCGTCGACTCGGGCGTGAAGAACTTGGCGATTCCGGTCTCGAAAACCGGTTTTCCGTCCTGGCCGGCCCCGACTTTTACGAGCGGCAACCCGCCCGCGCCGATGCCCTTGAGGTCCTCCGTGAGCGTGTCCGTCTCTTTTCGGGTCATCTGCGCGCCGCCGGGGACAACGATGCAGCGAACGGCGCCGCCGGCCGCAAGCGGTTCCGCGAAAACGCGGAAGTCGACGCCGCGAGCGGCCTCGGACACGTCACGAATCTTGAGTTCGTAGCGCGTGTCGGGCCGATCGATGCCATAGTCACGCATCGCGTCTTCATAGGTCATTCGCGGAAACGGCGTCGGAATGTCGATATCGTGCACGACGCGCATCACGCGCGACATGCAGCCTTCGATCACGCGCTGCACGTCCTCAGCCTGCACGAACGACATTTCCATATCCAACTGCGTGAATTCCGGCTGGCGGTCCGCGCGAAGGTCTTCGTCGCGGAAGCAGCGGACGATCTGCATGTATTTGTCGAAGCCGCTGATCATCAGCAATTGCTTGAACAACTGCGGCGATTGCGGTAGCGCAAACACCATTCCAGGGTGCACGCGCGAGGGCACCAGGTAATCGCGGGCGCCCTCCGGCGTGCTCTTGGTCAGAAATGGCGTTTCGATCTCAACGAAGCCCTGCTCGTCGAAGTAGTCGCGAATCGTCTTGCAGATGCGATGGCGTGTCATCAACGCCTCGCGCATCGGCGTGCGGCGCAGGTCGAGGTAGCGGTACTTCAACCGCGTTTCCTCGTTGGTTTCGATTTCGTCCTCGACCTCAAACACGGGCGTCGCTGAAGTGCTGAGGATTTCGACTTCGCGACCGTTGACCTCGATCGCGCCGGTCGAGAGATTCGGATTCGCCAGGCCTTCCGGGCGCATCGCCACGTCACCGCGCACCGCTACGCAGAACTCCGCGCGGAGTTTGCCCGCCGTCTGGTGGGCGATCGGGTCGGTCTCAGGGTTGAACTTGATCTGCACCAGACCGGTGCGGTCGCGCAGGTCGATAAAGACCATGCCACCGTGGTCGCGATAGGATTGCACCCATCCCACCAGAATGGCCGTTTGGCCCGCCAGATGGGCTCCGGCCTCGCCGCAGTAGCACGTCCGCTGATTATATGGAATCGGCACGCTGTTCACTCCGAGGTTCGCGTCAAGGCGAAACCGCTATCCTAGCCCCGCTTAGTCCGGCGTCCAATAGCCGGGCGCTTCTTGAATTGAGCGACTGCGCGGCAGTCTGATACGATGGATCAAGCAACAAACGTCGCGGCGCGCCCCAGACGCATGACCGCCACAATGTCGCCCGCGTAGCCACTGAGTGGGATGGGGCGGCGCAGGTCGTAGCGCCGATCGCAGATCGTCAGCGGCTCAAAGCCGGCGCCTCGCGTCAGCCGCAGGAACTCGTCGAGCGTGTAGCGCGCCATCTCGTCGTCGCAAATGATCTCCAACTCACTCCCGTCGCGTTCGCGGATCGCCATCCGGGCGCGCGTAACTGTCGTTCCCGGCGTTATTCCGGGCTTGCGGAGGTCGAAGACGGCGGTTTGGACGACCACGCCGTCGCGTTCCATCGTCCAGTGTTCTTCGGGGGTGACCTCAATCGGCCGGTCGCCCACATCGACGCCGACGATCAACAGCCCGTTCGCGCGCAGCGACTTGGCGAAGTTAGCGACGGCCGCTTTCGCCGCCTCCGGGGGCAGGTGACGAAAGCTGTCGATGAGCGTCACGACAGCGTCGACCGGCTCGTTCGGGGACCACGCGCTCGCGTCTGCCAGTTCCCATCGGACCGCCGCGCCGTGATCAGCCGCTCGCTGACGCGCGAAATCGAGCGCGGCGGGGACGATATCCGCCCCGATGAGGTCGTAGCCGCGCTCGGCGAGCGCGATGGCGATTCGCCCGGTCCCGCAGAAGGGTTCATATACACGCTTGATCGGACCGACGCCGAACTTGTGGAAGGCGTCCTCCACAAAGCCCACTTCGACATCCGGATCCCACCCGAACGCGATGTCGTAGTAACGCGGATACTCGTACCAGTTGCCGTAGATGGTCCGCATTCCGGCCTCCCCGAAGTAGTGACAGAAGATGCGGAGATCGTAGCGGAGGGAAGGTGGTTGCGCGTCGGGTCTCAGGGGTGGAGCAGATACTGAATCTCAGCCGGTTCTTCCTCCACCTCGCCCAGCGCGAAGTCCGGCGCGCAGAGAGGCGCCAGCAGAGCGTCAAACAACGCCACCCAGTCGCGCTTGATCGAAGCGCGGTTCTCCGCCGTCAATGCGTTTGCCATCCGGACGAGCAGCGGCGCGATCGGCCGCAGGCCGATGTCCCAAACCCGTGCGTGGGTGGCGCTGATGAACGGCGTGGCGCGCTCAATTGAGAACCCGGCGCGATCGAACCGCCGCTCCCACTCGCTGCGCGTGGCAAGCGTGGGCCAGCAGGCGTGCCGGCCGCGTCCGATGATACGCAGGAACTCGCCGCCGAGTCGGTCCTCGTGGGCTTCAAGCGTGTAAGCGCCCATAGCCTTGAGTTTGACGTGCAGGATGGCGTGTCCGTCGCCGCGCGTGATCCGGCGCAACTCGGCCAGGAAGCCGTCAATATCGGTCACCCAGTAGGCCGAGTTGCAATAGACAGTCGCGAAGGCCCCGTCCGCGAAAGGCAACGGCGCATTGTTGTCGTGTTGCTTTAGATCAGAGTAGACGCCAAGTCGGGCCGCTTTGGCCAGCAGGCTTGGCTTCAAGTCACAGCCGACATCGTAGCGCCACGTCGGGGGGTTGATGATCTGGGGCTGAAAATCACCGGCGGCGCCGTCGAACATGTCGGCGTGGCGCGTGTGGACATCGTCGAGTCGCGTGACCGCCTGAAACACGTCGAAGTCGGGAGAGAACTCCCCGCCGGCGTGGAGGAATGAGAAAACCCCGTCTCCGCAGCTGACGTCGATGCTCGGCCCGGCGACCGGGCTTTGTCGAAGGACCGCGCTTCGCAGTGCCATCCAGAACGCGTTCTCGGGGCGCAGCCAATAGGCATTGAGAAACGGCCTTAGGGCGGAGCGGGCCTCGGCGGCGATACGCGTGGCGGGGGTTTCGATCGTCAGCACGGGTTGCTCCGGCGTCGCTGACCGCGCACTCCTGGCGCGAGCCATGCCTTTCTTTCGGCGGATTTTCTGCCAGCCTGTTAGGGATTTTGCCGACGAGGCGGGGCAACGATCCGCCCCGCGCGAGCACCGTCGCCGCGCTGGCCCGTACCCCTGTCTACGCCGTCAGGCTCAGATATGCGATGATCGCCAGCATGGTCAGGGGACCACTCGCCCCCCACATGATCAGCGTGAGCGCCAGACCCACTACGTAGCCCCACATGGCTCGCGCGGCCCCGCGGTGAAGGCTCCACCGCGCCAAGGCGAGGAGCCGCAGGCCGTACATGCCGGCCGCGACCGCAAGCAATCCGCCGAACAGCCATGGCTCCAGCGCGAGCG
Organism: Phycisphaerales bacterium; assembly: GCA_020427345.1. GTDB lineage: Bacteria > Planctomycetota > Phycisphaerae > UBA1845 > Fen-1342 > DSPM01. The sequence continues at coordinate 1,205 of JAGQOO010000142.1, read as the reverse complement.
CGTCCTTCCACGAAATCCACGACGGCAAGGCGAGAACAAGCGGCGGTGTCAACCAGAGCACATTCAGCGTCGCGCTGGCGTACTGCGCCAAACCGGCGGCGCGCTCTTCGCCCAACTCGCCCGCCGGATTCATCCGCACCTGAATGTGCCGACCTGACCGCGCGCGGAAAAACTCCGGCGGTATGACGGTGAAAAGCCACAGCGCCAGCGGCGTCGCGACGGTGGGCGCGATGATCAGCACTTCGCGCGACAGCATGCGCACGTGCACCTTGCCGTAGACAAACAGCTCCAGCATCACGACCGAAAGCCACAGCGAGAGCGTAGCGCCGACGATCGTCCAACGCCGGTACGAAATCGCCCTGGACCAGGAGATTCGCCCGAAGACCGCCGAGGCGAATTGTTTCGGCTGTCCCAGGATCAGCCAGGTGGTGACGACGTAGTCGCGAAAGCCACGCAGCCAGCCGCGCCGACCCGTGACGCGCCCTTCCTGCCACGGAATCCGAAATCGGCGCCGTTCCCAGTCCTCGCCGTTGAAGTTGCACTCCGGGCAGACTTCCGTCGACTGGCCGCGCAAGTCATAGCCGCATTGCGGGCACGGCGCGGGCCGCGACAGGTCGACTCCGTTCGTGACTTCCTCAGCGGCCATTGGCCCGTGTGGTCGCCGGCGCGTCGGCGTCGTGCTGGGACTCAATCCAGGCCGAGACGCGCTGATCCAGCACGTCCAGCGGAATGCAACCGGCCCCAAGCACGACATCGTGAAACGCCCGCAGGTCAAACCGAGACCCCAGTTCCGCTTCGGCCCGCTCGCGCAACTCGCGGATCTTCAACTCGCCGAGTTTGTACGCCGTCGCCTGTCCGGGCCATGCGATATAGCGATCCACCTCGTTGTTGATGTTCAACTCGCTCAGGGCCGTGTTTTCCAGCATGAAATTCACCGCCCGATCGCGCGACCAGCCCAGCGCGTGCATGCCGGGATCGACGACCAGCCGGCATGCCCGCCACATTTCATACAGCAGGCGGCCAAAGTCGTTGTACGGATCATCAAAAAAGCCCATCTCGATTCCTAGGCGCTCCGAGTACAGCGCCCAGCCCTCGCCGAACGCGTCGACGTAGGCGTGGCGCCGGAACGCGGGCAGCGCGCGCAGCTCCTGCGCGAGCGCCATCTGCAAATGGTGCCCGGGGACGGCCTCGTGCAGCGTCAACGC
>JAGQOO010000141.1 GCA_020427345.1 Phycisphaerales bacterium | reverse complement strand
CCTGGGGGGTACGGCGTCCCTGGGTGGTACGGGCGTCCCGCCCGTCCGGTGGACCATCCCCGGGGTGGTACGGGCGTCCCGCCCGTTTGTGGACCATCCCTGGGTGGTACGGGCGTCCCGCCCGTCTGTTGACCACCCGGTTACCCGGGGCGTGTCCTTGATCTGACGACACCCGTCAACACACACGCAGATTGACGAGCGCCGCCCGTCTCGCTACCTTACGGAACTCGCCGCAGCCGAGCCCGTTCGGCTTTTGGCGGATCGGCGTTTCGACTGACGTTGTTTTGGAGTGTTTGGCATGGCTCGTTTGTGCCCGTTTACCGGCAAAAGGACGATTTCCGGTCGCTCTTACACGCATCGCGGTAAGGCGAAGTACCTCGGCGGCGTGGGTCGCAAGGTCACCGGCATTGTCAATCGCAAGTTCAAGCCGAACATTCAGAAGGTCCGCGCGATTGTTGACGGTCGGATCGTGCGCATCCGCGTCAGCGCCAAAGCCATCCGCATGGGGCTGATCACCAAGCCGCCGAAGCGGAACTGGAAGCCGGACGAGGCTGGCGCCGCGTAGTATCTGTAACTTCCGGATCAAAAACAGCTTAGGGCCGAATGCCGGCTGAGATTACGCCCGATACCGTTCGCCACATCGCCCGCCTGGCCCGGCTGCAGCTCAGCGATGCCGAGGCAGTGGCGTTTGCCCCGCAACTGTCGCGCATCCTTGAATACGTTGACCAACTCGGGGCGCTCGACACCTCCGCGGTAGCGCCACTAAACCATCCGATTGAGCTTTTCGACGTCACCCGGGCCGACGAGCCTGCTCCGACCTTGGGCGCCGACGCCGCCCTGAGAAACGCTCCCGCGACCATCGAAGGCCATTTTCGCGTGCCGAAGGTTCTCGACAGCGGCGCCTGATTGGGGGTGTCCGGACACCCGCGCCGGCCTATAATCTCCGTTGAGCGACCCATGAAAAGGGGCGTCCATGCCGCGTGCGCACGCCAATCGCGTCGGCCTCGCAAGAGGCCACGCCAACAAGGCGTTGATTAGCTCAATCCTCGTGACGATTCTGGCCGCCGGAGCTGCGCGCGCGGACATCGTCTATCTCGAAAGCGGCGGAACCGTATCCGGCCGCGTCACCTCGACCGACAATTCCGTCGTCATCGAAACAGTGGTGGGGCGCGTCACGCTGCCGCGCAGTGCGGTGGAGCGCATCGAAAAGGCGCCGACCGTTCTGGACGAATACGAGACCCGTAGGGTTGCGGCTGGCGACTCCGCAGGCGCGCAAGTGGGATTGGCGGAGTGGTGTGTCGCCAATGGACTTAAGTCCCGCGCGAAAGGTCACTTCGGGCGCGCTTTGGAGCTTGACCCGGCCAATTCGGCCGCCCGCGAGGCGATGGGCTTTGTTCGTGTCAACGGCATCTGGGTATCGGCTCGGGGAGTCGCAAAGGTAGTTGAGGACGCGCCCGCCGTCGATCCTGACGATGAGAACGTCCGCCTGATTGAGGCGGTGCAGGCCGAATGGGCGCTCAAGATTCGCGCGATCCGCACGAACATGCTACAGGCAACGGTGCGCGACATTGTCGCCGACGGCCGCGAGCGCATCCTCGCGATCGAGGATCCCCTCGCGATCTTGCCGCTCGCACAGGTGCTCAGCCGTGGCAACGTCGTGTGTCGACGCGTTCTGGTTGAAGCGCTGACGCGCTTTCCGCACGACGAGGCGACCATGAACCTCGCCTTGCTGGCGATTACCGATCCAGACGAACAAGTCCGCCTCGTCGCGACGCAACAGCTCAAGAAGCGCAACGATCCGCGCGTTGTGCCGCAACTGCGCCGCGCTTTACAAAGCGACAACGACGGCCTGATTCGCAACGCCGCCGTGGCGCTTGGCGAGCTTGGTGACGCCTCCGCGATTGACGATTTGATTGAAGCGCTGACGGCGCAGCGCCGCAAACTCGTCGAGGTTCCCTCGCGAAGCTATTACGGCGGCTTCACGCAGGTCTTCTACCAGCCGACAGCGGTGAATGTCGGCACGATTGCCCTTACGCATTCGCCGGCGATCGGTTTGCCGATTTATGGGACGTATCCGCAGGTTGGTGGTTACTACGACCCCACGCCGCCCCGATATGAAAAGCAGCAGGTAACGGTTTTTCGCAGCGAGGCCCTCGAGGCTCTGCGTAAGATCACCGGAGAACACCGGATCGGCTTTGACAAAGCGGCTTGGCGTCGCTGGCGACAGGAGCAAAAGACATGATCGCTCGAAACATCGCGTTGTTGTCGTTGGTAGCCGCATGGACGGCGCCGGCGTTTGCCGGCGCGAAGGTCGATGACGCAAAGCTGATCGCAGAGGTCGCTGCCGAGCGAGGCGCGGTTGATTCGGCGCCGATCGCAGGCGAGTTGCGCGCGGCGCAGGACGAGGCCGCGGTCGCTAACGCGAAGCTGCAACTTGTGCTGGCACGTCAATCGTTGCGCGCGAAATCGAATCTCGACGTCGTGAAACGCGCCAAAGCGGCGCTCGCCGCGCTCGAGTCCGCCGGCGTGAGTGACCGCGTCGAGGAACTCCGCTTGCAGGCGGAAGGGTTGTTGTCGCGCATGCGGGATCGTGGGGTCGATGTGGACGCCATCGCGGCGTTCAAGTCCAGCGAGTCCGTGACCGTTTCCGAGGCCGCGGACGCGCCCGCCGACTCGCCGTCTGACGACATTCGGTATCAGGCGGAGTTGCGCGAAGCGACACGGCGTCAGGAGGCGCGGCGGTTGACGGAAGTCGATGAGGCGCGGCTCGCGCCGGAAACCGAGGTCGCATACCCGGATGATTGGCAGGCGCGCGTCGCCGGCCGTGATGACAACGGCCAGATCGCGCGTGGCAAGTCGTGGACGGACGGCTCCGGCAAGGAGCGTTACGTCGCCGTCTACGACTTGAACGACCTGACTTATGTGGCGCCCGACTTTCAGTTGAACTACGGTTTTGATCCGTATGACGATCTGCGCACCGCGCTCGATCGCGAGGCCTTGCGCCAGCGCAGTGAGATTTTCAACGGATATGCCAGCGACCTCGCAGCAGGTATTCCACTGTTGCCGTACTTCGGTGGCATCGGCGATCCGTTCGTGATGCGCGGGCCGAAGTATGACGCCCGCCGTCAGGAACAGATTGTCGAGATGATTCGGCGCTTTACGGACGAGTCGGCGGATAACGTGATTATCTCGCTGCCGGACGGCCAGTAAGCCGCGACTCGCGAGAAAACAAGAAAACAAGCCGCCGACATCGGGTGTCGGCGGCTTGTTTGTTTGTTGCAGATAGGGCGGGTGCTAGCCGCCTTCCCCTTCCTCGAATCGCGGCGATTGCCACACCGCGAGCTTGTCGGCGCGGAACTTCACTTCGGCGCGCCCGGGGTATAGCCAGCGTTCAAAGTCTTTGTTCTCGACCTGGATCGGGTCGCCGAGCAGGGCGCGCACTTCCTCGCGCGTCATACCCTGTTGCAATTGCAGCCAGGCGTCCAGCGTCCCCGGCTCGGCGCGGGGGGGAGTTCTGCGCGGCTGGCCCAGTTCACACCCGGCGCCGCTGAACATCAGAGCGCCCATCGCAGCGCCGGCGATCAGCCGCCTAAGCATTCCGCGGCTCGCTGACGTCCCAGCCTTTGTCTTTCTCTTCCTGCTGAATCTGTTCGAGCGTCTTGGCGCCGTCCAGCGGCTCGCCGCGCTCGGTCACATTTTCGCCCTGCGAATAGAGCTCGGCGTTCTTCTCGGTCCACTCGGCGTAGACCTCGGGGAGTTCGTCATCCGCATAGATGGCGTGAATCGGACACTCGGGGACGCATAGCTGACAGTCGATGCACGTGTCAGGGTCGATCACGAGCATCCGCGGGTTCTTGATTTCGTAGAAGCAATCCACCGGGCACACCGCACAGCAATCCGTGTAACGGCAAGCCACGCAACGACCCGTCACGACATGCGGCATGATCCCGACCTCACTTTCACACGAATTCGGACTGGCGATCAACTCGGCCAACGGCCGCCGACGCGGAGCCCTCGGCATCGACCGGTATTTGAACGGGCTGGAAACCGGCGTGTCAAGGTTACCGGCGTGTTCGACCGCCCGCCGCTTGGCGCCTACGATGTCGGCTCATGCGCAAGTCCCTGTATCTGATCGACGGCCACGCCCAGATCTACCGGGCGTATTACGCGCCATTCCGCGCGCTGACGGCTCCGTCGGGCGAGCCGACACGCGCCACGCACGTCTTCTTTCAAATGTTGCTGAATCTTGTGCGGGATCGAAAGCCGGACTACCTGGCCATGGTGCTGGACACGTCGGACTCGACGGTTTTCCGCCGGGACATCTACCCGGATTACAAAGCCCACCGCGAGCCGCCGCCGGAGGACTTTTCGCCGCAGGAACAGCGGATCATCAGCACGCTTGAGCGGATCAACCTGCCGATTCTCCGGCTGACCGGCTTCGAAGCCGACGACATTCTGGCCACGCTCGCCCGCCGGCACGAAGCCGAGTTCGACGTATTCCTGGTCAGTCGCGACAAGGATCTCGAGCAACTCATCGGCCCGAACGTCAGCCTCTACGACCCGATGAAGGATGAGGTCGTTACGGCGGAGCGCCTGGTTGAGATCAAAGGCTGGACGCCCGAACAGGCTTTCGAGGCCCAGACGCTGATCGGCGACACGGTCGACAACATTCCCGGCGTGAAGGGCATCGGGCCCAAGACGGCCGCCAAGCTGATTCAGAAATACGGCTCGGCGAGCGGTGTAATTGAACACGCCGACGATTTGACGCCGAAACAGCGCGAAAACGTGCTCGCGTTCGCGCCGATGATCGAAACTACGCGCCAATTGCTGGCGCTGCGATATGACGTTCCGCTCGAACTGGACCTGCCCGCAGCGGCGGTAGGGCGTATCGAGTGGCACGCGGCCGCTCCGGTTTTTGAAGAACTCGGCATGCGGCGATTGCTGACGCAGTTGCCCGGTTATGACGCGTCGAAGTCGGCGGCAGCGACCAAGGCGGATGTGCCGGCAGACTTGTTTTCCGGATCGGAAGCGGATGCTTCGCCCGTTGAGGAGTCCGCCGCGCCCGATCCGGCGGCGCCGCTCATGGATCGATCGCGAGCGGAGCGCCTTGCGCAGCCGGCGGGCGGCGAATATCGTCTGATCGAAACGCCCGAACAGCTCGAAGCGCTGGTCGCGGAGTTGAAGGACGTTCGCGCCGTCGCGATCGATACCGAGACGTCGGGCGCGCGGCCGATGGACGCGGAACTCGTCGGTGTTTCGATTTCCTGGCAAGTCGGGCAGGGCGTTTACATCCCGGTCCGAAACGTGTTTGACCGCGCGATCGCACTCGAGAGGGTAGTCACTGCGCTGAGCCCCATCCTCGCGGATGAGCGCGTCACCAAGGTCGGGCATCATCTGAAATACGACCTGATCGTCCTCGAGAACGCCGGCATGCCGGTGCGCGGGCCGTTGTTTGACACAATGATCGCGGCGTTCGTGCTCGACCCGATGCGCGCGAACTTCGGCCTGTCGCGGCTGACGCGCGATTGGTTCGGCTATGAAATGATCGACATCACGGAGTTGATCGGCAAGGGGCGCGATCAGCTTCGCATGGATCAGGTCCCGGTGGATCGCGTCGTCAAATACGCCGGCGAAGACGCGGACTACACGTGGCGTTTGTACGAGCTGTGCGGCCCCGACATCGACAAAAGCGACCTGAAGAAGCTGTTTCATGAAGTCGAGATGCCGCTCGTTTCGGTGTTGAAGCAGATGGAGCGCAACGGCATCACAATCGATGTCGACTTCCTCGCCGAGATGAACGCGGACATGACGCGGCGCATGAACGCGTTGATCGATGAAGCCCACGCGGCGGCTGGGGCGACGTTCAATCTTGACTCGCCCAAACAACTCGGCGAAATCCTGTTCGATAAACTCGGGTTTCAGGTGAAACGGCGTACGCGAACCGCGCGGTCAACAGATGCTGATACGCTCGAAACGCTCGCGCGCGAGACGGATCATCCGCTGCCGAAGCTGCTGCTTGACTATCGCGAGTTACAGAAGCTGCGCAGCACGTATGTCGAAGCCCTGCCGACATATCGAGCGCAGCGCGATCAGCGTGTGCATACGAGTTATCACCAGACGGGCGCGATCACGGGGCGACTATCGAGCAGCGACCCAAATCTTCAGAACATCCCGATACGCACCGAACTCGGTCGCCAGATCCGCCGCGCGTTCATACCGCGTGATCCGTCCGAGCGCCTGATCGTCGCCGACTATTCGCAGGTGGAGCTGCGCATGCTGGCGCACTACAGCGGCGACCCGGAACTGAAGCGCGCGTTTCAGGAGGATCGCGACATTCACACGTTCGTCGCGGCCCAGGTGAACGGCATTCCGATCGACCAGGTAACCGGCGACATGCGCGGCCGCGCCAAGGCCGTGAACTTCGGGATCATCTACGGCCAAACGGCGTTCGGCCTCGCCCAGGGAACCGGCATGTCGCGCGGCGAGGCGCAGCAGTTTATCGACGAGTATTTTCGCACATATCCGCGCATTCGTGGCTACATCCGCCAGTGTATCGCCGACGCCCGTCAAACCGGTCTCGTGCGGACCATCCTCGGCCGCCGCCGCCCGATTCCCGACATTGACTCGCGTAATCGGACCGCCCGCGCAGCGGCCGAACGCCTTGCCGTGAATACGGTCATGCAGGGGTCGGCGGCGGATCTGATCAAGGTCGCGATGATTCGGCTCGATGAGCGTATTCGCCGCGACAACCTGCCGTTGCGTATGCTGTTGCAGGTACACGACGAACTCGTGTGCGAGGCGCCGGCGGATCGCGCCGAGGAATTGGCCCAAATCGTCTCGGAAACCATGCGGACCGCGATCAAACTGGACGTGCCGGCGCGGGTGGACTGCGCCATCGGCCGGAACTGGCTGGAGGCGAAATGAGCGCCGCGCCGGGATATGCTGTCGCCATGAAACTCGTTGATGTTCGACATCAGGATCGCGCATTGTCGCTGATTTCGCGCGGGTTGGCCGCCGGCCGCGCCCCGCACGCGTACCTGTTTGACGGACCGGACGGCGTCGGCAAGGAACTCACCGCGCGGGCGCTGGCGGCGCGCTTGTTGTGTCAATCCGCGCCGGAGGCGGGCGATCAGACGCCGTCGCTGTTCGGCGCGCCCGAACCAAAGGATGAACGCGCCACCGACGACGCTTGCGGCGTTTGTGAATCGTGTGTGTTGCTGGAGCGCGGCAATCATCCGGACTTGCACGTCATTCATCGCGGTTTGCACAAGCATCACCCCGATCGCGCGATTCGCGCGAGCAAGGGGCTGATGCTGTCGGTCGGCGTCGTGCGGCATTTTCTGATCGATCCGTCGTCCAAGGCGCCGTTGCTCGGGCAGAGACGCGTGTTCATCGTGCGCGACGCCGAGCGGATGAACGAAGAAGCGCAAAACGCGCTGTTGAAGACGCTGGAGGAACCGCCCGGGGCAGCGACCCTCATCCTGGTGACGTCGGCGGCGGATCGACTGTTGTCGACCATTCGGTCGCGTTGTCAGCGCATCGCGTTTGACCCGCTGCCGCGCGCTTTTGTGACGGAGAAACTCGCGGAGAGCGGCGTGAAGGCCGCGGATGCGCGGTTCCTGGCGGGCTTGTGCGACGGTCGGCTCGGGGCGGCGCTGAAGTGGAGCCGCATGGATCTGATCGAAACGCGCGACGCCGTGCGCGGCGCGTTGCGCGACGCCGGGCGGCCGGAGGCGTTTGGCAAGCAGGTGATTGAGGCCGCGACGGCGCTCGCGGCGCGGGCGTCGGTGGATAAGGACGACGATGACGAAGATGAGCCGGCGGATCCCGAGCCCGGCAAGGCGCGAAAGAAGGCAAAAGCGCCGCCCAAAACGGTTGAGACGGACGCGCTGCGCGACGGGTTAAAGCTGGCGTTCATGCTGATCGGCGCCGCGCTGCGCGACCGGCTTGCAGAGCAGGCGTCCAAGGCAGACGCGGAGGCAGATACGCGCCTGGCGGAAGGAATCGAGGCGGTTTTCGACGCCGAGCGGATGCTGGATCGTAATGTCGCGCCGCAACTGGCTTGCGAGCGTCTGGCGATCGCGCTGGAAGGCGGGCCGGTGGGGCGATTCTGATCGGCGCCTCGCGGCATGGTTGACCAGCGTGGTATCACAATGGTATCATTCTGGTATGGCAAGCTCAAACAAGAACCCAAACCGGAAATCCGCGGCCAAACGCCGGACGGGCGCGCAATCGCGGCCTGTTGGTAAAGCGACCAGCCTGCTGTTGCGAGACATCGATCCCGAGGTGCTGGACGTGATGCGCGCTCGGGCGGAGCGGGCGGGGCGTTCGCTTCAGCAAGAGCTGCATATCGCTCTCCGGCGTGACGCCGGCCGCAACTTCGACGAGGCGCGCGCGGTCAGCGACCAGTGGCGCGAGAAACTCGCCGGTCGCAAGTTGCCTGACACGACGGCCCTGATTCGCGCGGATCGTGAGCGGTGAAGTCGCTCGTCGTCGACGCGAATGTCGCCGTCAAGTGGTTTGTCCCCGAGGACGGCGCGGACATCGCCCGGTCACTGCTTGATCCCAAATTCCACTTGCTGGCGCCGAGCCTGTTGTGGATCGAGATTGCCGCGGTCGCGTGGAAGCTGCGGCGACGGGACCTGCTGACGGCCGACGAGGCAAAGGCGTTGTTGCGCGACGCGATGATTCTTCCGGTCGAGATGGTTGATACGGGCGAGTTGCTGGCCGAGGCGCTATCGCTCGCGATTCGGTACGATCGTACGGTCTATGACAGCTTGTATCTGGCCCTCGCGGTCC
>JAGQOO010000140.1 GCA_020427345.1 Phycisphaerales bacterium | reverse complement strand
GCCGGCGCCGCGGCGTTCGACGCCTTCTATTGCCACCCGACGAAGATCGCCGCAAAACGCTTCGCCGCAAGCCATCCGCAATGCCGGTCATCCAGCAGGATTACGGCTAACCATGCGCACCAGTGAAAAGTAAACACGCGACCTGCCATTGCCGCTACGCCTGCTGACTCCCCGCGCGGCGCTGGGACACGTTCACTCACCCACGCCCAGGCGACCATTACGCCGCCGGCGAATACGCCCCAGGTCAAGAAACGCCATTGCAGCCCGTGAATTACGCCCACGTACAGGAACACCATGAACATGCTCAAGCGCGGGAAGCGGCGCCGCGGACATTCGCGGTACAGGTAGTCGCGCAGCCAAGTGAACGTCGTGATGTTCCAGCGTTTCCAAAGCTCGCGTGGCGTACGCGAGAGGATCATCCAGTCGTAGTTTTCGTGGCCGACAATGCCATAGCAGCGCGACACGCCGAGCGCGATGCTGGCGAAGCCGCTCTCCATGAAGATCAGAAGCACAATCGGCATGTGCAGTGCGATCAGGAATTCGCGCCATGCCAACGCGTCGGGGCGATTGAGCAGGGTGGCAAAGACGTTTTGCGGGTCCATTCCGAACACGTAGCGCGCCATACCCCCAACCACTTGCCCCCCGATTACCAATGTGCCGACGCCGAAGGCGGCGCGGCCCAGACCGGCGGTGATATCGCTTGGCGACCAGCGGGCGCGGGCTTCGCGAATCCGCGGCGCGAAGGCGTCGGCGCGCTCGATCGGGCCGTGGCGGAATTGTGGAAAGTACAGCATGTACGCGAGGTAGTCGCCCCATGACAGGCGGTCCACGAAGTGACGGCGGCGATCGAAGTAGTAACTGATGAGGCGAAAGAACGTCAGTCCGACGCCGCTGAAGAAGACGAACACGCCGATCCGGTCGGCGGGGCGGACCTTTTCGATGTTCATATAGGTGTATGGGACCGGCCCGGCGAGAATCGCGAGGAATGCGGCATGGATCACAACCAATCCGAACGCAAAGCGAACTGACCACGCGGTAGGGGCGGTCTTTCGCGGCTTCGGCCCGGGCGGCGGAGCCGCGCAGCATTCGGTAAGCCACCGTCCGGCGACAATGGCCGCGATCAGCACCGCCGCCATCGGGAATCCGGCGATGGCGGGCAGCGTGAGCGCGCTGACGGATGTGAGAAACAACGCGGAATGTCGTCGCTGAACGAGCGGCCATAGCGGCAACCACAGCAGGAATAGCAACGCCGGCAGAGCCGTTGGCCGCAATGGAGCGAGCGCATCCATGCGGGAGTCGTACGCGAGCGCGGGTTGGATCACAAGTGGGACCAGCGGAACGGAGGAAATGACGGGTTGTGGTGGGCGTCGAGACGAGACGTGTATATCCAGCGCTTCCGCGAGTTGTGGTCGTGGGGCCTGGCGTTTCTGGAGCGGCGCGGATGGCGGCGGCACGAGCGCATGCCATTGCTGGGTCTCGAGATCGGGGACGGGAATGCGCCGCCGCCCGCGGAGTTGGCGCCGGTCACGCCAGTTAGGACTGTGCCAGCCTTGCGTCCCTAACAGAGCGTTGGGGGTTCGGTATCGATGGCGCGCTACGAGCCTGTGCTAGCGGGCGGGCGCAATCAGCGTCGTCGATCATTCTCATATGCCCAGTACGGCGTCGCTGATTCGCCTCTGGCGTACTTCAGATTCTCGCCAATGATGCTTGCCAGGGACTCGCGCGTAAGCGGCTGAACGCGCCGGCGCTTGAAGCCGTCATCGATGAGCTGTCGAGTCGGGGCCGACAGCGTGTGAGGTGTTTGCTTCAGAGACCGCCACGTACTTGGTAGAAATCGTTTTGACCGTTCAAGGAAGTAACTCTGCATCTTAACTAACTCATGAACAACGCCGAGGGTCCAGTATTCGTCCAGCACCCGGTTTGCCGCCAGCGCGAATTCCGCGAATAGAAAAATGAAGCCCCCATCCGGATCCGAGAGGCGATAAGGAAGCCGCCGCCCCTCGTGAACGAACTCGAACTCTTTGCTCAAATGGCCGGCGGCAAAATCCAACAGCAAGTCTGTCAGTGAACACCGGCCTTCGAGCAGTCTCTCCGTTTCTCTGAATTCGGTGTCGATCGCCGCAAGCCCGACCAGTTCCTGCTCATGAGGCTCGAGTCGTTGCTCCCGCTGATCAACCCGCCAGGCGAGTTCGATCGACATCGCGCGGACCAGATCCGCTCTCTTTTTGCGGGCGCACACGGGCATCTCATCAACCAACATGACCAGCCCGGGATGCGTCATTCGATCAAGATGATACAGGGCGACTTGGCGCGGGTCGCACGATTCCCGAATCAGTTCCTCCCTAGCCTGACAAACCTGTTGGAAGTGGTCCGGATCCCAGGGTTGGTTCATTTGACATAGTGACGCGACATCACCTGCATGGTGTAGGTCACGCTGTTGTACTCGAATTTCCAAAGGTCCTGACCGCCGTCATGCGTGACGAGGATGTTGAGCGGAGTAGGCGCTTCATGTTGGCCCCCGCCGCCCGCTGACCATCCGCCCGTTGAAAACGCCGCGACAAGACTTGGGTTTGATCCAACGTCGTTTGCGAGGTCGGTAGCACAGTCGGCGAGGATTTTGTCGTTCATCGCCTGGGCCAGGGCGCCGCTATTCGCGGCTGTGACGGTGAAGTCCCACCAAGCCGTTCCCAGCGTCGCGGTGAAGCGTTTTTCAAATTCCGAAAGCGCGGCCGGGCTCTTGGGGCTGTAGGTGAGCCACATGTGCACTGCGTAGTCTGCCATCTCGCTACTCCTTATTGATTACCGCGCTGCGTGCGCAGCGAAAGCCCACATTCATTGACCATGTCGGAATCCACTTATCCGATGCTTCGGCAGTTGGATCCCGGCCGTCAAAAGGCAGCATCCTGTTTGAGGCCAGGTCAAACTCGCTGGGGTCGTGGCAGAAGGCCGCCCCTTTGAAGACAACGCGTTCACCCGGAAGGATCGTCTCAGTCCACTCGCTGACGTTCGTCGATCCGTTCAACAATCCGCTTGGTGTGGCCCACTGCTGCCCGGCGTCTGTCGCGATCGTGTGCGCGAGGTACTCCGAATAGTTGACCGCCAGATTGGCCCGCTGCGCTCTCGTGATCGTCTCCTGCGAAAGCGGCGGTAACGGAACGTCCGCTTCGCCCCACGGACGCAGCCTCGCGTCGGGCTCGCGCATCGCCTGTTCCCACTCATCCACCGTCGGAAGCCGCATGTTGACAAAACGGCAGTACGCGACCGCGTCCGGCCAACTCACACCGACAACCGGGTGATCCGCGTGATCCTCCGGATAGCCGAACTCGCGCCAAAATGCGGGAGGTGGATAACCGGTTCGATCAACGAATCGCTTGTAATCGCGATTCGAAACCTCTTTGATCGCGATGTAAAACGGCGCGAGTGTCGTAGGTCGAGGGCCGTCCCAACCGGTGCGTCCAGTCGCGCCCAGCACCGCCGATCCACCCAAGACATACACCGTATCGACTGATTCGGCCCAGGTAGCCGGGGCGGGCAACCTGACCTCGATCGGAGCGCCCGGGCGCGGAACAAAAAGCGACGTTTCGCTGAACACGTCGGGCGCCAGCCACGCCGAGAGCCGATAGAGGCCGCTCGAGAGGTGCAACGTCTGCGGAAGTGCGCCAACCGTCTCGAAGGTTCCCCGCTTCGGCCCGTCGAGTGGGGCGATCAGGAGTAACGGCGTCGACGCGTCGACGGCAGTGTCGCATGTAACTCTGATCTCGCACTGCGCGCGCCGCTCGAACGCGACACGCTGGTACCACAGCAGCCCGATCAGCAACGCCCCGGTCAAGCCGACTATCACAGGCAAGTATCGCCGATGGTGGTGAATGGTTGAACGCAGGCGCCGCCAGACCGACGGGGGCTGAGCGAGAATGGGCTCGCCCTCAAGGAAGCATCGGAGGTCGGCGGCCACGTGCGCTGCGGTGGGATAGCGGTCCTGTGGCCGCCTCTCGATGCAGTGTTGGCACACGACTTCAAGCTCGCTCGGGATGCGCCGATCCAGACCGCGAAGCCGAGGCGGACTGCATTCAGTGACGGCGCGGAGCACGGCGGGCACGGAGCGCCCCTCGAAAGGACGTCGAAGGCCCAGCATCTCGTAAAGCACCACGCCCAGTGAAAAGATGTCGCTCCGGCGGTCGATCGGCCCCTGCTCAGCCTGGGCCTGTTCGGGACTCATGTAGTGACAACTGCCGATCATGGTCGTGTGATCGTGGTCCACCTCGCGGGCCATGCGTTTGGCGATACCGAAATCGGTCAAACGCGGCCCCCGGTCGCGATCGATGATGATGTTCGAGGGTTTGACGTCGCGATGCAGAATCTGAGCGCGATGAGCGGCTTCCAATGCCTCCGCGATCGTCAGCGCGATCTCGGCCGCACGGCGGTACCAGTCTCGACGCTCCTGCGTGTCGAACTGCCGATGCTGGCGTTGCTGCTCCGCGATTACCTCGGCGAGCGTCTGCCCGTCTACGAATTCGGACACAAGGTACGACATCCCGTTCGACTGTCCGAACCGGAACACTGGAACAATTGCCGGATGTCGCAGCACGGCGGCGTTGCGCGCTTCGTCGCGAAAACGGCCCAACGCCCGCTCTGACCCGATCAGATGGGACGCCAGCACTTTTAGCGCAACCTTGCGCCCCAACATCAGGTCTTCGGCGAGGTAGACCACACCCATCCCACCTTCACCGAGCCGTTTCAGGATTCGAAACTCGTCGATTTGCCCCGGCATCGCCGGAGGGGCAGCCTCGAGAAACTCGTCGGGGGCCCGGGCATGATGCCACAGAAGCTCTTCGATTCGCTGGCGCTGAGCAGGCTCTTTGCAGGCGGCATCCAGGTAGGCGGCGCGGGCGATCCCGTCCAGTTCCAGGGCTCGCAGGAAGACGGTCTTCTCGTCCCAGTCGCCGGACACGCAAACCCCTTATGAGACAGTCCTGCCTGAACAGCCGTACCATTGGGTTGGGGACGCCCAAAAAACCTCAGGATTCTTCGAGATCAGCGTCGCGAGCGCCCGAGAGGCGCTCGTGAAGCCACGCCCTCGCATAGGACCAGTGACGCCTCGCAGTCACAAGACTGCAATTGATGTGGTCGGCCACCTCCTCCAACGTCTGGCCACAATAGAATCGCAGTCGAACGACCTCTTCCGCCACCGGATCATGGGTCGCCAGTTCCTCGAGGGCGTCGTTGAGATCCAACGCGTCGACCAATGCCTTGCGGCCGTCCACTTCGATCTCCATCAGCGGGCTGCGCTTGAGGCCCCCTCCCCGGCGGAGCGCCCCGTCAGCGCGCAGCTGTTCAACGAGCACGTCATGGATCGCCCGTGCAACGAGGAAGTAGAAGTGCCTGCGGTCATCTGCTTCGAGAACAGACTTGCCTAGCAAGCGTTCGCAAGCGGCATTCACAAGGCCGGTTGTTTGCATGATGTCGTGTCGTCGTCCCGCCAATCTGCCGCGCGCAATACGCTGCAGGTTGGGGTATACGAGGGCGAACAGCTCGTCTTGGGCGTTCCTGTCCCCGGCGCGGCCGGCACGCAGTAGCGCAGTGATCTCACCTGGGCCGCTCTGACTCTCCAAGTCGCGGTTCATTGAGCCCTCAATCCAAGAAAAAAGGCCCACACCGCGCAGGCAGGCCAGTAGTTTGCGGTGGTGTCAATAGGGCCGAAGTCCGGCAAAGCATCATAGCACCGACCCGGGGCGGCGCGAACCTCAGCAATCGGGTCGCCCGCAAACTCAAGGAGACCAGCGTGTCGCGAAAGACCTGTTCCGACCAAGCGGGTTCCCGACACGTCGTACTCGTACGTCGCGTCGATGTTGGCGGTGTTGTTCCGCACGAGCCGCGTGATGTTCTCGCTCACGTCGCGCAATGTCACGTAGCGCGTGCCCACCTTGCGTATCCACCACAATTGCCCGAACGCCCAGCGGTACCGCCGCACCGGCGTGTCGCTGTTCAGCCCATCATACTCCATCACCAACTCGCGCCCCAAGTAGCCGAACTTCAGATGCGTCGTCGGCGTCGATTCCCAGTCGCCTGAGCCGCTGTTCGCGGTCGGGTCCCAGGCGTAGACTTTCTTCTCCACCCGCCGACCGGCGTGGTCGTATCTGAATTCGAGCTTCACATCGTTCGCGTCGCGCGAGCCCGGAGCCGCCGCCGGCTCGATGCGCGCATTACATGCTTACGCCTTCGGCGAAAGCATGCCACACGCCCTGCTAGGGTTCTCGGTCACCACCAACGGGAACAATCAACACTTCGCTTTGATAATCTAGGTCTCTGCGGGTCGCTGATGTTAGATCGCCATCTTGGTACCATGCTACGGGGAATCGAGTCCCAATAGGCTCGAGGAGGTTTAGTCGACGCCGTTTCCAGAGTACAGCTATGCCTCTAAGTGGATCCGCGTTGCAAGGTGCGATTGCATCGATTCGATGTCCTATTTCGACCTTAGACAGATCCGCACCCAAGACAAACTCGAACGTTTCGTCGCCTTCCCGCCCCGCGTTCGCGATCAGATGCGTGTCGGAAAGAAACGCCACATCACTAAGCTCTTCTTTGAACAAGAACTGCAGCCCGCTCGCTGTTCTGTGATAAAAGAGAGCGCAGTGGCCAAAATCCTCACCGATTTGCATTCCTCCAATGGATCTTGAGCTGATTGAGATGACCGAGCCACTCGTGTTCCACGAGACAGCGGTCCTGTGATTGCCGAGTTCGCGTCCAGGCCGTTTTGGTAATTCTACTTCAAAGATGGGCAGTATTTCCCAATCGAAGATAACAAGAGCGCCTGTCCTTCCCTTGGATAGAACCACGGCGAGGCTGTCACCCGAGGGAGACCATGCGAGGCCGTCCGTCCGCGCCGCCACCTTTTTTCTGGCCGACGGGGAGGACAATGACGGGTACACTGCAATGCCATCGTCCCAAGCCACCGCCAGTTCTCCAGAGGAGGAAAGGGAGGCCGCCCTTACCTCGTTTGGGATGGATGGCGGCTGAAGGGTGGTAGTCCTCGCCCCTTCCTCAAAGACAATATCACCAATCCGCGTCAATTCCACTAACTGGGTCGTCCGCGGGATACCACATCCCCAGAGTGAGATGACGGCGCATAAGACGAACTTGAGTAAACAGTTATCAGTCACAGTCCTCTCCAGTGTGTTCTGACGGGATGTTGTCCCAGCCGGGGGCAATCCAATCACTGAGCCACCCTGGGCGAGGGATCGACTCTCCGCACTGGGACTCGCAATGCTGGACCAGCCCATGTATTGCTCCATTACTATTCGAGTACGGCGGGGTACCAGTGAAAATGTATCCGCAACAGCCACCATATTGGCCCGGACCATTGCGAAGACAGTTACACATACAGCTTGAGGCCTCCTCTGTTGGTCCGTAGTGGCTTTTCCTGTCCGGTCCCACTGGAATGAAATGGTCGGGGCATCTCTTGTTCTCGCGGCAGCATAGGCTGAAGTCATCATCGCAGCCGTAGTCAATATTCGCGGTTCCCTGACCATCCTCAAGCTCGATACCGATATGGCTCTTCGGCCCGAGAATCCGCGATCGACGCCATTTGATTTTGCAACTTGCCTCCCGAGGACCAAACTGGGAATCTGAATCGGGTGTCCCAGGGTTGTCGGTAGGAGTAGGCGGCTGTGGTGCCACGGGAGAAGGAAACCCAGATTGGGGACTTGGAGGCTCGGAGCTGTCTGTACCACCAAGTGGACTGCTCGAAGCGCTTGCAGAAGCCGCCAGCGGATCGCGTTCGCAAATGGCGTAGTTTGATGTTACTGGGACACGAGTATCAACAAATGAGCCCACTGGACTATAGGTCCCATCATTACCTGCAAAATCACTTGCCCCAAATGAGAACGAGGCCACGATCGCTTGCGCACATCCCCCCGGCCCCAACGGGACTGTGCCCATCGGACACGCGCCGGATGCCTCCCCAAACAAGTAACTGAATCGAATCTCACGAGAAGTAGCTGGATCACCTAGGCCGCGCGCCGTTATCCGGAAGCCGGTTTCAGTGTCGTTGTACATCGACCGCCAGCGCATTGGATTCTCATCCCCATACGCCCCGCTGACGCTGAGGACGTTGCCCATCGCGTCGTACTCGTAGATGCCTTCGACGGCGAGGCCGGTGCGTTTGAACAGCATGGTCACGTTGTCCTGAATGTCGCGCATCATCATGTATCGCGCGCCGGTCAGTTTTCGCATCCACCACAGCTTGCCGAGCGCCCAGCGGTAGCGGCGTTCGACCGAATCGCTGTTCAGCCCATTATACTCAATGACGAGTTCGTCCCCATCATACCCATATTTCAGCTGCGTCGTCGCGGTCGATTCCCAGTCGCCGGAGCCGCCGTTGAGGGTCGGGTCCCACGCCGTGACCTTCTTTTCGACGCGACGGTTCAGGTGGTCGTACTTGAATTCGAGTTTGACGTCGTTCGCGTCGCGCGAGCCGGGCGCCGCGGCCGGCTCGATCGCCGTCACGCGGTTCTCGGCATCATACGTGAACGTCCACGTGCCATTGCTCGTCATGTTCCGGTCGGCGTCGTAAGCAAACACCTGATTCGGCCCGCTCGGCGGATCGACGTGCAGGTACTGATTCAGGTTATTCGTCGCGTAGGTCGAGTTCCCGCCGCCGCCGACGGATGACGTCGTGCGATTGCGGGCGTGGTCATACGCGAAGTCCAGGTCCCGCGCGCTGAACGCGCTCGTCGTGTTGTTCGGGTCGTCGCCGTTGTACGCGTCGACCGCGGTCAACTCGTTCCGCGAATTCCACGTGTAATCGCCGAACCACTGCGTCACGTAACCCGGCATGCCGTCGTACAGAACGATGTCGGGACGGCCGAACGAGTCGTACTTCACCTTGCTGCGCGC
>JAGQOO010000013.1 GCA_020427345.1 Phycisphaerales bacterium | reverse complement strand
TGGCGTCGGGATCGAAAACGTGTCTCCCTTGGCCATATCGCCGGTTTCAAAGCCAAGCCGGAACCACTTCGCCCGCTGGGCGCTGGTACCGTGCGTGAACGTTTCCGGCACGACGTAGCCCTGCGCGCGGCGTTGAAGCCGGTCGTCGCCGATCGCGGTCGCCGCCTGGAGCGCCTCGTCGATGTCGCCGGGCTCCAGAATCCGCTTGGTCCGCTGCGCGTGGTGGGCCCAGACGCCTGCGAGGAAATCCGCCTGCAATTCCAGCCGCACCGATAGGTCGTTGTAATCCGCCTCGCTGACCCGCCCGCGCTGGCTGTGGACTTTTTCGGTAATGCCAAGCAAGCGCTGTACATGATGCCCGACTTCGTGAGCGACGACGTACGCCTGCGCAAAGTCGCCCGGCGCTCCAAAGCGCTGATCCAACTCGTCGAAAAAGCTCAGATCGATGTACACCTGCTCATCCGCAGGGCAATAGAACGGCCCGGTCGCCGCGCTGGCGAACCCACACGCGGATTGCGTCTGTCCGCGAAACAGCACGAGCTGTGGCTCGATGTACCGACGGCCGCTGGCGTCGAAAAGCGCGTTCCAGACATCCTCAGTATCCGCCAGCACGACCGAGACGAACGCAGCGGCCGCATCATCTTCGGGCGGCGCCGCAGCCTGCTGATTGGACTGTGGCCCCAATGCGCCGGACTGATCGAGCAGCGCCGTCGGGTCACCTCCGAGAAAGTAGACAATCAGCGCGAGGACGAGAATGCCGATGCCGCCGCCCGCGAATCCACCCGCGCCCATTCGTCGGCGATCCTGCACATTGTCACTGCGTCGACGACCTTCCCAGCGCATCGCTGATCCTCCGTTCACGTCACCTGTCGACATTCCCGCGACGCGCGCCCCCGCAACCCACATTATTGCGGCCGGCGCGCGAGACTTCTAATATCGCCCTAGACGATCACGATCGCCTGAATAACGCGTAACGGGAGCGTTCATCTTGACACAGCCGGCCGACGTAGCCGCGCAGACGCGCACATCCGACGCCGGCTATCCCGGCCCTGCGGATCAGCCTCGATTCCCGCCGCTCGATCTGACGTCGCCACAGTTTACCGTTCGCGCGGTCGCGACCGGCATGATCTTGGCCGCGCTACTATCGACCTGTAACGTCTATGTCGGGCTGAAGCTCGGTTGGGGCTTCAACATGTCGATCGTCGCCGCCCTGCTCAGCTACGGCCTGTGGGGCTCGTTGCGCTCGGTTCTAGGCAATGCCATCCGGCCGTGGGGCCTGCTCGAAAACAACATCAACCAGACGGCCGGATCCGCCGGCGCCTCCGCCTCATCTGCGGGCCTTGTCGCGGCCATTCCGGCCTTGGCGATGCTGACCGGTTTTCAACTGACCTGGAGCGCCCTGTCGCTGTGGGTGTTCGTCGTCATGCTGCTCGGCATCCTCGTCGCCATCGGACTCCGCAGGCAGTTGTTGCTGGTCGAGCGGTTGCCGTTCGCGTCCGGCGTGACCAGCGCCGAAACGCTGCGCGAGATTTTCGGCCATCACGCCGAAGCCACCGCCCGTTTCTTGTGGATGTGCGGAGCCGCCGTTGTCGCCGCGGGCGCGCATGTGTTGCAATCCGCTCCGATCGCGCGCTTGTCAACGCTGATGCTGCCCAACGTCGGCGGATTTCCGCTGCGCTCGTTGGGTGTCGGGTTTCAGCCCAGCCTGCTGTTCTGGGGCGTCGGCGGATTGATCGGGTTCCGCGCCAGTCTGTCCATGCTCGTCGGCGCGATGCTGGCCTACGTCGCGATCGCGCCGCCGCTGATCGAACACGGCGTTATCTCCGTCGAGCACGAAAGCGCCGTCAGGCATGTCGCCGGCGCGGCGCAATCCGCGACTCCGCATGACCTCGAACACGCGACAATGGGCTGGATGCTGTGGCCCGGTGTCACGCTCATCGTCGTTTCGGCGCTCACGTCGCTGACATTCTCCTGGCGCTCGATCGCAAGCACTTTTTCCGGCTTCCGCGGCGCCGGCGACGAATCCGACAGCGACACTGCCGAACTGCCCCGCATACTGGCGATCGCGATGCTGCTTGCGGTCATGGGGCTGTCGATGTGGTGCCAGGTGTCGATGTTCGGGCTGGCCTGGTGGGCCGCGATCATCGCCGTCGCGATGGCGTTCGTGCTGGCGCTCGTCAGCGCCCGCGTCTCTGGCGAAACCGGCGTTACGCCCGCCGGACCGATGGGCCGTGTCACGCAACTGCTCTTCGGCGGCCTCGCCCCGACCAACGTCGCCGCCAACCTGATGGCCGGCAATGTCACCGGCGGCGCCGCGAGTCAATGCGGCGATCTGCTGCATGATCTGAAGTCGGGTTTACTGCTGGGCGCCTCGCCGCGACTGCAGACGCTTGCGCAGATTTTCGGCGCCGCCGCCGGGGCGTTGGCGGGATCGGCGGTCTACTTGATCCTCGTGCCCGACCCGGCCCGCCAACTGCTGACGACGGAATGGGCCGCGCCGGCGGTCGCGCAGTGGAAGGCCGTCGCCGAGATTTTCAGTGTCGGTTTTGAAGCGGTCCCGGCGGGCGCGCCGACGGCGATGCTGATCGCGGCGATCGCGGGCGTCCTGCTGCCGGTGCTGGATCGCACCGTGCCGAACGCGTGGCGCCGCTGGATGCTCAGCCCCGCCAGCCTCGGCCTCGCGCTGATCGTGCCGGCGTCATACAGCCTGACCATCTTCGCCGGCGGCTTCGCGGCGATGCTCGTGTCACGCGTGTCAAAAAAATGGACGGCCCGCTTCCTGATCGCGGTCTGCACGGGACTGGTCGTGGGCGATTCGCTGACAGGTGTTTCGTTTGGTGTGTGGCAAGCGCTGGGCGGGTCGGGCGGCTGAGCGGACTGGTCCGTCATCCCGCGCTAAGCGGCAATCCAGCCCCATCAACCCGTCTTTCCCGTGCACGCGGGAATCCATGCGCATAAGTTGTCCCCCCGCCGGCCCGGAGCCAGTTTCTCAGGCCGCTCGCATTCTAGTCAGTCCCCCCTTCGCTTCGCTCAGAATGGGGCGCCCGCGCTACCTCGGGTGGTACGGGCGTCTCGCCCGAATATGACAGAAAACAGGCGTACGGGCGAGACGCCCGTACCACCCGGACTTAACCAAGTCGAGTTGGAACGCGGCGCCCTTAGCCGCGCGAAACCAACGGATCAGCCGGGGGCGGCTGATTTCCAATGCGCACGGCGCAGCCGTTCCCCCAGATCCTCCCCATCCATTCCCTCCCCACCAACATCCACACCCAGCATACCCAGCAGCGTCGGCGTCAGATCCACCAGCCGGGCGTATGGCAGTTTCGCCCCCTTCGGCAGGCCCGGGCCAGCGAACAGCATCTGGGCCAGCATGTCCTCTTTTCGGGCCGAGCCGTGGTGGCCGATTTCATCTCGCTCCAGCGCCCAGCCCGCCGCCGCGAACGCCACGATGTCGCCGGATCGAGACGAATCAAACAGCACGCTGATCTGCGGCACGAAATCCGGATACGCTGTCGCGTGCGTGGCGCGCAACCACTCGGCGCCCGTGTGCCACGCATCCACGCGAAACCCCTGGGCGAGCGCGCCGTACTCCAGCGCCGCGATCGCGTCCGCCGCGCCGCTCGGCCCGATCCGATATCGCGCGACGCCGTTGACGGTCTCCCTTTCGACGACAAAGCGCCGCTCGCCGCTGAACACTTCGACGCGACCGTCCTCCAATCGGCGACACACAAGCGCCACCGCCGGCAGCTGCGCCAGCGCCGGCGGGCCGTGCGGATCGAACCCCGGCGGATACAGAATGCGGTCGATTTCGGTCCGGTTGGCGGGGCGGCCCCAGCCGTCGCCACGGACATAGATCGCCGCTCGCCGATCAGCGCCGATGCGCAGCACGAGGTCGCAGTCGTCCAGCGCCGCGCGCCGCCGCCACAGGCGCCGCGAATCCGACGCGGACTCGCGCACGTCGAACCACTGTTCCAGCCAATCCTCCAGGTTGAACTGCCGCGCCCGGGGAATCTCGAGTTGCCCGTGATCCGTCACCAGTACGAACGTAACGCGATCCAACCCGGTTTCGGTCACGCGTTCGACCACACGCCCCACACCCTCGTCGACACGCTCGATCGCGCGGCGATACCGCGCGCTGTCCGGCCCATACTCATGCCCGACCTGATCCACTCCCGGCATATACATCCAAATGAGTCGCGGCCAGCGCCCGGTTTCGTTGGCCAGCGCGACCGCATAGTCCACACACGCGGCGGAGCGCAAATCGACCTGTTCAAAACGTCCGCCAATCCAGTCGAGCCCGCTGAGCACCGGGCTGTCGTAGTTGCGGGTCGCGCCGCGCCGCGTCGGGCATTGCACGTTGACAGTCACATCTCCGCCAAGGCGCTCGAAGATCGTCGGCGTGTCGAAGTCACCATTGACGTCCTGAAAGGCCCACGGACGCAGGTAGTCGCGAAACGTCAGCGTTTCCGGCTCAAACCAGCGATTGCCGGTAATGCCGTGTCGCCCCGGCCAGACGCCGGTGAGCATTGATACGGTGTTCGGATATGTCAGCGTCGGCAGACACGCGATCGCGTGTTCGACCTCAACGCCGCCCTCGGTGAAAACGCGCCGAATATTCGGCAGCTTGCCGGCTTGGAGGAGTTCGTGTGTGACATCGCGGCTCATGCCGTCGACAAAGAACACGACGACGGCTGGCTGGTGGCGTTCGACGGTCGCGCGCAGCGGCGCATAGCGAGACGCGCACCCGCAAGCCGCGAAGATAAGCGACAGCACTGGCAGCAGTCGTCGGAGAACAATCACCGCGACAAACGGGTTTGAACCATCAGATCAGACCGCATGCCCGGATCGGAACTATGCCGGTTCGCGAATCGGCACGCCGTTTTGCGACGCCGGCTTCGGCAGGTCGTTGTCCGACATGAACGGCGCCAACCGCTCGAGGAATCCGTCGATTTCGGCTTGCTCGCCCGCCGAATGTCGACCCGTCTTGATGTAGTCCAGCACAAGCTCAACGTGCTCTTCGGTCGGCTCCATGCCCGACATTTCAAGATGGTGGCGAACCGCATTGCGGCCGCTGTGACGACCGAGGACAAGCGTCACCGGGCCCGCGCCGATCAACTCCGGCTTGAACGGCATGTACGTGTCCGGGTTCTTCAGGATGCCGTCCTGATGAATACCGGCTTCAGTGCGGAACAGGTTGCGCCCGACCACCGGCTTGTTGTCCATCGGGTAGACGCGCGTCAGTTCGGCGACGAGTTGCGACAGCCCATACATCGCCGTCGAATCGACGAGCGTCCGCTTGCGATACTCATCGGGATAAAGCGTCAGCGCCAGCACGACCTCTTCGAGCGCAACGTTGCCGGCCCGCTCGCCGATGCCGTTGACCGTGCCCTGCACGATGTTCGCGCCGGCCTTGACGCACGCGAGGGAATTCGCCGTCGCCATCCCAAGATCATTGTGGAAATGCACGCCAAGCATGGCGTCATCCATGCTCTTGACGGTGTCCTGAATCCGCCGCACCGCGTCCGCCGCGCGATCGGGCGTCAAGATGCCCACCGTGTCAGTAAAGCCGATTGAAATCGCGCCGGCCTGAATGGCGGCTTCGTAAAGTTCGCTCAGGAAATCGGGTTCGGTGCGCGAGGCGTCCTCAGCCCCAAACGAGATGATTTCGAATTGCTTCGTAGCGCGATGAATCGCCTGTGCCGCCGTATCGATGACCTGCGACTTCGTCATCGAGTGTTTGTATTCCCGATGTAGCGGGCTTGAGCCGATGAACAGCGTGATCGCCCGCTTGAGCGGCGAGACGCCGCTGAGCGCTTCGGCGGCGCGGTCGATGTCCCCTTGGTGCGTTCGCGCGAGGGCCGACAGCACCGGCCCCTTGACCGCCTTGCCGATCGCCCGCACACCCTGGAACTCGCTGTCGCCGGCGGCGGGAAAGCCGCAGTCGATCGAATGCACACCGGCCGCCGCGAGCGCCTTTGCGATCTGCACCTTGTGCTCGGGCTCAAGCCGAATGCCAGGCATCTGGGCGCCGTCGCGAAGCGTCGTATCGCTGATCATCACGATCGGCCGCTTTTTCTGCTGGCGAAGCACCATTCGCTTGATCTTGCGGTTGATGAGCGAGAACACCGGTATCAGTCTCCTGCCGCGGCAATACCCGCCGCGCTTGAATTCCGTATTGTAAAGCCGGCGCCCGCCCCTTGCGAATCCACGCGGGGTCCTCCGACCGCGCGTCGCGTCACAAGCCGCTCAGCCGTCGTCGGGTAGACACCGAACCGATCGAGCGGGTTGGCCAATAGACACAATCGGCGTTTCAGCCGCGACGGGCGTAGCGAACAGCTTGTCGGGTCCACGCGATGGCCTCGTCCGGGGCCTCGGCCAGGCCGGCGAGGCTGATCACACCGACGCCGACGCGCGAATGCTCGCGGACAGTTCGGACCAGCATCTCGCTGTCCTGGCACGCCGGTAGCCAGCAGGGAACGCTGACTGCATGGGTCGTCGCGCCTTGCTCACCGAGAGTTTCACCGGCGGGGATCATTGTCGCCGCTGTCCATGCGCCGCAGCCGGTCTGTTCCAGCGCGTCGGCCGCATCGGGCCAGCCGACACGACGGCGGCTCGCAGAATGGGAGTCAACCGCGATCCAGACGCCGCACTCGGGATATCCGTCGCACAAGTGCGTCAGCCACCGGCGCGTGTCTTCGACATTGGCGCGAAGAAATCGCGTCAGAGGCTCATCGTCTATCACCCGCCGCGCGATGGCATCGGGCTCAGTGAGCGCCCGCCCGAAGTGTGCGCGAATCGACCGCGCGAGTGCGTCCGCGTCGCCACCAAAGTCCACCGCGACCGCCTCTGAAGCCCGTTGCCGACAAGCTGGACAGAAGCAGGTCGTCGCCAGGTCCGCCGCCAACGGTCTCCAGGACAAGGTCGGCACGAGCGCCGGGCCGCTCATTGTCAGGTCATCAATCACAAAACCGAGCGGAGCATACGCGCTCAACTCCGCCAGCGCCTCGCGCACGAGTTCCCGCCAATCCGCATGGTGCGGGCAAGCCCATGGCATTTCGTTATCCCACGCGCTGCGCGCCAGCATGTGCGGGTACTTGTTCGACAACGCCGGGACCCGCCGCAGGCCGATCCGCAACAACAGCTTGACACCGCGCGGCTCCGCGAGTTCGACCAGTTCACGCAGATAGTTCTTTCGTCCGAACCAGCCCGCCGAATGGGGGCGCAGCGTTGAGCCACGATACGCGGCGCTGTCGTGCGGATAGTGCCAGCCACCATCGGTATGAAACCAGCCCGCTTCGGCGCTGATGGTCGCGAGCAGCCCGGAGATCACATCCACCGTAATCGCGTTCGGCCCGATTTCGTCGAGAATGCGGACGAGGCGCTCGCCGCCGTCGCGGGCCAGCGCCCAAAGGGGATATTCGACCGCAAACGTAGTTGACACGCCCGCCGATACTCCACAACGCGCCGCCGATCGGCGCCCGCAACTCGTCGCGGACGCCGGGATTACACGCGTGAGGGTAGCCGATGAAATTCGCGGCTGCTAGCATGCCCAAAGAACAAGCGCCGGACGCTCCACCGTCCAATATGGGAACAGCATGGCGAAGGCGAACCACTACTCGCGTTACTGCCCCGGCGAGGAGCACATCCAAATCTCCGACGCCGTCTGCCTGGGCAGGCGGCGGGCGAACTTCACAAAGTGTCCCGGCTGCCAGTTCAACGACGACGAACGCGCGACCCGCCCCTTTGAGGCGGAGGTGCTGTCGCGCGCGACGCCGGACCTGGTAGCGCAGCGCAACGAGGTGGCGATGATCAGCAGTGTATTCAAGGCGTACGACGTTCGGGCGACCTACCCCGAGCCGCTGAACGAAGAAGTCGCGTGGCGCGTTGGAAACGGCGCCGCTCAGTTCCTTCGAACCAGTATGAACCTCGGCGACCGCAGTGACCTGGAAATGGGCAAGCTGATTGTCGGCCGCGATATGCGGAAGAGCAGCCCGGCGCTGACGCGCGCGTTCTGCGAGGGGGTCGTCGCCACCGGCACGCCCGTCATCGACATCGGCATGATCGACACCGCGCAGATCTACTTCGCCACCAACCACTTCAAGTGCTGCGGCGGCGTGATGGTCACTGCCAGCCACAATCCGGCGAACTACAACGGCTTCAAGATCTGCGGACCGAAAGGCAAGCCGATCGGGCGCGACAGCGGGTTGCAGGAGGTCGAGCGCATCGCCACCGCGATCGCCCGACACAAAGTCGAAATTGGCGGTCGCATCACGCAGCAAGACTTGTCCGAGCCCTATCACGCGTTTGTGCGCGGCTTCCTGCGCGAACCGCGCAAGCTCAAGATTGTCGTCGACGGATCGAACGGCATGGCCGGGCGGTGGTTCCCGATCCTGTTCGGCGACGTGAAGCAGTTCGACGTGACAACGCTCAACATGACGCACGACGGGGACTTCAAACACGACCCGAATCCGCTTGTCGAAGCGAACCTCGCCGAGTTGAAAGCGGCCGTGAAATCACGCGGGGCCGACCTCGGCGCCTGTTTCGACGGCGACGCCGATCGGTGCATCTTCGTCGACGAAAACGGCGCCACCATTCCCTGCGATCTGCTCACCGCGCTATTGGCGCGCGACTACCTCGCCGCCAAACCGGGTTCGGCGGTCATATATGACCTGCGCTCCAGCCGAATCGTGCCCGAGACCGTCACCGAAAATGGCGGTGTCCCCAAGCGCGGCCGCGTCGGCCACGTGTTTATGAAGCGGATGATGGCGGAATACGACGGCGTGTTCGGCGGCGAACTCAGCGGACACTTTTACTTCCGCGACAACTTCTACTGCGACTCGGGCGTGTTGACGTTTGTCGCCGTGGTCAACGCCATGAGCGCCCACAACGCCACATTGAGCGAACTGATCGCGCCATTTCGAAAGTACCCGTCCAGCGGCGAGCGGAATTTCAAAACAGACGATAAGGACGCCGTTCTTCGCGCGATTCAGGATCGCTACAAAGACGCAAAGATCGACCACCTTGACGGCGTCACGGTCGAGTACGGGGATTGGTGGTTCAACCTCCGCGCTTCAAACACAGAGCCCCTGCTGCGGCTGAATGTCGAGGCGGACAACGAGAAACTCCTGGAGAACAAGCTCGCGGAACTGACGCCGATGCTCGGGGCGCCCGTCGATCACTAACGTGACCGATTCATCGCACGAGCAACCCGCGCCACGCCGTCGCCCCGCCCGGCGCGGGAGCCGACATAGCCGTCCGGACGGTCGCCCCTCGCTCAGCCTGACGCGCCTCGGCTGGGGGCTGGCGATTCCGGTCACGTTCTTGCTGCTCGTCGGATTGGCCACAATCCACGCTTCGGACCGCACCGGCGGCTGGGAAGACGAAACCGACGCCGTTACGACTACGACTTCGATTCGCGATGTCGCCACCGAGCCGACGCACTGGCTGGTACGCGCGAAGGACGCGATCGGCGCACACACGCTGCGCCAGCTGATGTACATCGCGACCGGCGTGGCGCTGATGCTGCTTGCGATTGTCATCAGCTATCGACGAATCGGGCAATACGCGTACGTCGTCTACGGTGTGAACTGCGCCCTGCTCGCCCTGCTGCTCGTGGATCGGTACGGCATTGTCGACTTCCCCTTCATTCCCGAACGCCGGAACACGTTTCGCTGGATCGACTTCGGGTTTTTCTCACTGCAGCCGTCGGAGTTCATGAAACTCGCGCTAGTGATCGCGCTGGCGTTCTACCTGCGATATCGCAGTTCCTACCGCACGTGGCGCGGGCTGGTTCCGCCGTTTCTGCTGACGCTGTTTCCGATGGCGCTGATCCTGAAACAGCCCGATCTCGGCACACTGCTGATGCTGTTGCCGCTGCTGTTCGCGATGCTGTTTGTCGCTGGCGCGCGCTTTCGTCACCTCGTGCTCATCGTCGCAGCCGGGTTGATCACAATGCCAATATTCTACGTGTTCGGCATGAAGGACTATCAACGCGAACGCGTGCTTGTCGTTTTCCGCCAGAACACCGAAGACGAGAACTGGCACCGAAAGCAGGGTTATCAGCTTCGCCAGGGGTTTATCGCGCTTGGCGCCGGCGGCGTGTGGGGACAGGGCTACGGGGAAGGCGCCTTTCTCCGCCATCGCCTGCTGCCGGAGGAGCACAACGACTTCATCTTCGCCTTGATCGGAAACCAGTGGGGGCTCGTCGGCTGCGCGCTGGTGATCGTCGCGTATGTCGTGCTAGTAATCGTCGGGCTGGAGGTCGTGACCGTCACGAATGAGCCGTTCGGGCGGCTGCTCGCCGTCGGCGCTATCGTCATGATCGTGGCGCAGGCGCTGCTCAATATGCTGATGATTGTCGGCCTGGCGCCGATCACGGGAATGACGCTGCCGTTCGTCAGTTTCGGCGGATCCAGCATGTGGGCGAACTTCCTGGCGCTCGGCTTGCTGATCAACGTCGCCCAGCGTCGCCCAATGCTGATCGCCAAGCCGCCTTTCGAGCACGCCGAGGATAGCGAGCGTTGATCATCCGCCGCCTCGATCACGCGACCTCCATGAACCGACAGGTCTTTACGCTAGCCCTGCCGATGCTCGGCGAACAATTCGTCAATTTCCTCGTCACCATGGTTGATACGTGGCTCGCCGGGCAGGTCAGCCGCGAAGCGACCGCCGCCGTCGGCGCAGCCGGCTATCTCGGCTGGATGGTCACGCTCGGGTTCACGCTGCTCGCCGTCGGGTCGGGCGCCGTCATCAGTCGCTCGATCGGCGCGGGCGCGCACAACTCCGCGAATCGCGCCTTCTGCCAGGCCTTCGCGTTGGCGCCCGTCGTCGGGTTGATCGTAACCGCCACGTTGTTCACGTTCGCGGACACACTTGCCTTGGCATTTACGCAGACGCCCGCCGCCCATGACGGCTTCGTCACGTATCTGCGCCTCGATTGTCTCAGTTACGCGTTGTTCAGCATTGTGCTGGTTTCCGCCGCCGGCATTCGCGCGGCGGGCGATACGCGCACACCGATGCGCGTGATGGCGCTCGTCAACATCGTCAACGCGCTCGTCTCTGCGACGCTCGTCTTTGGCTGGTTCGGCGCGCCAAAGCTCGGCGTCACCGGCATCGCCATCGGCACCGTCGCCGCCCGCAGCATCGGCGGCCTCGCGATCGCATGGGTCGCATGGCGCGGCGTCGCGGGTTTGCGGCTGATCAGGGCGGACCTCCGCATCGACCGACCGATGATCCGCCGCATTCTCGCAATCGGCGTTCCCGCAGGAGCCGACGCGGGCGTGATGGCCGTGGCGCAAATGGTCTTTGTCAGCGTTGTCGCGCACACGGCCGCCGGCGAGGCGGCGACGCTGAGCTTTGCCGCCCATGTGATCGCGATGCGGCTCGAAGCCATCACTTACCTTCCGGCGGTCGCCTGGGGCACCGCCGCCGCAACACTGGTCGGGCAATATCTAGGCGCGGGCGAACCGCGCATGGCGCACCGAGCCGGACATCGCGCCGCGTTGCAATGCGCGGTACTGACGACGTTGGGCGGGCTTTCATTCTTTTTGTTCGCCCGCCCCCTCTACGTTCTCATGACCAATGATCCCGCGGTGGTCGACATCGGCGTCGGTCCGTTTCGCGTACTGGCGTTCTTTCAACCGATCCTGGCGATGGGCATCGTCTACGTGAACGCCCTGCGCGGGGCGGGCGATACCCGCGCCACGTTCTTTTTCTCGCTCATCGCCGGGATTTGTCTGCGGGCGCCGCTGGCCTACCTGTTCGGCGTCACACTAGGTGGCGGGCTGATCGGGGCGTGGGTCGGGATGTGGGCGGATAATGTGATCCGCTTCATCCTGTGCCTGACCCGTTTCATCCATGGCGGCTGGACCCGGAAGGTCGTTTAGCCCAATCGTCCGGGCCCGGTCCGGAAATTTGGGAATCGGCCGCGGGCGCCATATGATTATCTACATAGAAACGGTTCCCTCGATCGGACCAGTTCTGGCCCCATTTTGTCAGCGGAACCGGCCGGGCGAGCCGTCTAAGTCTTTGATTCGGCGCGAGATGCGCGCCAGAGCCACTTTTCGGAACTAGCAATGCGGGGCGCTCTTTTTGTCATCCTTCTGCTCGCCGGAGCCGGCGTAGCGGCATACGGCTACTACCGCTCAAATGAGATTCCTGCGGGCTCTGGCTCCACGTACACGACCGAGAACCTCACGCGCGGCGACGTCGTCGCCACGGTCACGGCGACGGGCACGCTGGAGCCGGTGATCAAGGTCGTCGTCGGCTCGCAGGTCAGCGGGACGGTCGTAAAGTATTACGCCGACTTCAACGACGAAGTGAAGGCCGGCGACGTGTTGCTCGAACTCGACAAAGACCGGCTCGAAGCCATGATCGCGCAGCGGTCGGCGGCGGTCGCTGTGGCGGAAGCGCGCGTGGAGGAATCCCAGGCAGCGCTCGACCAGGCCGCGCTGGATCAGGAACGAATCGACGAAGCCGCCAAGCAGTTCGCGTCGTCTCGATTTGAGCAGGACGCGGCTCGCCTCGGGGTCCAGGCCGCTCGCGCGCAACTCCGCGCTGCGCAGGCGAACGTTGAAGCCGCGAAGGCGGATTTGGAGAACTCGAGGAGCGAATTCGACAAGTCGATCATTCGCGCCCCGATCGACGGCATCGTGATCTCGCGCGATATCGACATCGGTCAGACCGTGGCGGCGTCGTTCCAAACGCCCGCGCTTTATACGATCGCGAATGACCTGCGCAACATACGCGTCAACGTCGCGGTCAGCGAATCCGATGTCGGGCGAATCAAAGCCGGCATGGCGACGAAGTTCCGCGTCGACGCGTATCCCGAGCGCATGTTCCACGGCCGCGTTACACAGGTCCGCTACGCCGAAACTGTCGTCGACAACGTGGTCACGTATGAAACGCTGATCGAAGTCAGAAACGAAGATCTCGCGCTTCGCCCCGGCATGACCGCTACCGTTATGTTCCAGACACAAGTCGCCGAGGGTGTGCTTCGCGTGCCCAACGCCGCGCTGCGCTTCAACCCTGACGACAACCCCGCCGATCTCAACTGGAGCCCCGGCAAAGGCGTCCGCACGCCGCGCGTGTTCACGCTCGCGGACGGCGGGTTGCGACAGATCGACCTCAAACTCGGCGTCACCGATGGCCGCTTCACGGCCGCGGAGGCCGATGGACTGAAAGAAGACATGCCGCTCGTCATCGGCTGGTCCGTCAAGTCGGTGGACCAGTCGAAAAGCCGGTTCCGAATGTGGTAATCTCGCGTGCCTGACCCGGTCATCGATATCCGCGAAGCCTCGAAGACCTACCGCCTCGGGGACGTCGAGGTGCGCGCCGTCCGAAGCGTCTCGATGGCCGTGGAGAACGGCGACTTTGTCGCGATCACAGGGCCGAGCGGGTCCGGCAAGTCGACATTCATGCACCTCGTCGGCTGCCTCGATCGACTCGACTCCGGCGCCTATCACTTCGAAGGCAAGCCGATTCAGCGCCTCTCGCGCGTTCAACTCGCGGCACTGCGCAATCACCGCATCGGATTCGTGTTTCAGAGCTTCAACCTGTTGTCCCGCACGACCATCGTCGACAACGTCGCGCTGCCGCTGATGTACCAGGGCGTGCGCCGCCGCGCCCGTCGCAAGAGGGCCGCCGAGATGCTCGACCGCGTCGGTTTGGGTGACCGGTTAAAGCACCATCCGAATCAGCTTTCCGGCGGTCAGCAACAGCGCGTCGCCGTCGCTCGCGCCATTATCACCAAACCTGCCGTGCTGCTCGCCGACGAACCAACCGGCGCGCTCGACACCACCACCGGCGAGCGTCTGATGCAGCTGTTCCGCGAACTGAATCGCGACGACCGCGTCACAATCATGATCGTGACCCACGAACCCGAAATCGCGGCCTGGGCCGAGCGGCACGTCGCATTTCGCGACGGCGTCATCGAATCCGACAAGCGCAAGCGCGCGGGGGAAGCCGCATGAGCCCATTCGCCGTCCTCGCGGAGGCCTTCTCCAGCCTGACCCGTAACAAGGTCCGCACGATGCTGTCGATGCTCGGCATCATCATTGGCGTCGGTTCCGTCATCGCGATGGTCGCGGTGGGCGAAGGCGGCCGTCAGAAGGTGGAACGCGAACTCGCGGCGCTGGGCGACGACTGGCTGATGGTCACATATTGGGGAATTCAGCGCGGCGGCGCGCGGCGGATGCAGGGCATTTCGTCCACAGCCGTAGTGGAAGAGGCCGAAGCGATCGGTCGAGACTGTCCCGCGATTCGCGCGGCCACGCCGACCAATATGGCCCGCAGCGGTCAGGTCATCTCATCGTACGGCAACAACAGCTCATCCGTGCTGGGTTGCTATCCGTCGTACTTTGACATTCGTCGCTGGGGCGTGACGCGCGGTCAGTTGTTTACGTTCGAGGACATGGAGTTGCGCCGGGCCGTGTGCGTCATCGGAGCCTCGGCCGCTGAGGAACTATTCGGCTCCGTCGACCCGATTGGCCAGACCATTCGCGTCAACAAGGCGCCGTTCCAGATCATTGGGCTCCTCGAGCGCAAAGGAATCAGCACGCGCGGGCACGACGAGGACGACATCGTCATTTTCCCCTGGCATATCTTTCAACGCAAAGTCGCCGGAGATGAAGTGGCCCAGACGATGTACGCCGCCAGCCACCCCGGCGTGCCTTTGGGCGTCGCCAAAGCCCAGATTCGCGCGCTGTTGCGACAACGACATAGATTGTTGCCGGAGGACGACGACGACTTCCGCCTCATCGATCGCACGCAGCAAGCGCAAGTAAACGCCGAAACCACAAAGACGTTCAACTCGATGCTTATGGCCATCGCCTCGATTTCACTGATCGTGGGCGGCGTCGGCATCATGAACATTATGCTCGTCTCCGTCACCGAGCGCACCCGCGAAATCGGTCTGCGCATGGCGATCGGCGCAAACGGCTACCACGTCCTCGGGCAGTTCCTGGCCGAGGCGATTGTGCTATGCGCCGTCGGCGGAGCACTGGGCTTCGCGGCGGGCGGCGGCGGCGCCTACTACCTGAAGTCAAACATGGAATATGAAATCGCCATCTCATATTGGATGGCGGGTGTCGCCGTCGCGTTCGCGGCGATGGTGGGACTGTTCTTCGGATTTTATCCGGCGTGGCGGGCGAGCCGGCTGAACCCGATCGACGCGCTGCGGTTTGAGTAGCCGATTTCGCCTGAAGCTGCGGCCGCGCTATCTCGCAAACAACTCGCGATAAGCGGCCTCGCTGAACCCGATCAGCAGTGTTCCGCCCTTGCGAACCGTTGGCGCCCGCAAGTTCCCGGTCGGGCCAAGCATTACCACGAGCAGCTCGTCGTCGCTCGGCGCGTCCTTCTTCATATCAAACCGCGTGATCTTCGCGCCCTTCGCGGCGATCACGACTTTCGCCTCGCGCGCCATCCGCAACGCGTCGCTCTCCCCGAGCTTCGCCTTCGCGTCAACGGTTTCCTGCGTGTCAACGCCATTCTCCGCAAGGAACCCCTGCGCTTTCACGCAGGACACTCACCCCTTGCGGTGGTAGTACCAATCCGCCTTGGCCATTGATTGCCCCTTTGTTACGCATGCTCCGCGATGCAGATATAGCCAACCGGCGTCTTCGGGTCGTTTGCCAGCCGCATCCGCTCTTCGGCGTCGCGCATGTCGCCCTTCGCGAGCGGCGCGATCCGCTCTTTGATGATCCGCAAGCCCGCCAAGCGCATCATCTCCGCGACTTCCTGATAGGTCCGAAAGACGTATAGGTGGTCGACGCTCTCCATCCGCACCGCCGCTGACACCATCATCTTGCCCTGCGGCGCCATGATCCGTTTCAATTCGCCGATCGCCTCTGGCGGCGCCGGAAAGTGCTCAAGCACTTCACAGCAGATGACGCGATCCGCGCAGCCGTCCGATCGGGCCAGACCGCCGCGCAGGTCATCGACCGCGAGTTCACACCGTTCCGGCCCGACGCCGTGAAAATCCATCACGCGCCGCGCGACCTTCAGTGCGCCGGGAGCGACGTCGATGCCAAAACCCGTAGCCCCGGGCGCGCTGAGCAGGCTCTGACACAGATACACGCCGTGCCCGCACCCGATCTCGGCGATGACGCCCTCCCGCGGCAGATCCGGCACAAACTCCTTCTGGAAGAAATCGTAGAACTCGTAGTAGTTCGGGCTGAAGATGAAGCTGAACATCAACGCCGGGAGATAGAACTCCTCCATCGCCTCGTCGTTGTCATAGAGGTCTTCCTGCATGCTGTCGAAGTCGCGAAAGGCGTAGCTGCCCGTCTTCAGAAAGACCGCCTGTTTGCGAATGAACTCCATGCAGAACTTGATATACGCCCGAACGGCGTCATCAAATTTTGCCGGATCATTTCCGACAAGGTGGTCGATTTCGGCGACGCGCTCTTCCGCGCGGCGAAAGAACGTCTCGCCGTAGGCGCTCGTCATGTCGCGCACCGCCGCCCGGAACATGCCGCCAAGCGTCGTAAAGCGCTCGATCGCGCGCCGCGCACGGGGATATTGGGGGCCGTGCGCCTCGATTTGCCGGGTCAGGTCATCCATCGCGCCGGTCATTCCGCTTCCTCTCCGAAGTCCGGGTCAATCTTGACGCCGCGCGCGGCCAGCAGGCGCGCCAGGTCCGCCACACGCTGAATCCGTGTCATCTCTTCCGCCGAGATCTCGACTTGGAATTCCTGTCCGACGGCTACACAGATATTCAAATGGTTCAGGCTGTCCCACTGCTTCGTCTGGGTGCGCGACATCGATCCGCGCACGTTGGTCATGTCGATCTCGAGGACCGTTGCGACGATTTCGCGGAGCTTGTCTTGCGGACTTGCGTTCATCGGGCCAACGAGCGGCTAGGCGACCGGCAGCTCAACCTCCATCGCCGCTACGGCGTGTTTCAGGCTGTAGTTTTCGAGTACCGCCGGGTGTAACTCGCCCATCGTACCGATTCGTCGCCCGGAGTTGAACACGGCGGCGACGCGACCGCGAATGTAGCTCGCGTGCTCGATCGGCCGCATCTCAACTGACAGGCCCAACTCATGCGCGAACGCGTCCATCACGGCGCGAATGTCCGCATAACCGATGTGCGTGCCGATCATCGCCGCGGCGCAGTGTCGGCGTTCGCGCGCGCCGGTTTCGGCGTCGGCGTCGACAAAGCAACAATCGCCGACCTCAAACAGCTTCTGCGGAAGGTCGTATTGCCGATTGATCGCCATCGTCTCAAGGATGCCGGGCAGCAGCCCGACCCGCGCGATTGTCTGCTCGACGCTGATCGGGTTTTCGATGCGCACGGTCGCCGGATCGGGCTCGACACGCCACTTCTCAAACGCCGCCGGCTCACTCGTCAGCGTCAGCGTCATCACCTGGTGAAAGCCGAGCCCGGTGAACACGCGCCGTGCGATCGCCGACAACTCTTCCACTTGCCGCGGCGCCCCGACGCTGAACGTCGGCAGCAGTTCCGCTGTCAGATTCTCGTAGCCGAACGCGACGGCGATATCCTCGATCAGGTCAATCGGGTGCATGATGTCGTTGCGCCAGGCCGGCACGCGCACCTGCAACGTCGTATCGTCCGAAGACGTGTCGATGCCGTGTCCCATCCGCTCAAGTAGCTCGCGCACCCCCGCCGCCGACAACGCTGCCCCGATCGTGTCGCGGGCTTCGGCCACATCGAGCGCCATCCGCCCCGGCGCCAGGTTCGGCGTCGTCAGTTCGCCCTCTATCCCGGCGATTTTGACCGACTCAATGCGCACTTGCGGCATCACCTCGCGAATGCTCGTCACGATGATGTTCAACGCCCGATCAACCGTCCGCTGCGCCAGACCCGTCACGTCCACAAAGCACTGCGTCGTGTCCAGCGTGACGCGCGTCGACTCGCTGTTGATGATCGGCGGCATAGACAGCACCGTGCCCTGCCCATCCTGCAACAGCGGGTACGCTGTCATACCCTGCAACAATCGGGCGTACTTCTCGCCGGTCTTGTGATTCTTCAGAATCTCGCCCGGCGTCATGTTCGAGCCCGGGTCATTCGGCGAAAAGCCGAGCGGCGTAAAGCGAATGCCGTCCGGCGCGACGGCGCGATACGCGAACACATCGCCGCCGAGCTTGTCGAGGTCATACATTCCGATCGACGCGAGCTTGCGATCACGCCCGAGCGCCCAGTGGAGATCCTCCTGCAGGTTCATCAAGAACTTGATGCCGTGATCATCCAGTCTCAGCCCGCGCAGCACGGCGCAGGCGATACTCGGCCGAAAGCTCTCATCGCGCCCCAGTTGCGGGTCGACATTCAAGCGGTACGTCGGCGGATCAACGGGGTATTCGATCAACCCGGTCTGCGCGCCGACAAACCCGCGCATGTATCGCGCCATACCGCCGACATCGAAGATGTCGGGCCGCACGGCCAGCATGTCCAGCCGCGCGACATGCGTTTCGCCGATCGTCGAAGCGCTGTCCTTCTTCTCGCGGAAGTCGACGCCGCACGCAATGCAGTTGAGCGCCGCTCCTTGGGCCTCGGTGCGCTCGACCACCTTGCCGCACACACCGCACTTGTACATGGTCGTGAGGGTGATTTCATCCACCTCGATGCCCATGTCGTGCAGTTTGGCGGACACGTTATCCGCACTGACGACGCTATCGCCGCCGCGATTCACGAGCGCGAGAAGATCATCGATCGGCATGTTGATTACGGGCATTCCGCTTTCTCCGCTTCGTGACGCCTAACCCCGAATCAGCGGCGCCTCGCGCAGCCATGGCATCGACGCGAAGTACAACTCGCCGATGCTCTTCAACCCGTGAATCATCATGCCCAGCCGCTCCAGCCCCAGCCCCCATGCCAGCACGCGGTTCTGCACACCGAGCGGGCGTGTCACCTCCGGGCGGAAGATGCCCGAGCCCCCCATTTCCATCCACTCCCGCCGACTCTCGACATACAGATAAACTTCGGCCGAGGGCTCCGTATATGGAAAGAAGCTCGGGCGGAAGCGAATCTTGGGAAAGCCCATCTTGCCGTAAAACGCCGTGAGCATTCCCAACAGCGATGACAGGCTCGCCTTCGGATCAACAATAATGCCGTCCACCTGGTGGAACATCGGCAGATGCTTGTAATCCACCGTCTCACGGCGGAAGACCGGGCCGATCACGAAGTACTTGCCGGTCGGCTTGTCCGCGTTCGCCGCCAGCGCCCGGATCGTCGCGGCGGTCGTGTGCGTGCGCAAAACGGGCTTATGCGCCAACTCGCCGTTCCATCGATAGCGCCAGCCGGTGGAACTGGTATCGCCGCCGTCCTCGTGGGCCGCCTGCACGCGCCGCACCAGCCCCTCGTCCGGTAACCGCGCCCGGTCCGGCTTGGCGATGTAAAACGTATCCTGCATGTCGCGCGCGGGGTGATCCTGCGGCTGAAATAGCGCGTCGAAATCCCAGAAGCTCGACTCCACCCAGGGACTCACTACTTCGGTGAAACCGAGTTCGAGAAACACCCGCCGAACCTTGTCGAGCGTGCGCTGGAACCCATGCTCTTTGCCGGGGTAGACCGCCCCGGCCGCCAGCGTCACGTCGTATGGGCGAAACTCGACTTCGCGCCAGCCGCCGTCCGCCATCATCTCCGGCGTGAGCTGATTCACTTCCGGCTTCGGGGCGTCGGCGCCCGCCAGCACGGTTTCGCCCTTGGTGGTGATCGCGGCGGTGCGGTCGGTGCGCTGACGAACGGTTACAAACCCCTTCCGCTTGCTCAGAATGTCCAAACCCGCCGCGACATCCAGCCCGTCCGCCCGCAGCGCCGATGCCCGTGTGGGCCCGCGCGCCGCCAACGCCTTGATGAGCGCCTCGTCCGGCTGCTCGGCAGGGTCGGGTCCGATATCGCCCAACTTCAGCGACGCCCCCTGCTTGGTCGCCCAGCCGCGGTGCGTCAGCCAGCGCAGACTCTGCCCGACATCGCCGGTTGTAAGGTCACAGTGGTTGGGGATTTCGGTGAG
This sequence comes from Phycisphaerales bacterium, assembly GCA_020427345.1. Taxonomy (GTDB): domain Bacteria; phylum Planctomycetota; class Phycisphaerae; order UBA1845; family Fen-1342; genus DSPM01. The sequence continues at coordinate 7,908 of JAGQOO010000013.1, read as the reverse complement.
CGGCAATTCGCCGCCATTCGCGGCCAGGGTGGCGATAATGACGCGCTCGGGCAGCGGCTTTTCGACAAACGCCGCGCCTGGTTCGCCGAGGGTCAGTTCGTCGTCTTGCGTTTCGTCGAGCGACAGCAGCGCGGCGGCCTTCAATTCAGCGCAGGCTCCCGCTACCTGCGACTGATCGACGCCAAGATCGGCGACGAGTTGGGCAAGGTCTACGGGTTGCGCGCCGCGCAGGCGCGATAATATGTCGAACTGAAGTTTTGTAAGTCGCATGGGCATATATCCGCTAGATCACGCCCATTGTTTAGCGTATGGCCACATCGCGCACAAGCGCTTGGCCCAGGGTCCGCTAAGTCGTGTCGTGACGGCGAGACGACTGCGGAAATTTCGCACGAATTGGCCGCGCAGACGCGGACCGTTCTTATAAATCCGCATGCGGGAATCGGATATGTGAATGAAGCGCGGACCTCACGAAAATGGCGGAAAACACGCTGTTTTGGCGGGCAAAGTCGTCTTGCTTTCAGAATTCGGAACTCATAGTATGGACCGCATCGAGGGCCGAGAGGTTTCAGCGACTTCCTGATGTGCTACCCCCGGAGGACGGAAGCATGGATGAAACCCAGTTCCAAGCAAAGCTGACGGAGCTGGTGTCTCAGATCGACACGCTTCCAGAAGACGAGCGTGAGCGTCTGAGGGCACTCGCTACGGAAACCCGGGAGCGGCAAGAGAGCATCAAGCAGAGCGTCGCGTCGATGCAGGAGAACATTGATTTCCTGCGACTTTGGATCAAATACCTGCTGTTTGATCTGGAGGCCACACGTCGCGAGAACAACTATCTGCGAAAAATGCTCGAGCAGGATCCCGATACAGCCTGAGTTGCTGCGATCTCGGAAACGGCGACCGCCGAATCAGCCTGTGGGCCGATTCGGCGGTTGTTTCGTTAATGGCGCCGGCTGGGATGCGGGGCGGTTTCGCGATAACGTGCGCGAGCGGTCGAACACCGCGCGACGCGAATATGCAGGGACACCGATGATGTCCAACGGCTCCAGTTTGCTCTTGGCGTGCCTGTTCACCGGCGGAGTCGCTTCCGCAGCTCCGATTTTCCAGCCTGCAAACCTCGATGAAGCACAGGTCATCGCCAAGCGGCTCGATCAGCCGATTCTGGCCTTGATCACCGCGCGGTGGAGTCAGGCCGGGGCGCGCGTGGATTCCGCCCTGCGCCACTCGTCCATTCGCACGTTTCTCGAAGATCATGTCGTGACGGTTCGGCTGGAAATCAGCGCGAGTGACAAAACCGCCGAGCGCCTGCGCATCCAGAGCGTCCCGACGCTGCTTCTTCTCGACGCGGATGGCGCCGAACGCGACCTCCTGATGCCGACCGCCCTGCCCGAGCGGCTGCGGGCGGACTTGCAGGCGGCTCTTGCGGGGCGCGACGCCGAAGCCCGCGCGCGGGCGCTGATCGCGGAGTTGGGACCCGGCAACCCGACAGGCCACGAGCATTTGGCGATCGCGCTGGAGCGGCGCGGCATGCAAGACGAGGCGCTCGAAGCATATCTCAAGTGTGTCGATCCGGGACTGCGAAACGTCGCCTACGCCGCTGCCCGGCGCGACATTCTGGCGACCGCTCTCGCTCGCATGGCGGAGACGTTTCCGGCCGCCGCCGAGGCGGTCGATCGTCGTCGCGCGGAGTGGCGCGACAAGCTCACCGCCGGTCGCGACGATGTCGATATCGCGCGCAACGTCGCGGCGTTCAACCTGGCATTTGGCGATGAAGCCGACACGCTCGCGTTGTATGACGCGCTCCCGCCTGCGTCCAAACCCCGGCGGGTGCTACACGATCGCGTGATCAATCAACTCGTCGACGCGCGCCGGTACGGGGACGTCGCAGCGGATGGCCAATTGATTTTCGCGCTGCGCGACACGATCTTTCAGGCGACGCGCGGCGACGGTGGGGCCTGCTGCAGCCTGCACGCGCCACGCGGCCCGGGCAGCGGACTGACGATCGTGGAACGCGGGGCCCGCCTTGCTGAAACCGCCGCGGCGCTACAGAGGGCGGACGAGGCGAAACGGATCATCATGGAAACACTGAAGTTCGAGGACACGCCCGAGAACCGCGCAACGATCAGGGCCCGCTTGAAGCGAGCAGGTGTGGACGAAGGACCGCTCATAGAGATACTGGACAAGTAGTCGAAGCCCCCGGGGGGACTGACGGAAATGCCGTTCGTTCCTCGGGAGTCGCCTAGCGCGTTGCCGCTTCGATCCGTTCGAACGCCTGCGGCCACCCGACTGCGGCCATTTCCGCCATGCGCTTGTGATCGGTCAGGTCGAACCGTAGCGGCGTAATCGAAACAAAGCGCTCATAAATCGCGGCGAGGTCGGTGCCTGAATCGACGGGGTGCTCGGGCATTTCGCCATCCAACCAGTAAACCGGGTTGCCGCGCGGGTCGTGCTGGACGTGATATCGATCCTGCATCGGCACAACCGCCTGCGGCACGACGCGCGTGCCGCGCGGCCATCCCTTGTCAAACTTCGGAATGTTGACGTTCAGACACACACCCGGCTCAGGCCTTGTCCGCGTGAATTCAAGGAACAAGCTGCGCGCGACCGAACCGGCTCCGTCGAAATCCAGATGATCCGAGAGCTCCAGTGAAAACGCCATCGCCGGCACGCCGAAACACGCCCCCTCAATCGCGCCGGCGACCGTCCCGCTGTAGAGGACATTGATAGCCGTGTTGACGCCGGCGTTGATCCCGCTGAGCACAAAGTCCGGGCGCCAATCGAGAAGTTTCAACATCGCAAGTTTGACGCAATCGGCGGGGCTGCCGTCGACGCTCCAAGCGTGGAACTCGCTGTGCACATGCACGCGGTGCGCCATCATCGGCGACAGGACGGAAATGGAATGCCCGCCGGCGGATTGTGACGTTTCCGGCGCAACGACTTCCACTTCGCCCAAATCGCGCACGGCGCGATACAGGGCCTTGATACCCGGCGCCATGATGCCGTCGTCATTCGTTACCAGGATTCGCATGGGGGGAATTGTAGCCGCAGTTCCGGGCACGTGGCGAAAGGCGCGAGCTAGCTGGCGACGGCTGCGCCCGGCGCGAACCGCGTCCCGCCGCCACTCGAGACCCATACCTGATTGCGACCGGACTCCTTGGCGCGATACAGCAGTTGGTCGGCGTCGGCGATCAGCGCCTCCACGGAATCATGGCGCTCGCTGCGCTCGGCGACTCCGAGGCTGAGCGTAACCGGGATTTCGCGACCCTCGAACGCCAGGTGGGCGCTCTCGACCATCGAGCGGAGTCGTTCGGCCGTCTGGGCTGCGCCGTCGGCCTGGGCCGCGAACATCATGACACAGAATTCCTCGCCGCCAATGCGTCCAAAAACGTCGGACTTCGGGACCTCGGCGCGTATCAGCGCCGCTACCTCACGCAGCACATGATCCCCGGCCGCGTGACCATAAGTATCGTTGACGCGTTTGAAATGGTCGATATCAAACATCACGCATGAGAACGGGTGGTCGTGGCGTCTGGCGAGCGACCACTGCTCGTCGGCGCGCTCAAAGAAGTGCCGGCGGTTGGACAGGCCGGTGAGGGCGTCGGTGTTAGCCAGCTTCTCCATGCGCTTGGCCATATGCCCCAGTTGGGCATTGACGCGCTCAAGCTCGACCTGGCGCCCCCAGAGGAGTTGCTGCAACTCATTGATGCGCTGCCCGGCTCTGAGTCGCGCCAGCAGTTCCTGGCGGTGATATGGCTTGGTCAGGTAGTCGTCGGCTCCGGCCTCCAAACCCTCCACGATCGACTCGACCTCCGACTCGGCTGTGAGGAGCAGGAAGAAGCACGAGCGTAGCGCATGCGCCTCCCGCAACTCACGCACGGCCCGACACAATGCGACGCCGTCCATCTCCGGCATATGCCAGTCGGCGATAATCAAAGCGGTTTCGAGGTCGCGGAGGCCATCTAGCGCCAAACGGCCATTCTCGTAGGCGCGCACATCAAAGCCTGCCGCCGACACCTGGCGGGCAATCAGCGCGCGTGTGGCGGGCTCGTCCTCGGCCAGTACGACGACCGGCCGCTGGATCGGATCCGTGTTTGATATCGACATACACTGTCAGTATCGTCCGGGCCCGGTGTTCGCCTGACTGTCGCTCGATTTTCATGAAAGACCAAAAAAAAGCGCAATTGTGGCTGTTGGGTAAAGAGGGCGAGCGACGCCTCGAATGGGTCGCCGATGTCGCGCCTCGTCTCGGCGGGCGCAAGACCTACGCTTACGGCATTCCGGACGAACTGCGCGAGCGGGCGCGGGTCGGGACGCTGGTCCGCGCCCCGTATGGCCGGTCCGGCCGGCTGATCGACGGTTGGGTCGTACGCGTTTCGCAACGAGAGTGGGACCATACGCGCAGGCCGCTCGCCGAGATCGCCCCACACGGCGTGACGCTGCCGCCGGAGATGATCGAACTCGCGGAGTGGATCGCCCAATACTACTTCTGCCCGACCGCGCAGGCGATTGAGGCGATGGCGCCGGCGGCGCTGCGAGCGCCAAAGACGCGCCGAGTTACGATGCTGCGCCTCAAGACGGATGGGGTGTTGCCAGCGGACTTGTCCGCGCTATCAGCGAAACGCCGAACCGTAGTGGTAGCCCTGAGCGACGGGCCGCTGGAGCGCGGCGCGGTGTTGGAGCAAACCGGCGTCAGCGGAGCGACGCTGCGCGCTTTGGTGAGCGAGGGATGGGTCGAATCGTCGGTCGTTCGCATACTCGTGCCGCACGAGGCTACCCAGGTGATGCCGGATAAGCCGACAGCAGCCCAAGAGGACGACTACACACTTACCGGCGCGCAACAACGCGCCTTGGACCAGATCCTGGCGGCCGCGACTGAGCCCGACCTGCGCGTCGTAACGCTGTTTGGCGTGCCCGGTAGCGGAAAGACGGAAGTATATGTTCGCGCGATCCGCGCCATCGTCGCGCGCGGGCGACAGGCGATTCTGCTGGCGCCTGAAATCGCTCTTGCGACGCAGATCGTCGAGAGACTGGCGCGCCGCTTCTCCCGCGTCGCCGTGATCCATAGCCGGATGACGCCGAGCCAGCGGCGCGACGCCTGGTTGCGGGCAGCGAGCGGCGATGTCGACGTTGTGATCGGGACGCGGGCGGCGGTTTTCGCGCCATTGCCGCGCCTCGGGCTGCTCGTGATCGATGAAGAGCAGGACACGAGCTACAAGAATCTGAAGTCGCCGCTGTATCACGCGCGCGATGTCGCTATCAAGCGGGCGCAGCAACTCGGCGCGGCGGTCGTGCTTGGCAGCGGGACGCCTTCGCTGGAAACATGGCACAACGTGGCCACATTGCCGCATTACACGCTGTCGCGGATCGACGAGCGCGTGCCCGGGGCGGAGTTGCCGCGAGCGCGGATCGTCGGGCACGACTACGAGCGAACGGGCCAACTGCTGGCGCTGGAAACGCAAGAGGCGCTGCGCGGAGTTGTGGGGTCCGGCGCACAGGCGATCCTGCTGCACAACCGGCGCGGTTACGCGACATGGCTGAAGTGCGCGACCTGCGGGCTGATCGCGCGATGCGACCGCTGCCAATCGCCGATGGTGTGGCATCGCGCGGAAAACCAGATCATTTGCCATCGCTGCGAACGCCGGATGCCGACGCCGATCGCGTGTTTTGATGACTCCTGCGGCGGCATGTTCGAGAAGGCGGGTTTGGCGATTGAGCGCGTCGAGGAGGAAGTGCGGCGCGTGGTCACGAACGCCCGCGTATTGAGACTGGATAGCGACACGATGCACACACGCGCGGACTACGCGGATGCGCTGCGTGCGTTCGCCGACGGGGCGGCGGACGTGATGATCGGCACGCAGATGATCGCGAAGGGACTGGACTTTCCGCGCGTGGCGCTCGTGTGTGTCGTCGACGCGGACGCCGGTCTGTGGCTCGCGGACTTTCGCGCCGCTGAATACGCGTTTCAGATGGTCACCCAAGTGATCGGCCGGGCGGGGCGGAAGCAAGGCGAATCGACCGCGATCATTCAATGCGCCGATCCGCGATCGACCGTCATGGCGCAGGCGGCGGCGCTGGATTACGAAGCGTTCGCGCGGGACGAGCTGCGCTTGCGCGAGTCATTGCGGCAGCCGCCATTCACGCGACTCGTGCGGTTTGTGTTGTCGGGCGAGAAGCCGGGGCCGACGCGACGTGAGGCCGAGGGATTGGCGGAGGGCTTAGCGCGGGTCGCGGCGCGCGTGGATGCGGCGATTCGGGTCGAGCCGGCGGAGTCGTGCGTGGCGGCGCGCGTGCGCGGCTTGTGGCGCTGGCAGGTGATGGCGCGCTGCCCACGCTGCGTCGCGCAGCGGATGCTGCTGGCGGCGGACGGGGAAAAGGCGCTGAAAACGCGGGTAAAGCGCTTGCGGATCGATGTGGATCCGGTGGATATGAGCTAGACACATAGATGCGATTTGCTTTTCCGTGCGCTGGCGCGGGCGGCGGATTGGCGTAGTATCTGCGGCGCTGGCGCGTGGCGAACGGAGATCGCTTCGCGCGCCGGGATGTGAAACGACGGATTGGGATTGGAGCGCACGAGAACGTGGCCAAGTCATCGAAGAAAACGACAAAGCGATCCGGCGCGACGCCGGAGAAAAAAGCGCGAGCAGCCGGCGGCAAAGGGTCGAAAGCGAACCCGCGCGACCGCGAGGCGGCCGGCGAGCGCATCATCAAAATGGCCCGCGGCGTTGTGGGGCTGGTGGACAAAGGGACCGACCCGTACGTCGAAATCCCGCAGCGCACGCTCAGCAATGTGCAGTTCAACGAGAAGAAGCGGATCATCGAACTGCTGGACGCAAAGCAGAAGCGGATGTTCTTCAGCCTGCTCGGCCGCCGACAGGGCGAGGGGAGTCAGGCGAAGAAGTTCATGCAGACGCTGCGCGTGGCGGAGGTCTGCAAGCGGCTGATTGACGCGGACAAGTCCACGAGCATCCGCGACTTGTTCTACCACCTGAAGTTGCCGATTCGAACGCTGCCTGGAGCGCCAAAGTCCAAGGAGTTGATTTTCGACGATCAGGCGGAGTCGGACCCCATTATCGAGGATGTGGAAGTGGCGGTCTCGGCGCTTCGGGAAGAGTTGGGGGTCTTTGCCGAAACCAAGGGCGCCATGGTTGGTCCGATGACGATCGTCGACAATGGCGACACGATCACTCTCAGCAGGATGGGCTCCGGGGGATGGGCGGTTCCGAGCATCGTTGAGCCAAATGTGATTCAGTTCGTAAAGAACTCAGCCAAGTACATCCTGCTGATCGAGAAAGGCGCCGTCTGGCAGCGATTCAATCAGGATCGATTCTGGGAGAAAGAGCAGTGCATGATTATCCATGGCGGAGGACAACCTCCGCGCGGCGTTCGTCGCCTGCTATTCCGGATGCACAACGAATTGAAACTGCCTGTGTATGTGCTGCTCGATAACGACCCTTGGGGGTACTACATCTACAGCGTCGTCAAGCAAGGCTCGATCAACCTAGCGTTCGAAAGTCAACGGATGGCGATTCCGGCCGCGCGCTTCATTGGGATGTCCAGCTTTGACGCTGAGAAGTTCGATATCCCATCGCAGATACCAACGCCGTTGAAGGACCAGGATCGACAGCGTGCCAAGGAAGTTCGTTCATATCCGTGGTTTCAGAGTCGGGCGTGGCAGAAAGAGATCAAGCACATGGAATCGCTTGGCGTGAAGCTTGAGCTTGAAGCGCTAAGCAATCACGACATTAGCTTTATCACCGAGGTGTATCTGCCGCGCAAGATGAAAGAGAAGGGCTGGCTGGATTAGTCGAGAGGCGGAGTGGCATCTAATCTAGCCTTGGGTGGTACGGGCGTCTCGCCCGTACATGACCTCTAGCCTTGGGTGGTACGGGCGTCTCGCCCGTACATGACCTC
>JAGQOO010000139.1 GCA_020427345.1 Phycisphaerales bacterium | reverse complement strand
CCCCGGATCGTATCGAGGCGCAGGTAACGAATCGCCTCTTCTTCCGTCAGAAGTTCCGGGCAGACCATCGGCGGTTCGCCGGGCAGCATTGGACGGGGTGCGTTCGAGTCGATCATGGCTTCGTCCCTCGTCCGCGCAGCTAGCGGGACACACGCAATCCAATCAAATCCCGGAGTCGGTTGCGGAGCGGCAACGGCCCGCCGAACTCTCGCGCGAGTGACGGGGCGCGCTCTTCGAGCAGTTCCGCGACACGGCGGCGGTTTCGCTCGGTGAGTTTGAGCGGAAGATTCGCAAGCTCTTCGAACCCGCGATTCTCGACGAGGAGCAAGCCGGCCGTGATTGCAAAGAGCTCAACGTCGCCGGGCGGCCGGATCGGACGATCACTCCTCGCGATTGCCGTTCCGCTCAGGTCGTACAACACCATGGTCAGCCCTCCATGTGTTCCTCTGTTCGCACTCACAGGAACGCCACGAACAAAAAAACTCACGCGCCGCCGGCCCGCGGCTCAGCAACGGGCGGAATCGGCTTCGGCATCAGGTCGTAAAAGAACCGGGTCGGGATCAGCGTGCGCGGCTCCCCGTAAATAAGCTCAAGGCTGTGCGCTCGAATCAGCGCGGCGGTCTTCGACACGCCGAACGAGCGGCTCAGCGCGGGCACGAAGATGTTCTGCCAGAGTTTCAGCGACTGATCGCTGGCCATCATCAACTCCGAAAGACACCACTCCGGATCAGCACCGATGCCCTGCGCAATCAGCAAGACCTCGCGCTCGAACAGGTTCACCGGCATGAGAAACGCGGCGGCAAAGCGATCGGCCTGCCGCTCGATCTCATCGTCGAAGACGATTTCGGGTTCCTCATCATCGCTGAACTGGTCGCGGATGTGCATGTGCAGCCTGAAGTGCGCCAATTCGTGCGCACACGTGAAGCGATAGCGGCCTTCGTTGAAAAGCGCCTTGTCGGAGATCAGGATCTCCCGGTCGCGCAGAAAACTCGCCCCGAGCACGCGCGAGCCGATGTGCGAAAGGTCGGCAATTCCAAAGCGGATATCGAATGCGGTCTCAATCCAGCGATCGACGGGGATTGGGAGCGGAACTTCGGAGAGTCCGAGCTTGTGAAGGCAGAACGAGAGCGCGCGGCGCGCCTTGCGCTCGATGAGCAGGCCGCCGCTGGCGGGCTGGAAGAGCTTGCCGTACCCGTAACGCCGGGCGCCCATCATTCCGCCTTCCCTTTCTTGTCCGCGGCGAGTTTCCGGGCTGCGTCGATCAGTGCGTCCCACTGACCTGCCGTGAACTTGCGGGCCGAGCGCAGTAACTCGGGCACCTTGGCGGCCGCCGTGGCGTCCTGGCTGGCAATTTCCTCGACGACTGCGTCGGGCTTGTTCCAGGCAGCGCGGAGCTGGGCTTCTGGAATCTCGTAGGCGCGGGCGATCCTGACGAGCAGTGCTTCGGATGGTGATCGGTTGCCGTGCTCGATATCCGTCAGGTGGGCCGGCGCGGTGCCAATCTGGCGGGCCATTTCGCGCAGACCCTTGCCGAGCACTTCGGTCCGCTGGCGGCGAAGGACGTCGCCGATTTCGTCGCTGCTGCGGGCTTTGTCTTTGGACAAGGCGTCACTCCGTTCACTGTTCGCATACATAGTAACGCTCGGAATGGCCGAGTCAAACCGATTTTTTTTCGCACTCAGCGGATGGTCGCGGGACAGGTGACGCGCGCGGTCGGCGCCGCAGGAACTGGTACCGGTGGGTTCCGCTATCCCGCGACGGGTCCGAAACGGGCTGGAATCTCGACGGGCGCGGTCGAATTCCTGCGCGGTCGGCGCTCAAACGACGCATATAAGTTCGGGGCACCACCCGTGCTTGAGCCTCGGATATCGGACCACCACGCCCTGCGCCCCGTTCGGTGCGTCGTTGGCTCGCCAGGTTGCGGCGGCGCGGGGACGCTGGACGTAGCGATTGCTCCCCGTCGGCGCGTTATGATCGGCAACGTGTTCCCAACTTGGCGCGGCGGCAGCGGTTCGGGGAGCAACTCAATGCCAGGCACTCCGGCTCTTCGAAACCCGCTTGACGCGACGGCAATCGGTCGTTCTGTGGCTGCTCGTGCTGACGTCCCCTCTTGCCGCGCAGACAAATGTCAGCGGGATTATCACGGCGGATACGACATGGAGCATGTCAGGATCTCCGTACATCCTGACTGGCGACGTGACAGTGCGTCAAACAACGGGGGCGATACCGACACTGACGATCGAACCGGGTGTCGAAGTTCAACTGAACGACCGAGCGCTTCAGCTCGGTGATCCAGGTGGCAGCAACTATCCAGGCATCCTCGACGCGGAAGGCGTGACCTTTACGGGGACGGGGTCGAACGCACGGGTCCGTTTCTTCCGCGGTGCGGGACAGCGGTTGGCGGGGTGCGAGTTCCTGGGCGCATTTGTTCAATCCGGCGCGGGGTCTGGAACCATATCGAACATCTACGTGGACGCCCACAATTCAAGCTACGGCATCATTGCAAGCGGAACCTGGACGATTACAGCAGGCATCGTCGAGAACGCGCTCTCCAAAGGGATCGTCGGCGGAGGGATGCTGACGATCTCTAATGTGACCATTCGGAACTGCGGTGGCAGTGGGCTTGACTTCGGAGGCATGGGGTCGACGATCAGTGCGTCCAACTTGAACATCGTCGACAATGGGACGTACGGCGTCAGTCTTGATAATTGCTCGGGGACGGTTAGCGGATGCGTGATCAGTGGACACACGTATCCATATTTGCTGGTCGGCGGGAATTCCGAGATCGGCGGCAATGACATTTCTGGAAACACGAATCTGGCGATAGCAACCTTTGGGGTCATCGCCCTCAACACCACGTGGCGAGCATCTTGGGGCATGCCGAAAAGACCCGCTCGTTGTCCAGGACCACGGCGCCACCCGGCTCACCGTCGGTTCTCAGCACGAAGTTCAGCCTCGCGGTCGTTTCCGCCGCGGAACTCACGATGATCGACCCGCTGGACGTGAGGTGCCCCGGCGCCAGCGTCGTATCGGCGGTGTCGTAATAGGCGATCTCATCGCCGGCGACAAAGACGGGGACGGCGACATCGATTCGACCGATTTCGCTGCGATGGCTGGGTGTTGGGCGGGGCCGGGCATGCCGGCCGCAGCTAGTTGCGACGACTTCGATATTGACGCGGATGCGGACGTGGACTTGCACGATTTCGCCAGATTTCAGCAGGCCTTTACGGGCGAAGCGCCTTAGTCGAGGCACCCGAGCAGCCGGCGGCACAATCGCGTGACTTGCGCCGCAAAATGCGCTATCGTCGATGCGTGAATCAAACCGCGTTTGATTCGCGATCGTCAGAATCATGCAAACGCGTGGCCTGGCGTCTGAATCGTGGGATCGGACAACCGGTAAACCTGTCTACCAAACAGGCTAAGGAGGCGGACTTCATCACCCGCCATGTTCGAGTGCTCGTAGCGCTGGATGCCAGGAGACTGGCTCGTCCAGTGCGAGGGAGGCTCGGCTGAGTAATCCCCATGCTTTTTGGAGTAATCCAGCCGTTCGATCCCATACACATCCTGGGCGGGTCGCATCGCACCTGGCCGCGCCGTGGCTTTCCACGGGGGCAAGCCTAGTCGAACGCGTCCGCCTCGTACTTTGTAATTGAACACTGGGCGACCGGGACAGACTCGTGCTCTTGCGCGAGCCGGATCAGCCAAAGTGGGTGATGTCGCCATCGGCGGCTAATCCCCCTGCGGGGTTCGGGACCGACTGACGCACGCGAGTGCGGCAGCGGCCCGTTCAACGTTAGCCCGGGCAGGGAGCTTGTCTGCGGTGACGCAGACGACCGGCGCGATGATAAGCGTCGGCATTCCGCTTCAAACGGTGGATGGTGAAAAGCTGAACTGCGAAAGGCGGGAAACCGCTTCTGGGTGAGATCGATCGGAGACGTGCCGAACTGCGTTAGAAAGACCTTCGCTGACGGGTAAGGGGAGCTTCTAGATTCGTACCCCGAAATCGCCGGCCATCCGGCGGGCGAAAACGATGTCAACGACGGAAGCCGTCGGCATACAGCGATGTGAGCGACGTGTGCGGGAGAGACGCACGCGCCGATTCCAGGTCAAGCGACGTGAACGATCGATCGGAGACTGGTTCTAACCGGGGAAGGACTCTGGCAGCCGGGGTGATGCCCGGTGCCCGCATATCGAGCGGGTGCTTGAAACGCCGGAGTCTGGGAGCGGGGCCTCAGTAGGAGCACGCGGAAGCGTGGCGGCAAAGCGGCAAGGCAGTCGCGATGCCGTTCGAATGCTACGGGTGGTGCCGGGCATATATCGACGACGAAAGGGCCGACGAGCATTTCCCATGTTTGCAGACGTGTCGGTACGGCGCCGGGGCAGGGTTGACCTGCCCCGGCCCGTTTTCGGCGGGTCGGAAGACAGCCAATGCGGTCAAACGAGGACCCTCGGGAGAGGGCCGTCGTTTGGCAGCGGAATGACGATGCACAGGCGGGGTGTTCCCGCATGTGCGTCGAGGTTGCGTGGCCGCAACCGCTCCGGATCTGCACTGATCTTGTTGCTGTGCGCGATACGTCGAATTCGCGAAGGAATTCGGCTTGTTGGTGCAGCGAAAGCAGGATGTGGTGCGGGAGTTTTGTGCATAGAGCAACTGCAATAGATGAATCTAGCCGCATGGGGCGGATGGATGCCGGTCGCAGGATGCGAACCGAGGAGCTGTCGGCGAGGCCGACAGCGACGATGGGTTGCGATGGGCGGCGAAGCGACGGCATTCGTCTGCGCGCAGGCGGTAAGCGATTCGGAAGCTGCAGTGTGCTCAGGGCATTAGCGGGGGGCGGCGTGGTTGTCATGGAAGGAGGTGGTTCTGCACGCTGAGCCGGTGACGCGGGTGACCGCGGGGCCGGCGTGCACGAGGGCTTGGATTCGAGCGAATGGAGGTGATTCGCATGGGTTGGTGGCGCACGGCGAGTGGCGGCGTCATTGGTGACGGCCCTGCCGACATCATCGAGGATTTCGATGAGCGGTGCTGGCCGGAGCCCGTGAATATTCCGCCCGATGTGCGGGTACGCATCGTCGCGTGCTATCGGGAGGATTTGGACCGGGAGCCCACCGAGCGTGAACTCGGCGAGTTGCTGGAGTTCTGCGGACCGGGTCCAGAAAGGGACTGAGGCTCGAACGAAAGGAGGTTCAAGACGGCTTTGCGGGTATGTGCCAGAACAACCCGCTCATTTGAAAGGGGGGGAAAATCACATGGAGTATCGCTGTATCGCCACGTCGGCAGAAGGGTTCGTTCGGCAACTAGCGGTCGCGTACATCACGCACGGTTACTGGTTTTATGTGGCCGGGACAATCCCGGAGGGCAAGGATCTGGCTGCGCTCGATGCGAAGCTCATCGAGCGTTACGGGATTGCCATATCGAAGTGGGCAAGGTGCCGGCGGAAAAAACAAGGCCTCGCGAACATGCAGTACCTGCGGCACGAGCGATTCTTCGTGCTTCTCGCGACGAAGGGGCGCCACGTGTTCTTCGAGCGGGAGCGGACCTCGCTCCGCGACATTCGACGCATGCCGATTTCGTTCGGCGGGTACAGTATCGGGTGTCGGAAGGGCCGCGACGGGCGATACCATGCGTCGGTGCGAATCGGACTGCAGACTTATTTGAACTTAAAGAGCCATTTCACAGCGGCTGCGATGCACATGAGCGCTGGCGATTTTCACGCCGAGTTGAAGCGACTGCAATCCACGCGATTCGCGCCGGTCCGGCACCAAATCGCGGCCCTGCTGCGCGCCGGTAATCGAACCGGAGGCCACGCGTCGGCCCGCGGCGCTAGAACTCGCGACTGATCTCATTCCTTGGGTAGCGAGCCGCGTCGGGTTGCCCCAATCGCCGAAATGAGATCCAGGCAGCCATAGGATCGACTTTGCGGTCCACCGAGCCGTTCGTTGATCAAGTGAAATAGCTCTTCCCAGGTCTGGGGATCATGAACCGTGAGTTCCTCCGAGAGAATCGCGAAAGCTTGGCCGGTGGAATAGTCGGCTCCATACCCGCGCGTGCGCGGGAATCGGAGCTCGCGCATGATCGCCTCGCACCGCGCTCGGACGTTACCGCCATCACCTTGAGGGGTTTCAGCCATTCGAGATCCCGATCGTAGTCCGGCGTCAGAGTGTAGAGCCTTACTGGACTGCTGCGTGACCATTCGTCAGGGAGAACGCAGATCGACGAGAAACTCCGAGCCTGGCGTTATTCGTAGGGCGAGTTGAGAATCGGCTTTTCGAAGAACAGGTCTGCCACGGGTTCTCTCGGTGCTAGAGCACGGGATGCTGTCGCCTAGAGGATCGCGCTTGTCCAAGCGGGACGATTTGTTCGCCTCGGGAACCTACGCGTCGCCGCGATGCGCGCGAGCTTTCGCGTTGGTGTCCCCGCCATCTGCAAGCCAGCGATCGATGAGTCCTTTATGAAAACGCCAGTGCTTTCCGACTTTCTTTCCAGGCATCCTCCCAGTCTGTGCGAGCCTGTAGAGCGAGGACTTGGCGACCTTAAGATAGTTGGCGAGCTCGTCGATGGTCATTACGTCGTCGGTCGGCTTCTTTGCCATGGTCTCTTCGGGCCTCAGACCCACCTTGCTCATGGGCTCGTTAACCTGCCGAATTTGATCGTTGTTAGTCGTTTCTGTCAAACAGGCCGCTCTAAACGGACCCTCATTCGCATTTCGCGCGATCAAACCGCACACGGCCTGCGGGGCCCGCCATAACGATCGTGACGGCCTAGGCCTGCATCTTGGAGAAGACTCAATGGCGAAGTCCGAACAGCTTCAGTTCAACTGGTCGATTCACGCACCGGCTCAGGCTCTTGTCGATGTCGCAGAGACCGGAGTCGTTTCGAAAGAGGCGGGGGAAGGAAACGAGTCAGATGCAGACGCCGCGCGTCGGCGTGGGCCAGACCGTACTCGCCCGACTCCGGACATGGTTCGTCTCGCTCGGTGTATCGCAGCAACGCTTGAACAGGAGCCCAACACACGAATCGACAATCGGCTGCTCAATTCTGTGGCCCGTAAGTCACTCGGTCGGGCGGCCGGCCACGCGCGCGACATGTACGACGCAGCGGAGGCGGGCATGAACATCCGGATTGCCCGCGCTGGTCTCGATCTGGTGGACGTTGTTGGCTCCATCGGAGTGCTGCTCGCCTTGCAGGAGCGGATGCCTCGTGAAGTACGGCGCAACGCGGAACAGGTCGAGCTTCAGCAGTTTAGCACTCCGCCAGCCGAAGCGATTCTCGTTGTGAGCGCCGCTGCGCTCCGTTCGGGCATGCGCGTTCTAGAACCCAGTGCGGGGACGGGAAACATCGCGGGCCTCGCACGGCTCGCCGGCGCGTGCGTCGATACGAACGAAATCGACGCGCGTCGGCGCGCGCTGCTGGAGCTTCAGGGATTCACTCCGACAGCATTCGATGCGGAGCGGCTCGACAACGTTCTGCCTGCGGATCGCGTCTACGACGCCGTCGTGATGAACCCGCCGTTCTCGGCAACCGGTGGCCGCGTTAACGGCCACAGCACGAGATTCGGCGCACGGCACGTCGAGCAGGCGCTGCTGCGGCTCAAACCAGGCGGCCGGCTCGTCGCCATAGTCGGGCGCGGCATGGCGCTTGACCGGCCGAAGTTCCGCGCATGGTGGGCTGAGATCGAGGCGCAATTCCGCGTGCGAGCGAACATCGGCATCGACGGCAGCACATACGGCAAGTTCGGCACGACCTTCGGTCATCAAATCATTGTTATCGACAACGATGGACCCACGGACGGCGAGTCGGGCATTGTGACGGCGGCTGGACTATCCCTGCATCAAGCTTGGGACCATTTGAAGCAATTCGCAGAGGAGGATGTTTATGGGCGAATACGCAGACTCAATTCGAGGGCGGGCGGTCACGGCGCTGATCTCGATGGCTCGCGAAGCACCTCCGCGAGATTGCGATCCAATCTTGTTGCTGATCGCTCACCTGCTGGAGGAGGGAACGGACGATTGTCCGGCGGAGCCGGGGGAATTCGTGACGGTGGACGACTGGATGCTCTGGAATCGACTGGTCGCGACCCGACCGCGCCTCGTTCGAGCGGCGATAACGGCGACGCTGGAGTGGGAGCGACCGATCCTGCCGAGAGAGACCATGAAGATGCAGGTATGGGGGGCGAGGTTGGTGCTCAGCACGCTGGACCGCCTGGCGTTGAGATGACAATCGGCAAGCAGGAGCGCGGCCCTCCGCTGCCGCTGCACGTTGAAGATGGCTCGGTTTATGCGGCATACCGTGTTCAGAAGGCCCTCCACATTGGCTCAGAATCGCATCCGGCAAACGTCGTAGAATCCGTGGCGATGGCGTCGGTCGAACCGCCTGATCCCACCTATCATCTTCAATTGCCTGTCGATGTAGTTCGCGAAGGCCGAATCTCGGACATTCAAATCGAAGACGTGGTCTACGCCGGCCAGGCGACGGAGTCGTTGCTGCCCGACGGCTCGCGGCGAGGACACTGGAATGGCGACGGCACGGGCATCGGCAAGGGCCGTGAGATCTACGCGTTCATGTACGAGCAGTATCAACGCGGGCGCACGAAACACGTACACGTCTCCGCGTCGCACCAGCTCGTGGCTGACGCCGAGCGGGATCGCAGCGCTGTCGGGCTGCCGTTACCGATCATTCATCAGGCCCGCTTCAAGACGGCCGACCGCGTGACCACCCCGGAGGGTGTGTTCTTCACGACGTACACCATGCTCAGCATGGGTTTCGACGGCGACCGCCAGCGGTTCAAGCAACTTACGGAGTGGCTCGGTCCGGACTTCGAGGGCGTGATCGCCTTTGACGAAGCCCATCTGATGAAGAACGCTGCGGCAACGCCGCACGGCGGAAAGGCGACTGTCGATGAGGGCACGCTCCGCGGCAACATGG
>JAGQOO010000138.1 GCA_020427345.1 Phycisphaerales bacterium | reverse complement strand
CAAGCCGATGGCGGCGGCTTCGCCCACGCGGCCACCGGCGGTCTTGCGCTCGCCGCAGTGCATCAGCGCGCCCATGAAAGTCCCGGACGTGATGATCACCGCGCGGGCCGCGATCTCGCGTCCGTCGCTCAGGCCAACTCCACGCACGCGCAATGCCGCGCCGCTCAATTCCGAGCCGGCAAGCGGCTCATGAAGTATCGTCTCAACACCGCCTTCGATAATGTCGAGCCCCGCGGTGTTTTCGAGACGCCGCCGCACGGCAGCCGCGTACGCGGCGCTGTCAGACTGGCACCGCGGCGCCCAGACGGCGGGCCCCTTGCGGCGATTGAGCATGCGGAACTGAATACCGGTCTCGTCTGCGACGAGTCCCATCAATCCGCCAAGGGCGTCGATCTCGCGCACCATCTGGCCTTTGCCGATGCCGCCGATCGCGGGATTGCACGACATGCGGCCGATGGCGTCGCGTCGGAAAGTAATCATGGCGACGCGCGCGCCGAGCCGGGCGGCGGCATGAGCGGCTTCCGCCCCCGCATGTCCGCCGCCGACTACTAACACGTCGTATTCCGCGATCGCGATCACATGCGCTCCGTCGTTTCGAAAAACTTGAACAGAGTATAGCGAGCGAAAAGGCTCGATTCGCCGGGTGGTGCGGGCGGATCGCGCCCGTACGAGGTCTCTGGCGCCCAAGGACGGGCGAGACGCCCGTACCACCCGCGCGACCGCGCGCCCAAGGACGGGCGAGACGCCCGTACCACCCGCGCGACTGCGCGCCCTTAGGACCGGCGAGACGCCCGTACCACCCGCGCGACTGCGCGCCCTTAGGACCGGCGAGACGCCCGTACCACCCGTGCGACTGCGCGTTATCATTCCGGCCATGCCCGATCCCAACCACCCACGCTTCTCCATCGTCGGCGGCGGACTCGCCGGCGGGCTGTTTGCCAACTGCCTCGCGCGCGAAGGCTATGAAGTCGAGTTGTTTGAGCGACGGCCCGATCCGGCGACCGGCCGCGTGCCCGCCGGACGTTCGATCAACCTGGCGTTGTCGATGCGCGGCATCACGGCGTTGCGCGAAGTCGGCCTTGCCGACGAAGTGCTCAAGCACGCGATCCCGATGCGCGGCCGCATGATCCACAGCCCGACCGGGCAGACCGTCTTTCAGCCGTACAGCAAGAACCCCGAAGACGCGATCAACTCGGTGTCGCGCGCTGCGCTGAACCGCGTGTTGATCGAAGCCGCCCGGGCACGGCCGAACGTCAGCCTGCATTTCGACACGCGCTGCGTGGATGTGGATCTGGCGGAAACCAAAGCCCGATTCGCGCATGAGGAGACCGGCGAGTACATCTCCAGCACGGGTGACATCGTGATTGGCGCGGATGGCGCCTTTTCAGCCGTGCGCGGCGCGATGCAGCGCACTGACCCCTTCGACTATTCGCAGAGCTACCTTGCGCACGGCTACAAGGAACTCACAATGCCGCCGCGCGCGGATGGCTCGCACGCGATGGAGCCTGAAGCGCTGCACATCTGGCCGCGGCGGTCGTACATGATGATCGCCCTGCCTAACCCCGACGGCTCGTTCACATGCACGTGTTTCTGGCCGTTCGATGGGCCACACGGATTCTCGCGGCTCAAGACAGAAGCCGACATTCGCGGCTATTTCGACCAGCATTTTGCCGACGCGGTCCCGCACATGCCGACGCTGGTCGAGGACTACCAGCGCAATCCGGTCGGGTCGCTGGTGACGGTGCGCTGCGCGCCGTGGCACATCGACGGGCGGATCGCGCTGATCGGCGACGCGGCTCACGCGATCGTTCCGTTCTACGGGCAGGGTATCAATGCCGGTTTTGAAGATTGTCGCGTGCTGGACGGGATCATGCGCGAGCACGCGCCGGATTTTCGTCGCGTGTTCGAGGCGTATTCGCAGGAGCGCAAACCGCACGGCGACGCGATTGCGGATCTGGCGATCGCGAATTTCCTGGAAATGCGCGACAAGGCGGGGACGATGCGGTTCCGCAACAAAAAGCGCCTGGAACGCACACTCGACGCCTTGCTGCCGCAATACACGCCGCTATACACGATGGTGACGTTCACAAACATCCCCTACGCCGACGCGGTTGCGCGCAGCGAACGGCAGGATCGGGCGGTAGCGATCTGCGCGGGCCTGGTGCTGCTGGTGCTGCTCGTGGTTGTGGCGCTCTTAGCGCGATAGCCTCGCGCGCCCGGCGGAGACCACCCCTTATTCCATCGCGGGTTGGTCTCCAGAGCGTACCATGTGCTCGGCGCGCCTGAGTAACAAGGACAACCCGATGCCCAATCCACTGCCCGATCCGACCACGCGCGTCATGCAACTGCTTTGGCCCGGCGCCTTCGCGA
Source organism: Phycisphaerales bacterium (assembly GCA_020427345.1). GTDB lineage: Bacteria > Planctomycetota > Phycisphaerae > UBA1845 > Fen-1342 > DSPM01. The sequence continues at coordinate 6,575 of JAGQOO010000138.1, read as the reverse complement.
CGCAGGCGGTTCACGCCGCCGCCCGGCTTGGCGTCGCCGACACGCTCGCCGACGGGCCGCGCAGCGCGGAAGACATCGCAAACGCGGCCGGCGCAAATGCGGACTTCACGCGTCGGCTGTTGCGCGCGCTCATCAGTCTGGAGATCTTTCGCGAGGACGACGACGGCCGGTTTCATAACACGCCGCTGAGCGAGGCGCTGCAGCGCGGCTCGCCGGCGCGGGCGTGGGCGATGATGCTCGGCGCGCCGTTTGTTTGGCGGCCCTGGGGACAGCTGTACGACGCCGTCATGACCGGCGGCTGCGCGTTTGACGCGGTTTTCGCGACACCGTTCGACGAGTACATGGCCGCCCATCCCGAAGAAGCCGACGCGTACAACACGGCGATGGACGTCAACGCGTCGATGGCGGCGGCGAGCGTCGTGGCGGCGTACGACTTCTCGGCTTATGAGACGATCGTCGATGTCGGCGGCGGACGCGGCGCGCTGCTCGCGGCGATTCTAAACGCGAACCCGAAATCGCGCGGCGTGTTGTTCGATCTGCCGGGCGTGGTTGCGAATCGCGACACACTGCGCATCGCGCGATTCGGTGAGCGCTGCGCCGTCGAAGGCGGCGACTTTTTCGTGCGCGTGCCAGGCGGCGACGCGCTCGTGCTCAAGAGCATCATTCACGCGCTCAGCGATGCGCAAGCGGCTCAGGTGTTACGGAATTGTCGCAACGCGCTCAACCCCAAAGGGCGGCTGATGCTCATCGAGACGATTCTCGACGCCGCCGGCGCCCCAAACCCGCAAAAAGCGCTGATGGACCTGATGATGCTCACGCTGACCAACGGCCACGAGCGCACCGCCGCGGATTTCGAAGCGCTGCTGCCCGAGGCGGGTTTCGAATTGACTCGAGTTGTTCCGACCGACCGCGGAAACGCGGTGATCGAGGCGGCGACGCGCTAGTTGCATGCGCCGGACTTCCCACGCTTCCTCGGCGGCGCTTAGCCGAAGCCAGTGTTAGTTTGGCTTGCTATGGATAAGTGTCACACGTCTCAATGTTGCTCGCCATATCGTATGTCAATGTTCCGTGGACGACGGTATCCACACAGTACCCGTAGTCGGTATTCCCATTCCTCGGACCATCGATGAAGACGGCCACCCCATTGGCGTCGGTCGATTCGGTGAAGTTCCCCGTGAATCGGCCTGAAAACGTGCCGGTGACATCAGCGCCTGCCGCCGGAAGTCCGAACTCGTCGAGGATCGTCACGGTTGCAACGGCGAACTTGTTTCCGCCGCCCTGATCGTCTATCGCCAGGTCAATCGACTCAACATGCGCGAAGGCGCCACCCAGAGTCGTCGCGCTTGCCTCAACACTCGGGGCGCTCTCATTGTCGCTCGGATCGACGGCAGTCACGACGTAAGAATAGGTTGCACCGGGCAAGACCGTCGTGTCTGAAAACTCGCTGATCGGAATCAACGTCACGCTAACCGGGTCGTATGGCCCCCCCGGTATCGTCGAACGGTACACGCGGTAGCCCGCCACGTCGGCCCCTCCGTCGTCCCAATCCAAGCCGATGAAGCCCCTCCCGCCCGTCGCGGCCAGCGCGACCGGCGCCGTCGGCGGGTCAGTGTCCGGGCCGGTGAATCCGATCTGGAACAATGCGAAGTCACGCATGTCGACATCGCCTTCAAAATCCAGGTCTGCCGGAGCGCATCCTTGTGCGTATGGCGCGTTCGGTCCCGTCATGCAATCCCTGAACATCATGAAATCCGTCACGTCGACATAGTCATCGCCCGTCATGTCACCCGGAACGGGCGGCGACAGAGCGAGCTGGAACTGAGCCATCAGCTCCGGCGGGCACTTTCCGTAGTTGTTCCACAGGTCATACATCTTCTGACCTGAGGTGTCGGTAAAGTTCTCGTCGCGCAGAAACTCGATGAACTCCTTGCTCGTGCTCTGGTAATACAGCGTTACTTCCGCCGATGTGGCCTCGCTCGGAATGCCGTATGCGGTCTGGTCCCAATACTGCCCATCCGCGTAGCTGTAACCGGCCGGAGCGCCGCCGAAGTCCGCGAACGCCGCGTTCGTGAAGCCGCGCGGCGGGATTCGATTGTCCTTGGCCACCGAGTTGTTCAGTACGAAATGGAACTCCGTTCCATCCGGAAGGCCGGGGATACCCGCCGTGACCGGATGGATCTCATAGACCTTTGCCTCGGCGTCATGCGAAAGCACCGCGGTATTCGGGTCGTACGCGCCGGATTCGCCGACTAGCGTCAACGTTTGGTCAAAGAACTTCACGTTCAGCCAGGCGCGGCGACCTTCCGGATAGCCGGTGGGCAGCTTGTGACCCGTGTTATTCACAACCGTGACCGACAACGTGCGCCCCTGTTGACCCACCCTGACGTCGGCGGCGTTTTGCAACATGTATCGCGCCCGCGCCGCGCCCGCCGCCAACGCGACTGGATCCACGAGCGGATCCCCGGGATGCAGTATTGGAAGCAGAGTCGGTAGCCAGGCGCTCCCCCCCGTCATGTCGTGCAGTGGCAGATCGTCGCGCACAGGCGGATCCAAAATGCAGCCCTGTCCGGTCACGTCGCGCATATGGCAATCCTGACAGGACGCCACATAGTCGAGGTTGCCCCCAAACTGCGGCGCGTATACACCCTGCGGCGTGTTGTAGTGACTGTTGAGCCACTCGCTATATGTGCGCTCCACGGGGCCGATCACATTGGCATGGAAACTGCTGGCCGGCGCGTCCAACGCGTTGGGCACATAAACACCGTTCGCGTCCTTTTCGAATGCCGGATTGCTGACATTGTGGCATGTGCCGCAGAGGGCGGCTTCGCGATGGAAGGGCGACACCAGAACCGTGTGGCCGCTATCGGCGTCGACGAACGGCCCGCGGCGGGCGCCAGTTGGATCGACCACATACATTCCGGTGCCGAACGTATCCGGCGGACCGAAGCTGAGGTCGGCGAGGATGCCTGTGTCCTGCGCCGGGTTCGCCACATCCTGGATCGGATCCACAAGTCGGTGGCACAGATCGCAGGAAACGCCGGACTTGTCCGAAGCCAGCATCTGTTTGCCGCTTGTCGGGACTGACCTGCCTTGTAGCCAGCCGCGTGAGATGTGACACCGCAGGCACAGGTCGCCAGAATCGGGCGCATCCTGATTGGCGATCGCCAGCGCCGCCTCGAAAAGTGGATCGCGCGCGGCCTGGGCCATCATGCTGCCCGACCAGTTGAAGGCAGGCTCCGCGCTCGGGTCGTAGCCACCGTGGCAAGGCGTGCACGAGCTCGGCGGATTGAGAACCGCCGCCTCGAACGGTTGAGTTCCCGGCATGTCGAAATCGCGCAGCGTTGTCGGCACAATTCCACCAGCCGGCGATGCGACGGTGAAGACGCTGTCGCTTGTGTCTTCACCGGGATTGAAGGCGTTGTCGATCGCCTCAACCAGGAAAAGGGCTTGTGTGGTCGGGCGGTTCGCGGGGAACCATGTGTAGCTGCCTGAGTTCGTCAGCGCAAGCGCGACGGGGGCGTATGTCGCGCCACCGTCGAGTGAAACGTACAGGTTCACCACGGCCACACCGCTATCAACGTCGGTGGCGGTCCACTGAACGGTCGTGCTCGCGTTCGCTACGAGCATTTGCCCACCGTTGGGCGCAATCACGGTTACGACCGGCGGAGTCACGTCACCACCTTGCGAAGGAACCAGATAATCCTGAATATCCGCTAGATTGACGTTGAACGCGCTCCCCACATTGGCGGGAGTCAGCCCGGGAAACGTCGGTGTGTTGATGTAGTTGACGGTGTCCGTTATCTCGACATCGTTAGAGAAACCGTCGCCGTCGTGGTCCCCTCCACCCAGACTGAGTATCGCCGCCACCGAGTGATCCGTCGCTTGGACCGCTAATCCGTATGGGTTCAAAGCGCCGCCACCATCGAAGTCGTAGTGACAAACGCCGCAATGCGTCGAATGGCTCGGCACGTTGTCGAGTACCGTGCCGACGGCCGACGGGTAGGCGTCGAAGAAGTTGCTGCGATATGGCGGCCGCGCAACCGCCGAACCCACCCAGCCCAAGGCGCTGACAATAACAACTACGCTGAAACTCAACCGGGTTGAGTTTGATTTGAATGTCGAGGACATGTCCGCTCCTTACAGAACCGACGCCGACGCCCCGAGGGCGCGGCCCGTCTCACTTCTTCGCGCCTCTCCTGCTTCCCCTAACGCGACCCTTGCCCAATCTTGGTGGATCGACTGTGCCCTTCGAGGCCGATCGGATCGTTGGGCGACCCGCAGTCCCGGTCAGAGGGCGTGTTCCCGGGCGCTCCGCGTCACGCCGCCGTTCGAAATCCGCGACGGCGTCGAGCGTCAGCCCGGCGAGCCTGTTGATGATGCGCTCACGCTCAACCTGCCAGAACGCGTGCGTCGGGCAAGCTCGCTCGTCCGAGCAGGTGTCGCGGCCGAGCAGACAATCGCACCTGTTATCCGGCCCTTCGACCGATTCGATGATTTGCAGGATGGATATGTCCGTCGCGGGACGCGCCAGGGCATATCCACCCTTGTAACCGCGCTTCGCTGTGATCAGCCCGGCTCGACTGAGCGCGTGCAGGATTTTGGAAAGGTACGGGCGCGGCGCGCCGATGGCGGTGGAAATCTCGGAAACGAGCACCCAATCATCGCTTCGCCGCGCAAGTTGGCTCAGGGCGGCGACGGCATAACTCGATGTGCGACCAATCGACAGCATCGCCGAGATCTCCCGGCATCGAAGTGAACATCATCGAACATATTCTTTGACGATATCGAGATCAAGAAAATAGATGATGTGCGTATCGTCAAAACAAGTGAAAGCGGACTCAGCGACGCCGCCAAGGGTCAGCGCAGGGGTTTCAGCTTGGCCAGCGCCGCCGCGCCAGCGGGCGTGCAGTCACAAAGCCGATTGCCCATCTCATCCCAACCCCAAATCACGCGCAGCGCCCGCCCAAGCGCCTCCGCATCAGCCGCCCTGACGAACCAGTCCGCCTGATCGACTTCGTCCCAGATCAGGATGCTCGCGTCCGACCCCGCGAATCGGTTCGACGCCGAGCAGTCGCAGTGTCTCATCGTGATATCACATGGCAGTCGCTCCTGGCCGGCGCCCCGCCGAACTAACCCATTTTATCATTGCCTCCCCCCTCACAAACCGGGTAATCTGCCGCATCGGCGTCTCACCCTAAACCGGAGCGACAAATGATCATCTACGGATGGCGCGGCCTGACACTGACCAAGGGACGCGGCGCGTTTTTCTGTCCGCAGTGCGGCGACACTCGAACCTATGCCCACAAGTACGTCCGCCGCTTCTTCACGTTGTACTTCATCCCGCTGATCCCGCTCGACAAGAAGGGCGAATGGGTGGAGTGCTCCACTTGCAAGGGGACGTTCAACGCGCAAGTGCTTACGTATCGTCCAGAGGAGGAGCAGGCGGCCACGCTGGCGGCGTTTCAACAGGCGCTGCGCGGCGCGCTGATTCAGGTGCTGCTCGCCGATGAGCGCGTGGATGACGCGGAGGTGGAGGCCGTGCTGGCCGCGTGTCGGCGGGCCGAGGATCACGGCGTAACAGAGGAGATGATTCGCGCCGAGATCACGCAAGCCGGCGCGACGGCGGATGCGCCGATCGCCGCGCTAAGCGCGCTGACCTCAACGCTGTCAGATCACGCCAAAGAAACGGTGATGGAAAGCGCGCTGCTCGTCGCGAGCGCGGATGGCGCCATCACCGACGACGAGCGCGCGCTGATCGCCCGCATCGGCGAAGCCCTGGGCATCACGCCCTCGCACCTGCGCGGGATCGTGGCAGGGATGTCAGGCGGCGCGGAAAACCGGCTGGGCGAGGCTGCGCGGAACTGACAGACTTAGGCATTGCACTGCGGTTTCGTGTGCCACTGCCGTCACGGCAGTGGTCCCTCTCCTCGGGGCGGGCGCCGGGGCGCCATGCTTTCGGCGCAGCCGTAAGCATGCTCAATGTGTGTAAACACCTATACCGCGTTCCAGTTCCTACACCCAAGCCGACCAGAATTTCCAGTGCGACGAGGACAAGACTCGGCGAAGGGCGAAGTCCCGAGACCGGGGGTAGATCACCAGATGCACATGCTCGGGCATGAACACAAACGCCCATAGCTCGAACCCGTGCTTTGACCGACCAGCCACGACAGCGTCTGCCAACCACTCGCACGCTCGATCGCCCTTCAGAAACGGCTGCCGACGGAAAGTCGAAAAAGTCAGGGCGTGGGCGACGCTTGTATCATCTGACGGTCGGCGTCGTTTGCGAAAACGCTGCGGCATATCGGAATGGTATCGTCCCCGCGCGAAGCATGCTTACGGCTGCGCCGAAAGCATGGCGCCCGGCGCCCCGGCGAAACCAAACGCCGGGGACAAAGACGCGCCTTGGAGATAGACCACTGCCGAGACGGCAGTGGCACACAATGCGCCTTTCACTCAAGCCGTCCGTCGCCAGCCCCTGCCCGTGACACTACAATCCGACCCGATATCAACTCGGGGTCGCCATGAATGTGCCGCGCTTCATTCGCAGGCTGTTTCGCAAGCCGTTTGACGGACTG
>JAGQOO010000137.1:3934-8963 GCA_020427345.1 Phycisphaerales bacterium | reverse complement strand
TCCTGTGGATCCCCGATGGCCCCCAGTATCGAAGGTGAGCTCGCTGGCCTTAGTTCGGCTCGCAACTCGCGCCGAACACCGCCAGTAGCCCCGCGAGGTCGTCCAACTCGATGCGGGCGTTCGTATCGATGTCAGCGTCAAACACGTAGCTCGGGTTCGCCGCGTCAACGCCGAAGACGCTCAGCATCAGCGCCAGATCGGCAAGGTCGACTACCAGATTGCCATCCAGGTCCCCGGGGCAGTAGGCGCAGGCGTGGAGAATGATCCCCGGATCGGTCGCGACAAGTGCGACCCGTCCGGCGCCCGCCACTCGAACTTCACTCGGCGGATCAAAGAACGCGACGACGTTTTGAATGGCTGCGTTGTTAATCGCGTCAACAAGTCGACTCGCGACGCTGGCGCCTGTCTCATTCGGTGTCGTGTTCAACGTGATGTACTCGTCGTTGATGGCAAACACGACATCGTCGCCGAAGCTGAGCCCCTGGAACTTGGTGCAGCCGGGCTCCCGCCCTTCGTCGGCCGGCGGATAGACAGCGTTGGGATCAGTTGTCACCGACACAGTATCACTATGGTTTGGATCTGAATCATCTCGATACACAACTTGGATCCGATCGCCGTTCAACACAGACAGGACGCCGTTGTCTGCCGTACCGGTTTGTTCAACCGCAACGGGGAGCATCGCGCGGAAGGCGAAACCACCCTGATCCACGTAAGTCGGCGATCCTTCAATGTCGCGTATGAACCCAGCCGGAGTCACGATGTTCACTACGGTTCGGGACTGGACATCCCCCACGACGGTCCCCGACGTTTCGAAGATGTCAATTATCAGATCATCGGGCGCTTCGAGGCGCCCGAGATGCAACCCGGCGGTGCTGGACAGGTGCGGGTTTGATAGCGGATCGGACACGGTCACGACTTGCTCGTCGAACGTGCTGTTTCCCGCCGCGTCCGACGCCATCGCCGATACGAGCACTTCCGATGCCGACAGGCCGATCGGGATCGAAAACTCAAAGTCCGCGTCGCAGCCGGCGGTGCACGGTGGATCAAACGCAACCCGATCGCTCGCGACTTCGACACCGTCCGGCGTGACCACAACGTAATCCACGGCGTCGACCCCGGACTCCGCATCGGAAAGCGCCATGGTCGCGGACACGAGCGTGCCACGACTCGCGCTGGTTGGGATGCCGACCAAACCGGCGGTCGTCGGAGGCGTCACATCCGTTGACCCGGCCGGAGTGTCACAGCAAGTGGCCCGCGATACGCCGTTAGCCGGCGGCTGCCAGAACGCGACGTGCTGGACGCCGCCCGGATCGACAAGTTGGCGAACCCAGCAATGTTCGCTCGTTAGGCGAAGGGTGCCGCTGACCGAGACCGACCAAGGGAAGCTGGCTGACACCGAGACGGCGTCCGCGGCGAGGATGTGGTAATCGCCGTTGTAGCTGTGCATGTAAAAGCCTCGATACGGCAGGCATTGGACCGTACAGTCGTCAGCCGGGGCGGGCGTGTAGGCGAACGTCATCACATACGTAATCCGCGCGGCGGTGTTGTTGCTGGCGCTCTCGAATCCGCTTGGTGGCGTAACGCGGACGCCGTCCCAGCTGCCGTTGCCCCCGTTCTCGCCCTCGGGATTCGCCCCGGCAAATACGCTGACGCCGCCGCGCGTCATGGTGGTCAGTGTGTAACGGCTTCGACCTTGCCATTGGATCGAGAAGTAGTCATCGCCGGCTACGTTGCTGGGGAGTTCGGACTGCACCGCCCAGTTTCCGCCATCGCCCCTGTCGCGCAACCAGCGCGCCTCAATCGTCACCCGAAGCCCCGTCACGACCTTCTTGGTCGCTCCCGCCGGGCAGGGCGTTGTGAGCCAGGTTGCGTCCGTCACTTTGAAGGACATGTCTCGCCGCTCGCCCTGCACCCACCATCCTGAGGTTGACGATGGCGTCAGCGATGTCTTGGAGCCGTGCGACTTGAGGCAGCTTTCGTCTGCGAAGGCTGGCGCGGTCAACATCACCACAAGCCCGAACACCGCGGAACAACGAGACATGCGCAGTGACATAACAACCCTCCTCGATATGGGGCGAGACTCTTTGGGCAAATCAAGGCAGACCGGAAGACGTGAAAGTAGAAGTTAGCCGCTTGGCCCGCCGGCGGCAATGTTTTTTCGGCCTTTGGCGGCCTCCGAGGCTGGTATGATGCGCGAAGGCGAGCCAATGGAGGGCGCGACATGCTGCGCGGCGGGACGACGACGATTTACGTGGCCGACATGGATCGGGCGGTCGATTTCTACACGAAAACGCTGGGACTCACACAGACCTATCGCGCCGGAAACGAGTGGTGCGCGGTCGACGCCGGCAATGGTATGCAGCTCGGCCTGCACCCGGCCGGCGAACGCAGCCCGAAGCCGGGCTCCAACGGGGGGACGATCGTCGGGTTCAACGTGACGGCGCCAATGGACGACGTCGTGTCCGGCCTGCGGGCCAAGGGCGTTCGCTTCAAAGGCCCGATTGTCGACGACGCCAACGGGTCGATCCGGCTGGCGTTCTTCAGCGACCCGGACGGCAACGACCTGTACCTGTGTGAGTCCAAGTGGCAAGGGCCCGCACACTAGGGTTTCCCACCGCCCGCGGCCGACCGCGCTCCTACGAATCAACGGCCGATAAGGTTGGCGGCTTTCGGTTTTCAACCGTTTTCTGGGCTTGAAAGCGATTTCAGCGGTGGCTAAGATCGCGTCTAGGCGAAGGCAGGTCACTCGGGTTCGGGGGCCTGCGGCCCAAGTCAGGTTCGCTCAACACAACGACTTGAGTTTGTGCGGCAATCGACATCTAAGAGCGCGTTGTCAGGCCTGATGCTGGAAGCGCTTTCATCGAAACTGAAACGGGCATCTGATGTGCCGTGTTCGCGGCATTCAAAGTTGTCCGTCGTTTGCAGTGAGGAGAGGAAAACCATGTCGCTTCGCTATCTGCTCGTTGCCGCCGTCATTTGTGCTACCCCGGCATTCGCGGGATCGTTGTTCTTTGACTTTGGCGATCCTGGCCAGAACACCGGCAGCAACTACAACAACATGAATCACAACGGCACGTACCCGAATCCGCCGGCGCCGATCGCGAACGCGATCGACTCTACGGGGGCCGCTACCGGAATCTCGCTGGCCGTCAACGACATCTTCTGGCCGGGCACGAACTTCAACGGCACGCAAGCGCCCATTGGCGACGCTGCGCAGTTTGATGTCCAGGCCACGCGCGACAATTTCTTCGGCAGTACGGTTGCCTTCGGCGGATTCACCGAGCCGACGGGCGGATTCACGCTTGCCGGTTTGAACCCCGGCAACACGTACACGTTTACGTTCTTCGCTTCTCGAACGGGCGTTTCGGATGTGCGTGAGGCCTACTACGCGGTCTCGGGGCAGAGCAGCGAGACAGTTCTGCTGAATGCCTCCAACAACGTCAGCGAAGTCGCTGTCACGATGGCGCTGCAGCCCCTTCCGGATGGGACGATGACGATCCAGGTCGGGCCGGGGCCGAACAACACGAACGCGAGTGGGTTTTACTACATCGGTTCGATGCGGATCGACGAAGTGCCCGAGCCGGCCTCAGCGCTGCTGATCGCGCTTGGCGCCGTCGCCGCGTTCGCGCGCCGCCGCTAGTTCGCGGGCCGAGCGGGTAACGCCCGTTCCGGTCATGTGCTGTTGACTTTACGCCGGTGGCGACGCGCGGTCGCCACCGGCTCTTTCGCAAGACGACCGTCGCAGTTATCGAAAAACTCGATCCGAGACCGGGAAGAACCCAATGAAAACCATGCGTGCGTTTGCGGCGATGCTGGCCGTTGCGGTGTCTGCTTGCGGAGCCTTCGGCGAAGAACCCAAGAACCTGCTATTCTACGGCAACAGCTTCACCATCGGCATCGGCTCCACGGAGGCCGAGGCGTTTGGAGGAGTGCCCGAAGTCGTCAAGCAACTCGCGGTAGCGGCGGGTTTTCCCGAGCCGCGCGTCGAGAATGCGGCCGTCAGCGGACAGTCGCTTGCGTGGCACCTCGCGAACAACGCCGGATCGATCACCAACCCCGCCGATTTTCAAGAGGCGCCGGACTTCCAGTGGGACGCCGTGATCATGCAGGAGTTTTCCACGGAGCCGACACATATCGGTAATCCGGCGCAGTTTCGGGCTGACGCGCTCACGATGTTCAACCAGGTCCGCAGCCACAGCCCCGCTGCGCAAGGCGTGCTGTTCGAGACATGGGCCCGTGGTCCGGGACACTCGTTCTACACGGGCGCGACCCCGTCCTTCCCCGGCGGACCCGCACAAATGCAACAGGAAGTCCGCGACAACTATGAGTTGGCGCGGCAGGATCTCGCGGCGGCGCACGGCCCGAACAACGTGGTTGTCGCGCGCGTCGGTGACGCGTGGGAATCGACCGGTTGGGACAACCTGCATTCGACGGATATCTATCACGCGAACACACGCGGCACGTATCTGACCGGTCTGGTGATCTTCGGAACCGTCTATGGCCAGCGCACCACCGTCGGACTTCCGAAACTCTTCGGAACACTCACCGCGCAGGAAGCCGCCGACTTGCAGGCCGTCGCTGATCAGTATCTGCCCCCCGGTCTGACGTTTGACGACAACGGCGACGGCAGCATCAATCGCGACGATCTTCCGGGATTCATCGCCTGCCTCGCGGGACCGGAAACGCCGTACGCCCCGGGGGCCAACTGCCTGCTGATGGACGGAACCGGCGATAGCTCGGTGGACATGCATGACTTCGCGCTGATGCAGATTTCGCTTTTCGACCTGCCGCCGTGCCTGACGTTCGACACGTGGGATTTGACGTTTGTGCTGCCGCAGGGAAACGCGACGGACAGCCAATCAGAGACTGTATCCGCCACCGACGCGTCGACGCCGACCGTCACGCTCACCGCGATCGATCTTGACACGATGGGGACGCCGACATGGCTGACGGTTCCGGCGTCCATCGGCGCCACGACGCCTTTCTCGGTAAATGTGGATGTGACCGGCCTGGCGCCAGGCGCCTACTA
>JAGQOO010000137.1:0-3906 GCA_020427345.1 Phycisphaerales bacterium | reverse complement strand
CACGTCGTTCACGGTGTCGCTGGCAGTGACGCCGACCGGCGGCACGCAGACGATTCTCGTTGACTTCGGCGATGTAGCGCAGACGACGCCGGGGAATTACAACAACATCACGCACACGCAGGATCCGGTCCCGAACGCGATTGATGATGGAGGGCTTCCGACCGGTATCTCGATCACGGTCACGGACAGCTTCTGGCCGGGTTCTAATCAGAACGGCACGTTGAGCCCGACCGGCGACGCCGCGACGAACTTTGATGTGCAAGCCACGCGTGACAATCTGTTCGGCAACACGGTGATCTTCGGCGGCTTTACAGAGCCGACCGGCGCGGTGACGCTGGCGGGCTTGAGCACCGCGCCCGGAGTCAGCTATACGTTCACGTTCTTCGCCGCTCGCTTGGGCGTTGGCGACAATCGCGAGACGGCCTATGACGTCGCCGGTGGGAACAGCGGCGTGGGATATCTCAACGCGGCAAACAACCAGAGCGAGGTCGTAACCGTCGCGAACATCACGGCGGACACGAACGGCGAGATCGTCGTTTCCGTCAGTCCGGGTCCGAATAACAACAATGCATCCGGGTTCTACTACATTGGCGCGATGAAAATCGAGCGGAACGACCCGTAGGTCAATCTGCGCCCCCCGCGGCGCGGGCGCCAACTGCGACCCAAGGCCGAGGCGGGGACACTACCCGCTTCGGCCGCGCTGTTTCTTCTCGAGTCCATCGCGAGAGTGGCAGGCAAGAACAGCGTTCACTGCATTGGGACATCGTCCGATAACGGCGCGCGTGTTTCAAAATCCGCTTTTGTCAGCCCTATTGACGGGCGCTCGTGTTTGCCGCATCATGCGTTTGTTTGAATAATCAAACGAACGGTGGAAGCGCGATACACCGCCTCGGGAGACCTGCATGCGGCTGACTGACGCGATCAACGCGATTACTTACAAGATCCGAGGAGTCACAGGCGCTTCGGAGGTGGCTCGCCGACTCGCCGAGCTCGGCGTTGTCCGCGGGGCCGAAGTGCGGGTTCTTGGCCGGTCATTGTTTGGCGACCCGATTCGCGTTCGCCTTGGCGAATCCCATCTCGCGTTGCGGGTAGCGGAAGCAGGCTTGGTCGAGTTGGAGCCGCATGCCTGATCGCGGCCGCGCTCCGCCGCCGTGTCGCGTCGTAAGAATCCGGTGAATCCGTCCGTCTGAGAGGACATCTCCCGCAATGGCGCTGCCGAGCGCAGGATCCTCTTCGCCCGCGCCGAATCACTCCCATCGACTCACGCCGGTTTCGATTGAAGGCAAGGCCCCGATCGTCGCGTTGATCGGCAATCCCAACTCCGGCAAGAGTTCGCTGTTCAACCTGCTTACCGGTTTTCGACGCCACGTCGCGAACTATCCGGGCGTCAGTGTCGATGTGGGCCGGGCGCCTGTGCGGGGTATCGCGCGGCGCGTCGAACTACTCGATCTTCCCGGCAGCTACAGCCTGACCGCCTTATCGCCGGACGAGGCGCTGGTACGCGACGCGCTGGAAGGGCGGCTCGCGCATACGCCGAAGCCCGACGCCATCGTCGTTGTCGTTGACGCGACGAATCTGCGGCGCAATCTGTTCCTGCTGACGGAACTGTACGAGTTCCATCTGCCGATTGTCGTCGCGCTGAACATGAGTGACATTGCGCGAGCGCGCGGGCTGTCGATCGATGACAGACTGCTCGGAGAGCGCCTCGGCGCGGCGGTGGTTCCGGCCGTCGCGACGCGCAGCGCCAGCGCTGGGCCGCTTCGCGCCGCGATTGAACAGGCGATCGACCACGCCGCGCCCACAGAGCCGCCTTCGTCTCCGCCTGCGCGCAACGCAAGTCCCGAACAGCGTTACGACTGGATCGACGGCGCGCTCGATGGTGTCGTGAAACGCGTCGGCCATAGCCTGAGCACGCATAGCGAGCGCGCGGATCGAATCGTGACGCATCCGCTCTGGGGCTGCCTGATCTTGCTCGCCGTGATGTTCGTCATCTTTCAGTCGATCTTCACGTGGGCCGCGCCGCTGATGGACTTCATCGACGGCGGCTTCGGATGGCTTTCTCAAGCGGCAGGGGGCTTGGCGCCCGCCGGCGCATGGCGCAGCTTCGTCACCGACGGCCTGATCGGCGGGGTCGGAGGCGTGTTGATCTTCCTGCCACAGATATTGATTCTGTTCGCGTTCATCGCACTACTCGAAGACCTCGGCTACATGGCGCGGGCCGCGTTCATGATGGACCGCGCGATGCGCGTGTTCGGGTTGACCGGAAGGGCGTTTATTCCCCTGTTGTCATCCTACGCCTGCGCCGTGCCGGCGATCATGGGCACGCGCGCCATCAGCGATCGCCGCGAGCGGTTCGTCACGATTCTGATCGCGCCATTCATGAGTTGCTCGGCGCGTTTGCCCGTATATGTGCTGATCACCGCCGCTCTGATTCCCGCGACGCCGTTTCTCGGTGGTTGGATCGACCTGCGCGGACTGGTTCTGCTCGCGATGTACATCGTCGGGCTTGTGGTCGCGGCGCCGATCGCGTGGCTGCTGCGCCGAACCGCTTTTCGCGGGCCGCCGCCTTCGTTCATGCTGGAGTTGCCGTCGTACAAGTGGCCGCGCCCGCGCGCGATCTGGGCCCGCATGTGGGCAGCCGGTCGGGGATTCGTGGTCCGCGCGGGCACGATCATTCTTGCGGTGAATCTCATGGTATGGGCGCTCGCCTATTTTCCGCACTCGCCCGAAACGCGCGCGCGAGTCGAAGCGACGGCGACGGCCGAAAGCTGGGACGCGGAGCGTTTTGATCACGAACTCGCCGGCGCGTATCAGCGCGACAGCTACCTCGGCCGAATGGGCCGGACGATCGAGCCGTTGGTGCGCCCGATCGGCTGGGACTGGCGGATCGGAATGGCGGTGATCGCGTCATTTCCCGCGCGAGAGGTCGTCGTTTCGACGCTTGGCACGATTTACAACCTCGGCGCCAACGAGAACGAGGCGTCCGCGCCGCTGCAGCAGGCGCTCAAAGACGCCCGATGGCCCGGCGGCCGACCGGTGTTCACGATTCCGGTCGGTTTGTCGATCATGGTCTTCTTCGCGTTGTGCGCGCAGTGTTCCAGCACGCTGGTAGTGATCGGTCGCGAGACGCAATCATGGTTGTGGCCGATCGTGTCGTTTGTCGCCATGACGGCAATGGCCTGGATGGCGGCTTGGATGACATCCACGCTCGGTGGGGTGGTTACCGCGGCAATCAGGTAGTTGGCGACGTCCGCCGGATTCCCCACGATTATGGGCCCGGTCAAGGGGTTCCCGTCCCTGTAGCGGCCGCGGCTTCGACAGATCGGGGCGGCGTCTCGGCTGAGACGCCGTCATTGGCCGAAAGCGATAGGCCCCGCCGGATTGTGGCCAGGAAATTACGTCCTCAGCCCAACTACCGGTGTGTTACAATGTCCCGCATCTTCGGGGGTTCGCACTGGAACCAGCCATGACGGAATTCCTCAATGAACTGACCCGCCGGGCGACACACGGCGACCAGGCGGCGCTGGCGGCGTTGCTGGAGCGGGTTGACCCGCAGTTGCGGGCGCGCCTGCACGGCAAAATCGCCGCAAAGTGGCAAAGTGTGCTTGAGCTGGATGATGTGCTTCAGGTCACCTACGCCGAGGCGTTCCTGAAGATCGCTGATTTTGAGGCGCGGGGCGAGACGACGATTGTCGACTGGCTGACGCGCATCGCCGAGAACAACCTGCGCGACGCGGTGAAGGGCCTGGGCCGACAGAAAAGGCCGGATCCGGCACGCCGTGTCACGCGGCAGGAGTCGGCGGGCGAGCAGGCCCGCAGCCTGCTGGGCGTGCTGGGTGGTGGGGACCCGACCGCCAGTCGCGTGTTCAGCGCTGACGAGGCCGCCCGGCTGTTGCGGCAGGCGAT
>JAGQOO010000136.1 GCA_020427345.1 Phycisphaerales bacterium | reverse complement strand
GGTCGCAGGAACGCATCGCACGCCGTCAGCAGTTTGGATGCAGCAGGCGCCGATCGGCGGCGGAGCGCAACTCGCGTCGGTGCAGGTCGAGCCGTCGCCCTGATAGACACCGCCGCGCTCGCGGCAGCCCTGGGGCGTCGTCATAATGCAGGCCAGGATGCCGGCGGGCGTTTCCACACAGCAGGCGCCGACGGCCGGACGACAATCATCGCACGTAGACCCGATGCCCCGAAACACGCCGCCGTGTTCACGGCAGGCGCGCGGCGTCGTGATGCGGCAGCCGTCATCGAGACAGCACGCGCCGAGGGTGTCCGAAGGGGCCTTTCCGTCATTCGTCCCGATGCCCTTCATGACGTCGAACAGGATCGGACCGACCAGTGGAATGTTCTGGATTGACTCGGGGGATACTGCGGCGGGAACATCGCGACTTGGGCCGGCGAACGCGCCGACCTGAATACAGGCGCAAC
This sequence comes from Phycisphaerales bacterium, assembly GCA_020427345.1. GTDB lineage: Bacteria > Planctomycetota > Phycisphaerae > UBA1845 > Fen-1342 > DSPM01. Next base: position 8,531 of record JAGQOO010000136.1, on the reverse strand, counting down.
AACACACCGCGAGCATCACGACGCTTGAGCGTTTCATCACGCAAAACCTCCTTGGCTGACCCACCCCTGGCCGAATGGCCGCGTTCATGAGCATCCGCCGAACCCGGCGACTGCTTCACAATAGTCTAAGAGTGTCCAAACCGCCTATAAAGGTCAACCGCTTTCACGGATTTGCCCGAAACTTGCCCCTTTGGTCAATCACTGCCCTGTTGGCGACTTGAGCAGGACGTTCCGGCAATAGAGCAGATCGAGGTCGTTGCGGTGGCCGTTCTCCGCCGATTTGGAGCCCGGTTGGGCGGTCAGGACCGCGATGTCGCAGCCGGCTGCCGCGGCATCCTGTAGCCGCTTTCCGAATAGCGCGGTTTGGGCGCCCATCCTCCGATTCTCCGGCCGCGTCGCGGCGCCGCATAACTGCGCGACGCCGTCCGTCAGTCGCATGCCGGCGGCGGCGGCGAGGCGGTTTTCTGCGTACGCGGCATATCGCAGGAAGCCCTCGGCGAGCGCGAAGTCCCGGACCGAATTCTCGATAATGTCGCGCGGAAACGACTCGTGTGACGCAACGCCCTGTGTGTCGGGAGCGCAAAAGCCGGTGACAAGTGTGTCGAGCCATTCCTCAAACGGCACGACCTCCCCGCTCTCGATGCGCAGCGGACCGGCGGCGGCATTTGGAACCGCATCAAGGCCTCGCCCGAACACCGCTTCCACACCCACGAGTTGATATCCGCGTTCTGTGAGCGCCGCGCCAAGCGATGGCTCCGCCAAGGTCGACAGCTCGACCTGCACCGCGGCGCCACGCCCGTGATACTCCGTTTCGATCGCGCTCCACTCGTTGAGATCGGCCGGCCCGGCGAAGCCCAGACCGGCAACTTTGTTCAACGGCGAATTCGGGCCGGCATAGAACGCGACGCCGCCCGCGATCGGGCGCGCGAAGGCGTCGGCGCCCGGACGAGCGCGGACCAGCGCCGCAATGCCCGCTGAAACGAGCGCGCACTCGGCGCGTTCGATGCGCGCCGCTAGTTCGGTGCTCGCAAACATGGACATGGCGTTCCCCAATGGCGGCAGGCGAGCCGCGAATACGTCGGAGCCGCCCGGTCGCGTTATCAAAGAAAATAGTCGGCAGAAATTATCGGCATGAAGGACCGGCCGCCAGGGTTACCGGCGCAGCGGAAAAAAAACAGCGGGCGTCCTCGATCTTGTTGTCGAGAACGCCCGCCGACCAAACTGGAATCTTCCACCTGTGCCGGTTATGGAGCGGTTGATGCCGGAACCCGTAACAACAAAGTGGGTGGTCGCCGCCATCCCCGACCTAACGCTCGAAGGCGCCTCCGAAGGGGGCAGGCTGCTCGCGACCTCCCGGGTTCGGCTTACGGCCCGGGCAAAACGTTGCTCCGGCTCGAACACCGCAGAAGCCTTCCACTTGTTTCAGTCCTGACTAAGTATAGCTCGTGTTCACGCCTGTCAATACGCATATTTTTTTGCGAAAACGAATGCGCCGTTCACTCAAAATACGGCTTGACTTTGACGAGCGTTATTGCAAATCCAGGGCGACGATCTTGTTGAAATCGCGCACGTACAGCCGCGACCCGACAATCGTCGGCGTGGTCCAACACTTGTTACGACCAGACGGCTCAAACAACTGAGTCGCCGCGACCGTTTCCAGTTTGTCGCCGTCGCGCTTCAAGACCATCAGCATGCCGTCTTCGCCCATCACGACGATCTTGTCTCCGACGAGAACAAGCTGCGATTGCGTGATGTTCTGCAAGTCCGTCAGCTTATCTACTTCGCCGGTCGTGAAGTTGATGTCGAGCATGTACGATTTTGTGCCGCCGCCCGTAACGTACAAATGATCGTCAATGCGCAGTGCGTTCGACAGCCCGGCGCCGGCCTTCTGCTCAGGCCCCCACAGTTCCTCGACGTTCGTCTTCCCGTCTTTGGCGGAGAGCTTCACGCCGCGCCCACCGGCGCCGCCGGAAACGAACAGGATATTGCCCGGGCACCAGACAGGCGTGAAGATGTTCGTGCGGAACTGATTAACGTGCTCGAACTTCCACAATTCGGCGCCGTCCTTTGGGCTCATCCCCACCACTTGCGAGCCGCCCGCATACACGAGCTGTTCCTGGCCATCCACATCGATCAGCAGCGGAGACGCGTAGCTGACGTCCTCCGCGCCGGCGCCCCACGCGACTGACCCGTCATCGAGTTTGAACGCCATCACGCGTTTCTCAGGCGAGTTCGCAAGCACAATCAACGTGTCTTTGTAAACGAGCGGACTCGCGGCGTAGCCGAAACGCGGAACCTTGGCTTCGTACTCCGCGACGAGATCATGCCGCCACTTCAGTTCACCGGTTTTCTTGTCAAAGCAAGAGAGCACACCCATAAAGCCGAGCGTGTAGAGCTTTCCGTCATGCAGCAGCGGCGTCGCGTTCGGGCCCTTTCCAAACTGCGAGACAATCGCCTCCGGATCACGACTGTTGTTGTCCGTATCAGGCACAACCGACTCATACGACGAACTCCAGATGCGCGAGCCGTCCTCAGCCCGAAGGGCGACCCACACGTCCTTCTCGCCGTCGCGATAGCCGGTGTAGAGCGTGTCGCCATCAACCAGCACGGTGGCATAGCCGCCGCCAAGGTCCTGGCTCCACAGCTTCTTCGGCCCATCATCCGGCCATTTGTCGGCGACGCGCGCGTTGCGCGCGACGAAGTCGCGATTCGCGCCGCCCCACTGCGTCCATTCGCCCGATGCCAATGTCGGCGAAGCGCAGAACGCCCCCGCCACGACGCTCATCATCCAATGCAATCGCATGACGTTCCTTTCTTGTCCCACGCCGCCGAAGCCAGAATCTGCGACGCAAATTGCGCGCCTATTCCTCCGGCGTTGGCTCGCCGAGGCAGTAGATTACTCCATCACCCGCCCCAATCACCAGCGCTCGGTCGACAACCGCCGGCGAAGCGTAAATGCCGGCGCCGGTTTCGAAGCGAAAACGCTCCGAGCCGTCGCTAAGCGTAAACGCGATCAGTTCACCGCCGGCTGTGCCGACAAAGACGCGGTCGCCAACGATGACGGGCGATGCTTCGACGCGCTTCTTGACCGGTTTCGACCAGACCTGCTCTCCAGTCGCAGAGTCGAGGCGCCGGACCTGCTTGTCGTGCCCGGCCACGATGACGACATCGTCTCGGACGGCCGCCGAACTCAGATACGAACCGGGGTTCTCGGCATCGTGGAACCGCCACGCGACCTTCGCATTCGCTATATCAACGCACACAACCGACTCATCGTATACGCCAAAGATCGCGCGGCCATTTTCGACTGCCGGCGACGCCGGTGTCGGGGCGCCGAGTTCGACATTCGCGCGGGCGACGCCGTCTTTCAAATCGATGATGTGCAGAAAGCCGTCGCAGCCGGACGCGAGCGCCGCGCCGTCTACGATTGCCGCCGCCCCGTGTACGCGATCGGCCATTTCGAATCGCCAGACGACCTTGCCGGAGTCGGTGCTCAGGCAATAGAGATTGCCGTCATATGAGCCGAAGACGACGCGCGACGCGCCGGACACGTCAACCACATGCGCGGACGAAATGATCTCGCCTTGCGTATCGAAGCGCCACTTCTCGGCGCCGTCCGCCGCACTCACTGCAAAAAAAACGCCGTCGCCGTCGCCGAAGTAGACGACACCCTCCGCAACCGTCGGCGAAGATCGAATTGCCTCGGTGGCTTTGAAGCGCCAGCGTTCAGCGCCAGTTGCAAGATCGAGCGCGAGCAGTTCGCCGCCGTCAGAGCCGACGTAGACGACTCCGCCGACGATCGCGGCTGTCGAACTGACGCCGTCTGGCGCGGTTGCCTTCCAGCGCACGGCGAGGCGATCGGGCAATGTCGCTTCGGTCGAGCCGGTTTGCTGCGGATTGCCGCGGAACATGGGCCATGACGTGTGTGCGGGTCTCGGCGCCGTGCTGGATTGCGGAGAATCCTTAGCCGCCTCCGCCGTTACGTCTGAATTCGCGTTGGGTTCGGCCCGATCGCAGGCGACCGATCCGCCAGTCGCCACGCAGGCGGCGAGGAGAATCACGGCGCGCCGCGCGGGCGCGTGTCGTCGTCCGCCACGCACGCCGGCGCCTAGCTCGGCTTGAACCGCAGCACCAGCCCGGCCCCGGTCGCCGCCAGCAGAATGCCGACGAAAAACGGCCACGACGGCGCACTCTTCGGCGGGTGCATGGTCATCGTAATCAGCGTGGCGACGATCGGCGCGCCGGCGAACACGAGCGGCGGCACCGTCAGCGGTGTGCCGCCGCTGTTCAACGCAAAGATCACGCCCAGCGCGCCGGCGGCGCCAAGCAGCCCGGCCAGCAGCGAGACCTGCGCGCCTTTCATCGCGGGCAACTCGGTAATCGCGCCTTTTGACGCCAAGGTCGCGATCGGGACGGCGACGCCGAGCAGGCAGTACGCGAGACCCACGAACAGAAACGCCCACATCGCCGAGTTCATGCGATTCGTGTTACCGATGGACGTCTGGCCGGCGTGGATCGTTGGCACGTAAGCGCCCCAGCACAGCACGACGATGATGACGAACAAGACCCACACTTTCATTCTCCACTCCGACCGGTTTCGAGCAATTGTCGCAGATCATCCGGGATTTCGATCGACTTGAAACGACCGCCGCGCATCTCGCAGCACACGGCCTTGATCGTCGCGAGGGCGAGACGCGCGCCGTCACGATCAAACGAGACTTCAAACGAGACCGACTTGCGACCGGTCTCGGTAACGCGAAAAACAAGATCCAGCTCGTCTTCGAAGTGTGCGGGCGACATGTACGCGCATGACACTGACACGCGCGGCCAGGAGATATGGCCTTCGCCGTCCTGGAGCACGACGCTGTGCCCGACCGAGCGCCAGAACCCATGTTCGACTTCTTCGCACAGGCGGAAGTAGTTCGAAAAGTGCAGCACGCCCGCCATGTCGGTTTCGGCGAACTGCACGCGACGTCGCAAGTGGAACTCAGCCGGCATGCTGTTTTCCGAAGAAGCGTTCGAGCGTTTTCGGCGAGACGATCGGCGTAACGAGCGAAACGAATACGAGGGCCGCGGTCGAGGCGATAATCAGCGGCGCCACCGGCATCATGCCGAAGACCGTGTAGTCCGCCTTGGCGCCGAAGTCGCTTTGCCAGCACATCCACAATCCAAGGCCGACAGTCGTCAACACGCACGCGTAAGCGCCGAGTTTCGTCGCGCCTTTCCAATACAGCGCCGCGAACACCAGCGGCGACAAACCGGCAAATCCCGTGAAGCACCAGACGCCAAGCGTGAATACGCTGCGCGACTCGCTGAGCCATAGGCCAAGTCCATACGTGATCGCGACGATCAGAATCACAAACACGCGGCCGGCAAAGACCTTTTGCCGATCGGTGACGCGATCATGTCCGACGTAGTGCGCGAGAATGTCGTTTGAAAAAATGCTGCTGACGCACAGGAACTGCGAGTCGAGGCTCGACATGATCGCCGCCAGCACGCCCGCCGTTAGCAAGCCGCCAAGCACCGGCGGCGCGAGCTTGCGCACCATTACGGCGAGGACGGCGTTCGCGTTTGCGAAATCGGGTGGAATTACGGCTTTGCCCTCGAAAACGGCCGATGTCGCCCATACGCCGATGAGCACGCACGGGAACCAAACGACCGCCATCAGCAACGGATGCGCCACAACGGACAGCTTGAAGCTCTTCGCGGATCGCGCCGTCAGCCAATGCTGAAACAAATGCGGGAACATGGCGACGCTGAACGGAATGAAGAAATACGTCAGGAAGATCAGCGGGGGAATCGACTCGGGCTCGCGCGGCTTGATCGGCGTTTCGCCGGCTTGAAAAGCGGCCATCTGGGCCTCGAAGACGGCGTGATCCTCGGCGCTGGCGCCGAACTTCAGATGCGCGGGGTTGTGCTCCGCGACCATCGCCGTGGCCTTCTGGAAGCCACCGAGCTTGTCTTCAATCACGCCGAACGTAACAACGCCCAGGACAACGAACACGAGCGTTTGAAAGGCGTTGGCCCAAGTCGCGCCGCGGGCGCCGCCCAGAAAAACGTAGATCAACACGACGATGCACACGACGCCGGAGCCGAGCCAGAACGGGATGCCGCCTTTCGTCGCTGCAAAGACAGCGGGCAATGCCCCAGCCGTAATCGCTTCGATCGACTTGCCGCCGCCAATGACGCCGACTAGCAGATACGGAATCACCAGCCCGACGAGCGCCGGAAACAGCACGAGGCCAAGCCCGTTGGATTCGAATCGGTCGCGGAAGAACTGGATCTGTGTGACGTAGCCATAGCGCTTACCGAACGCCCAAAGCCTCACGCCGACCAGGAAAAAACAAAGCGAGTGAACCAGGCCCGACCATGACACCATCAGGCCGTAAACGCCGACGCCGCCCGTGAAGGCCTCCGCCGTGCTCCCGACCATGGCGAAGGCGGTCATCGTCGTCCCGAAAATCGTCAGCAGCAGGAACACCGGGCCAATGCCGCGCGACGCGACAAAGTAGTCCGCCGAGGTGCCGCGACCGAAGCGGCTGCTCAGCATGCCGATGCCGATCAGCAGCGCCAGGTAGCCAAGGATGACCCACACGGCGAGCAGGCCGGCGTTCACTGATCGCCCCCTTCCGCCTCGACCGCGTCCAGTTCATGCGGCCAGGCGAGTGTCACGGCCAGAAACCACAGCAGGCCCGCAGCCAGCGATATCCCGACGTGCCAGGCGAGGCTGATCGGCACGAAGCCGAAGATGAGAGGTGTGTAGCGGTCGTGCCACCAGAAGTCCTGATGGAGCACGATCAGGGCCAGCAGAAAAATGCCGAGAAGGACTTTCATGCCGGGTTTATACGGCAGCTTCGGAATTTTCGATAGCGATCGGCCCTGGCAGGTCAGTCCAGGAGGCCATGTCGTCGAAGATGCGGCCAACATCAGTGTTGAACACGTCGCCGATCAGCAGCCGAACCAGGCGGTCCTGATGCTCCGGATGCGCCCGCATGAACTTTGCAAAGCTGAAGTCCGGATCGTAGAAGGCGTAGACGAGTTTGCGGAGCAGTTGCATCGCATGCGCGACCGGCGGACCGAATCGCCCCAGACGTTCCGCGCTGGTGTCGCCCGCGTCGATGGCCTCGTGGATCATATCAGCGGCTAACTCGCCGCTCTTCAGCGCCAGCATCACGCCGCTGGAGTACACGGGATCGAGGAAGCCAAACGCGTCGCCGATGAGCGCCCAGCCGTCGCCCGCAATTCGCTTCGAGCGGAACGAATAATCGCGGCACGCGTAGACCTTGTCGACTTGTTCGGCATTGGCGAGTCGCCGCGCTACACCGGGCGTCCGAGCGATTTCTTCATCCAGCACCTTCTGCAGATCGCCGCCGCGGCCGGTGAACAGTCGGCTCGGCGGTCCGACGACGCCGATGCTGGTGATGTCGTTCGGCAACGGGATCGACCAGAACCAGCCGTCGCGGTTCGGCGTGCTGATGATCAGCGTAGCGCCGGCGTTGCGGCCCTCGTCGCGCTGCGCGCCGCGATAGTAACTATAGATGGCGGCATTCTTCAGCTTGTCGTCGCCATGACGAATGCGCAGTTGCGAGCTGAGCAGACCGTCAAGCCCGGTTGCGTCAACGACAACTTTGCATCGGACCTCGCGCTCGGCGCCGTCGAACTCAGCGGTGACACCGACTGCGCGCTCTCCCTCGAACAGGACGCGTTTGACTTTCGCGCCTTGCCGCACAACAGCGCCGGCCGCGCGGGCTGTATCGATCATCATCTGATCAAACCGGTCGCGCGGGACCTGCCATGTTGTGGACCAGGCGCCGGGGTCACGATCGGTAAAGAAATACGGCATCGAATCGCGACCTTCGGCGTTGACGAACTGAACGCTCTCCTTGGTCACAAGATCCGAATTGTTCAGCCAGTCGAGCACGCCGAGACGTTGAAACGTCCAATACGTGTGCGGCATCAGCGATTCGCCGATGTGGTGGCGCGGAAACTCATCGCGCTCGAGCAGAAGGACATTGCGACCGTGCCGCGCGAGCAGCGTGGCACAGGTCGTCCCCGCCGGCCCGCCGCCGATGACGATTACATCCGGTTGCCTTGCGTCCGCCACAGCCAACTCCGAATATCCATCACAGTTACAGTGTTTCGCGAAACCGGACTCAGGCGTTCCTGATCGGATCCGGCCGATCCGGGTCAATCACGACTTCCAGCAGCTCGATCGCCGGCTCGCCGTCGCAGTAGATCACGCCGGTACGGCCATACGCCACCTCAACCGGCCGGCCGACGCGATCGCGCAGCGCAGCTGAGCGCAGGAATCGCCAAAACCCGGTCGGCTCGATCCGCCGCAGCACGTTGTGTCGGATCAACACCTCGCCGAGCGGACGGCCACGCTCCAGAATCTCCTCGCGTGCCGCCGGCGGAATCGCACACAGATGCAGCTTCGCCACGCCGTATTCGACAACGCGCCCGTCAGACGGCAGGCGTAGCGCGATTTCACGCACGTAGTCTTCACCGTCGTGACGCAGCTCCAGCACCTC
>JAGQOO010000135.1 GCA_020427345.1 Phycisphaerales bacterium | reverse complement strand
GGAGAACGCCGTCAGTTTCCTGAACACCCGTGTCGTTCGCACTGACCTCGGCGTTCACAACTACCTGCCCGTCTTCACGATCCTGATGGCGCCGTTCGGCTTGCTGCCGCTGCGCGTGGCGATCGTCATTTTCACGCTGATTTCGCTGGGCGCGTTTGCGGCGGCGGCGTGGATGACCGAGCGATCGCTCCGCCGCCCGGGCGAGGTCACGCCGAGACTCGCGACGTTCCTTTCGGTCGGGCTGATGGCGCCGTATGTCACGAGCTGCGCGGTCTTAGGCGCGTTTGGGTTGCTTCTGTCGTCGCTGATTATCCTCGCGTGGTGTTTGTTCGAACGCCGCACGGATTGGAAAGCCGGATTCGTCATCGCCATCGCGGCATTATTGAAGATTCTGCCAGGCGCGTTGCTGGTCTACTTCGCGCTAAGAGGGCGTTGGCGCGTGGTTGCGTCAGCAATCGCAACACTGGCCCTCGTCGGCGTCGCGCTGCCTACCGCCATCCTCGGCCCGAGCGAGACGTTGCGGCTGCATCAAGAGCTATTCGCAAGTGCCCAACGCCACAGCGCGCGCGAGACCATCTTCGGCGAAAGACCGAAGAAGATCATCGTTTCAAACAACGCCCTGCCCACCACCCTGCGCCGGTTGCTGACGCCCGTCGACGCGGCGCCGAACGATGATCCCGGACATGTCCCTTTTTGCGTCAATGTCGCTGACTGGAGCCAGCAAGGCGTATGGCGCGTGTACGTCGCGATCATGGCGATCGTCATCATCTCGACGATCGCGCTAACGCTTGCGCCGCGCGGAGCAACGACCACCGAACATGCCCGCATACTCGAACAATGCCGCTTTGGCCTATGGTGCTGTCTCGCGCTGCTCGCCACGCCCCTGATGTGGACGCACTATCTGCCGCTGTTGTATTGGCCGCTCGCGATCGCGTGTTACGGCGCGGAGACGCGCCGTGGGGGCTTTGGATGGATTGTCGTTCTGGCGACGCTCGTAGTCTGGCTCGGCGGCGCGATCGCGCTGGCCTCGCCGACGGCGCGGGGCATGGGCGCCCAGATCGCTGGCGTCTTCGCGCTATGGATCGCTATGGTCGCGCTGTCGTTTCAAGCAACTCGCTCACCAGCCCGGGTGTAATCTCGCTCATCCGCTCGACGACGCGTGTCGCCCCCGCTTCCCATAGCGATTCCGGCGTGTTTGACGACACAAACGCGATGCACGCCATCCCCGCCGCGACAGCCGCCTGCACACCCACCGGCGCGTCTTCTACGACAACGCACTCTCTTGGCGACAGCCCGCACCGCTCCGCCGCCAGCAGGAAGCAATCCGGTTCCGGCTTGCCGCGCGCGATGTCGACGCGTGTCACGATGGTCGCAAAAAACGGCGCCAGGCGCCCTTCTGAAACGACTACCTCTACGTTTTCCAACGGCCCTGACGTCGCGACGCTCAAAGTCATCCCCGCGCTGTGCAGGTGCTGCAGTGTTTCGCGCACACCGATCGTTAGCGGGACCATACCGTGGATGAGGTCGCGGTAAATCGCCTCTTTGCGATTATCGATTGCGCGCACCTGCTCATCGGTAACATCGCGCGTCCAAAGCAATCGAATGATGTCAGCGCTCTGTCGCCCGAATGTGCGCGTAAACTCCTCGTCACTGATCGACAGGCCGTGTTCGGCCGCGACCATCTTCCAACTCGCCGCGTGCGCCGGCCCAGATGCGACCAGCACGCCATCCATGTCGAATATCACACCGGGCATAACGTCATTCCCCTTCCGAGCAAACGACAAGTTCTGGTTTGGATTCAGTACGCGCTTCGGCCGCCGCCGCGTTAGCCGCTTCCCGCGCGAGCCGCCGCTCGCGAATCGGCTTCGCCAGCAACATCATCTGCCAGGCTCCGAGCAAGAACGCCAAAGACGCCAGCGCGAATGACGCCGCGAAGCTGCCGGTCGCGAGATACACGATGATTCCCAGCGCCTGAAACAGCACGCCGCGCACGCCGACCAGTGCGCTGTGGATCGCAACATAGTGCGGCGCGCGGTCGGGGCTGGGGGCGAGCGTCACCGGGCCAAGCAACCAGCCCTGCAGTACTCCCGCCAGCCCAAAGCCGAAAATCGCGCTGCCAATGCCGAGACCGAGTGTGCTGCCCGTGAAAATCAGCACTAGCGGGTATAGCGCCAGCACCGCGAACGACAACGCTGATGTGCGAGCGGCGCCGAGCGCATCCATCACCCAACCCGCCGGCGCGGACACAACCAGTTGTGTGCCGCCACGCAACATCACTGCCCATGTGGCGACCTGCGTGTAGTTCAGGTTGAGGGCGTCAGTCACATACAGCGGAAACATCGCTTCGCAGATCATGTAGCCGGCGCCGTACGTCATGAACGCGGCTTCATATCGCGTGAACAGCCGGTCTTCGCGCAGCACGGCAACCATACCGGCGATCGGCGACATCCGTTTCGCTGGCGCGCGACGATCCGTCGCGGCCTCTTGCGCGGGAACGCCCATCGCGCCGATGGGCGTCGTCGTGGGAACCGCATCGGCCCCGGCCCCCGGCTCATCCGGCAACGTGCTGTTCAACAGCCAGACGCCGACCGCCTGCAAGACGACGATCACCGGGATGAAAATGCGATACGCCTCTGGATTGGCATCGAGCCAGCGACCGCCGAAATAGGTCGAAGCCATGATCGCGCCGACCTGTGCGATGCTGAGGAACCCGAACGCCCGCCCATGGATCTGGTCGCGGTAGGAGCGCTTCAGGATCAGGCTGAGCGCGGGTGACCAGCCGGCTTGCCCGAACGCCGCGAGGGCGTGGCAGGCGAGAAGCCCCCAAAAATCGCCGGCGAAAGCAATCATCGCCAGCGGCAAGCAGGCGACCGCCCACCAGCGCCACAGGTACCGCCGCAACGGCGCCGACCTCAGCCATTCACTCCACAACAGGGAAGCGACCGCCATCACCGGCAGCACCACGGTCATGAAAAACGTCTGCCAGTCCCCCGCCCCGAACGCCTTCCGGGCAATCAGCGCGGCGAGAAACCACGCCACCCCGAGCCCGCTCGAAATCAGGAATGTGGCCAGGGCATGGGTAAGCAGCAGGCGCGGCATGCGGCGGAGCAACTCCCGGGTTCGGCGCGGCGACACTTGGGCCGTCGCCAGAACTGTAACGATCCGACCCCCACGTCCCAAGCCCGGCCGGGTTTGTGAACGCGAAATCGCCATTATGGACAAAAAAAGAGAGTCCGCCGGCTAGCGGACTCTCTCTACAGGAGGAGGAGTTTCTACTTGTTGCTTCAACATTGCGTTGAAGCGGTGCTTCGCTCGCGGAATTCTATGCCCCGCAGGTCGGCGGATTTCCACTCTGGGCCCGAAATATGTTCGTGGCCGAGCGACACGCCTTCTCATAACCCGATTGCCATGAACCACTTAGCAGAATCGAGATTCTGGGACTTTTTTCCGGACGCTCCCTTCAATGGCGCCTAACCTAATTCGAACAATAGATCAGGGACCGTTCCGGAACCCGTCAGCGGTCAGCCGAAAGACCCGCCCCGCCAACCGCTCGGCCTCCGAAAGGCTGTGCGTGATATGCAGCACCGTCGCCCCGGATACCCGGTGCGCGTCAAGCAGAGCGTCGCACATCTGCTCCCGAGTCGCCTCATCCAGGGCCGAGAGCGGCTCGTCGAGCGCCAGCACGCTCGGTCGCCCCGCCAGTGCCCGCGCCAGCGCGACTCGCTGGCGCTCGCCGCCACTCAATCCCCCGACGCGGCGGTCGAGAAGGGCCTCAATGTGCATCAGTTCAGCCAGTTCGCTGACCCGCGCCCGGTTTTCCGCGCGCGTCGCGCCGCGCAACGCCAGCGCGAACCCAATGTTGTCACAAACCCGCAGATGTTCGAACAACGCCACATCCTGCGGCACGTAACCGACGCCGCGCGCCGCCGGCGGCAGGCGCGTGACATCGCGGCCGTCGATCCGAATCGTTCCTGACTCAACGGCGCGCAGCCCGCACAACGCCTCGACCAGCGTCGTTTTGCCGACGCCGGTCCGACCGACCAATGCGGCATAGGCGCCGCCCGGGACGACAAAGGTGATATCCGTCAGCCGAAAAGAGCCGGACGCGATCGTGACGCGATCAAACTCAATCACGGCGCGCCCCGTTCAGCGCGCCCACCACTTGCCCCGAACATCCGCGCCGCCGCGATGACGACCAGCGCGATCAGCAGCAGGATTGCGGCGACCGCCAGCGCGCCCGAAATGTTTCCTGCCTGATACTCGAGGTAAATCGTCGTTGGCGCGACTTCGGTCCGCATCCGCGTCGCCCCGGCAAAAATCAGTACCGGACCGAACTCGCCGATCGCGCGCGCCCAAGCCAGGCAGCCCGCCGTCACAACACCACGCCGTACACCCGGCAGCGCCACCCGCCAGAAGGCCTGCGCTCGCGAGCAACCAAGCGTCATCGCAACAGCTTCTTGGCGGGGACTCAACTGCTCGAACGCGATGCGCATGGTCCGCGTCGCGAAGGCCGCCCCAACCACAAACTGGGCAATCACAATGGCGGGGATTTCGAACGACACGGGAACAATGCGTTCGACCGCCTGCCCGACGATGGTCACGCGAAACAACGCGAGCAAGCTGACGCCAACTACTAGCGGCGGCAGAACAATCGGCACGTCAACAAGCGCATCGACCAAACCGCGCATGGGAAATGTGTATCGGGCCAGCAAGTAACCAAGTGGAATCGCGACCCACAACGCGGCGAGCGTGGACAAACAGCTTGTCAGGAAGCTGAGCCGCAGCGCGTAGCGCACTTCCGGCGAAGCCAGCGCACGCGAGATATCACTCGGCCGAACAGCCATGGCGCTGGCAATCAGCATCGCCACGATCAGGACGATCAGAACGCCGCCGACTCCGCCTATTGCAACCGCGAACGCGCGATCGTTGACGCCGGACGGAATCGAACGGCTCATGGCGTAATCGCGTCGCCCGCCGGCGAGGCGGGCAGGTCCGGCTGAGACTCCGCCAGGAACCCAAGGAATTGGGCGGCGCGTTCGGGATGGCGCGAGGACCTTAACACGGCGCCCACAACCTCACCGTAAGCGCCATCGAACGCGGGATCTATAACAGCCGTGAGTCGTTGGTTCGCGGCGCCGGCTGAAGCGTTGATCGTGTCAATCGTGGTGTCCCAGACGACCGCCACGTCGGTGGCCCCAAGCAGCAGGTCCGCGCTGACGTCACCGACGGTTGGCTTCATTACCGTGATAGCGCGTGATGTGGCCTCCCATTGCCCTCGCGCCTTAAGCGCGCCCTTGGCGACACGGCCGATTGCGGCGGTCTCGGGGTTTGCGAACCCGATCCGAAGCCCGCGCGCGACGGCGTCCTCGAGCGAGAGGACGTTCTTCGGGTTGCCGCCTGGGACCGCGAGGACGGGCGTCAGGCGGCCGATTCTCACGCGCGACGCGAAGAGCCCGGCGTCGTCATCCAGATAGCCGGCGTCGGCGGGCACGAACAAATCGCCGCTCGGCTTCATCTTGATCTGGTTGAGCAGGGCCCCGGAGCCGCCGGCTTGGACAACCATCTGAAGACCGGTCTTTCGCTCGAAATCTGCCGCGGCAGCCTGGACATTGGGCGCCAGAACCACCGCGCACAGCACGTCGAGGCGGTTTGGGGCGTTTCGGGGTGTGGCAAGGACGATCAAGCCCAATACTACGATCCCTGACACACCGCCGAACGCGAGCACAACGCTGCCGGGAATGGGCTTCATGGCGACAATGATACCGGCGGGGGCGGCGAACGCCACGCAAGCCATCACCGGGGCGGCCGGCGAGCCCACCCCCACTCTTGGACCAAATGCACACATCGCCTGGCGCCATGGGGGTACTCGCGTTCCACATCTGGTACCGACCAAATTCCGAAAAAGTTCTGACTTCCCCTTGCCAAACCGGATTGTTAGGTTATTATTCGTGTGAGGGTGATGGATACCCGAACGAAGGAGAACGTCGTGGCCAAGGGAATGGATTCCGTGCCGCTTTGCCTGCTGGGCCCTGGAGGGGATTTCCAACAGGCGGTCACAGAAACCGGGCCAGGCTTGTTCCAGTTGGAGGTGCGGTCACTGGCTGATCCCGGATTACGTCCGGGGATCGAGTCGCGGCCGGCGAGGCGCCCCAAACCGCGGGTTACTCCTCGATGGGCGCCGGTGGTGCGGTTTGGCGTCAGCAAGGTGTATCTGACACAGGAGTGCAGTGATGTCGCGTCGCAAACCGAAAGACCCCGCCTCGTCCCTGACGCCGAAACAGCTGCGCGTGCTGACGTTCATACGGGACTTCACCCGAACCCACGGGTATTCACCGACGATGCAGGAACTGGCCGACGAGTTTCGGGTCAGCAAGGTGACCGTGTTCGAACACATCGCCGCCGTTCAGCGGAAAGGCTATCTGAAGCGCTCGCCCCACAAGGCGCGCTCTTTGCAACTTAGCGACGATATCGACTTTCCCGATGAGCGGTCGACCCGTCTTCCGTTGGTGGGCACAATTGCGGCGGGTTTGCCGATCGAAGCGGTTGAGCAGGCGGAATCGCTGGATCTCGAGGAGATGTTCACTTCGCCCCACGGCAACTTCGTCCTGCGGGTCCGCGGCGACAGTATGACCGGCGACAACATCTGCAATGGCGACTACGTTATTGTTGAAAAACGCGACACTGCTTCAGACGGTGAGATGGTGGTGGCCCTGATCGATGAGGGCGAAGCGACACTGAAGCGAATCTACCGTACGTCTCGCGGCGTCCGCCTGGAGGCGTCGAATCCCGAGTACGAGCCGATTTTCGCCGCCAACGTACGAGTGCAGGGCGTGGTCGTCGGAGTGTTGCGGCGATACTAGTCTGAAAGCGGGACTGGCGTTCGGCAGCGACGCGACTCTCCCGTCGCCGCCAGCCCGTCCCGAGTGTCCAGGTTTTGCTCCTTGACGGCGCCCGCTGGAGTTTCCGGTGGGCGTTGTCCGTTTTCGACTTGGAGCGAGTTTGACACGCCCACGCTTTGCGGCACAATCGACGCCGTGTCGGGTTGAGACTGCGGCTTGTAACCCGTGTTCCCCCAACCACTCTTTTCGAGGACCCAAAACGTGAAAAAGACAATCGCGGGTTTGCTGTTGGTTGCCCTTGCCGGACTTACTGGATGTGCTTCGTCACAAGTCGCGGGAACCTGGAAGCTTGTACCCGGCCAAAAGGCGGGCAAAGTCTCAATCGCCCGCATGACGCTCGCCAACGACGGCACATTCCTGGCTGAGGCGGAATACGGCCCGGAGCGCCAAGTCATGGACGGCCGTTATCGCTTCGCTAATGGCCAGCTCACCATCATGACCGACGACGGGACGCGCGAGTACGCTTGCTCAGTCGACGGCGACACGATGGTGGTCTCGCACGACGGCGAGAGTGTCAAGATGGCGCGTATGGCGGGATGCGGCTCCGCATGCGGCGGCTGCCCGGATGGACAGTGCAAAAAGGGCGGCTCGTGCCCGCCGGATTGCAAGAAGCCCTGTTGCGCCAACAAGAAGACCTGTTCGGCTGACTGTACGAAACCCTGCTGCGCGGACAAGAAGTAGCGTCGGAGCACTGCCATGATTTTTGGAGAGGACCAGAATCCGACAAACCCGGGCCAGCCGCAACAACAACAGGTGCGGCTGGACGCCTCGCGGATGGAGACCATCTACGCGAACTTCTTTGCGCTCGCCGGAGCGCCCGAAGAGGTCACCATCTACCTTGGGGCGACGTCCCCGATGCCGGGCGCGCCACAGCCGGTCGTGCAGATGTCGCATCGCTTGTTGATGCAGCCGGCTAATGCCAAGCGGCTGATGATGGCGTTGCAGCAGACGATCAAGGCTCATGAAGACCGCTTCGGCCCGATCGAGATCGCGCCTCCACAGCGGCCACAGGGCGGCTAGGGTCGCGCCTGCGGAACCATGCGATGGATGCAGCAACGGGCGCCGTTACCGATTTCGGCGCCCGTTGTCTGATAATGAAGGGTCCTTGGGCGCCGGCATAGGCTTCTGCGCCAAGGCAGCGCAAATTTTCCCCCTTCCCGCTTGACCTCGCCTTGCCCCCGCCACCGGGCTGAGTTATACTTCCGTCAGTCAGGCTCCCCAATCTGACTGGAGATCAACGTTGACGCAGGAGCGCTCCCCAATCCTGCCAGTTGGTCGCTGGTTGATCGTTTCTCAAACTTGGGTTGTGTGTATCGCCTCCAGAGGCGCCCGTTTGGCGTTTGCGAGGAACGCCGGGCATGGTACATGCGGAACGCAGCTCCCTCCGCGTAGAGGAAACGCGGATCGAGCAGTCGTTCAGGGGATAGCTGATGACAACGTCGATTCAGGGTCAAACCGATACAACTGTCCTGCGTCTTGAGCCCGCGGCCCGGCCACCGGTCGCCGCCGTGCTGAACACGCTGGGCGAAGACAACGAAAAACTGCTCGAACAGCGCCTGGCCTCGCCGGCCGAGTGCATGTTTGTCGCGGGATTCGCGGAGACAGGCGCTGAAAAACGCTACCTGGCCCCGATGCCCCCCGGCCCGGAAACCCGCCGTCGCCGTCGCATGCGGAATGATGACAGCGGAATCGACCTTCTGTGCGGCGCCGGTATGTCGTTCACGCCGGAGCAGGAAACGCACATGTTCCTCCGCTTGAACTATTGCCGCTATCGCGTCTACTCCCTGCTGAAGGATGTCGGGGCACGCCGCCTCAGCGCTGACGAAACCCGCGATTTGCTGAAATGGGAAAACGCCACGCAACTGACGCGAGAAGAGATCGTCCGGGCGAATGTGCCACTCGTGCTGGCAATGGCCAAGCGCACCCGTATCACCGGCGTCGATCACGCCGAGATGATCAGCGAAGGCAACATGGCCCTGATGCGGGCGGTCGAGAAGTTTGACTGCCATCGCGGCTACAAGTTCAGCACCTATTCCTGCCGGGCCATTCTCAAGAGTTTTTCGCGCGTCGCGACTCGCACGTCGCGCTACCGCGGTTACTTCCCGACCGAGTTTGATCCAACCATGGAAAAGAGCGACTACGTCGGCAAAAAGCGGCGCGGCGTCGAGGGCGATTGCATCGATGAAC
>JAGQOO010000134.1 GCA_020427345.1 Phycisphaerales bacterium | reverse complement strand
CATGCGCGCGATCGGCATTCCAACGAATATGTTCACCGTCATGTTTGCGATCGGGCGCATCCCCGGCTGGATTTCGCACTGGCGTGAGGTGCAGATGGCCGAGAATCCGCGCATTCATCGCCCGCGCCAGATCTACACCGGCCCGACGCAGCGCGCGTACAAGCCGATCGACAAACGCGGGTAGACGACATTGGCGGAACAAAAGGCCATCTCGCGGAACGCGCGACTGCGATCACTGATCGCGGACCAGACCGTGGCGATGCCCGGCGCGATGAATGCGCTATCCGCCCGCGCTATCGAGCGCGCCGGCTTTGAAGCGATGTACCTCTCCGGCGCGGTCATGGCCAACAGCGTCGTCGGCCTGCCGGACACCGGCGTCACCACGCTGAGCGAAGCCGCCGCCCACGCGGCCCGCTGCGCGGCTGTAACGACGATCCCGATCATCGCCGACGCCGACACGGGGTACGGCTCCGGTCCGGGCAATGCGGCCCGAACAATTCAGGAGTATGAACGCGCCGGACTGAGCGGGTTGCACCTGGAGGATCAGGAGTTCCCCAAGCGGTGCGGCCACCTGGACGGCAAGCGGCTCGTTCCGATCGAGGAATTCTGTGAGTACATCGGCCATGCCGCCGCGGCGCGGCGCGATCCGGATTTCATGATCATCGCGCGGACGGACGCGCGTGGCGTCACGGGCTATGACGACGCAGTCGCCAGGGCAAAGGCGTATCTGAAGGCCGGCGCCGACGCGATATTCCCTGAAGCATTGGCGGATCGGGATGAGTTCGCGCGCTTCGCCAGAGACGTCCGGGCGCCGCTGCTGGCGAACATGACCGAGTTCGGAAAAACACCTTATCTGAGCGTCGATGAATTCGCCGAGCTGGGCTACAAGATGGTCATATTCCCGGTTACACTCCAGCGCGTCGCGATGAAGGCGATCGAATCGGCGTTGGCGGAACTGCGGCGTCATGGTACCCAGCAGGGGATACTGGATCGCATGCAGACGCGCCAGGAATTGTACGACCTGCTGGGCTACGACGCGCGCTAGGTTCGCCTCGCCGCGTCCGTCGGCGAGGATATTCCCATGAGCGAAGAGCTATATCGTCCCGGGCTGGAGGGCATCATCGCCGGCGAGACGGAGGTGTCGACCGTCGAGCAGGACAGCCTCGCCTACCGCGGATATCGCATCGAAGGCCTTGCTGAACACGCATCGTTTGAGGAAGTCGCATATCTGCTGCTCGAAGGCGAATTGCCGACGGCGCCGCAACTGGCGGATTTTAGAAAGCGCCTCGATCAACATCGCGCGATTCAACCCGAGATCGTCGAAACCGTCCGTATGATCCCCAAGTCCGTCGGCGGCATGGATGTGCTTCGCACCGGCGTGTCGATGGCCGGGCACTTCGATGTCGCCAAGGGCGACGAGCGACCCGCGCTGGTCGAGCGCGCCATTCACGCCTTGGCCGTCGTGCCGAGCATCATCGCGGCCCGCCTGCGCCTGCTCGACGGCAAAGAGCCGATCGACCCGAAGCCCGGCTTGTCTCACGCGGCCCAGTTCCTGTACATGGCGTTCGGCAAGGCGCCGTCCGAACTCGAGGAGAAGCTGCTCAATCTGACGCTCGTGTTGTATGCGGAGCATGAGTTCAACGCGTCGGCGTTCGCGGCCCGCGTGTGCGCGAGCACCTTGAGCGACCTCTACTCGGCCATGGTCACAGGCATCGCGACGCTGAAGGGGCCGCTGCACGGCGGCGCCAATGAAGAGGCGATGAAGCTGATCAGCCGCTTCAAATCGGGAGACGAGGCGAAAGCGTGGACCGAGGAGGGCATCAAGAACAAGGCCAAGATTATGGGCTTTGGCCACCGTGTTTACAAGAACGGTGACCACCGGGCCCGTATTCTCGAACCGCTGATGGCCGACCTTGCTCGGGAGCGCAATCAGCAGGCCAAACTCGATGTCTACTTCGCGATCAAGAACACCGTGTTTGATCGCAAGCAGATTCACATGAACGTCGATTATCCATGCGGCCTGACGTACTACCTGATGGGGCTGCCGATCGATATCTACACACCGCTGTTCGTGGCCTCGCGCGTCAGCGGCTGGGCGGCGCATTACATCGAGCAATACACCAACAACCGCATCATTCGCCCGCGCAGTCGCTATGTCGGCCCCGCGCTGCGTGATTACATCAGCGTTTCCGAGCGCGGCTGAAGCGAAGGAGACGACCGGCGTTGCGGCGGATCGTCGCGCGGCTGGCGATAGGGTGGTTCGCCGATGATCACGTTTGCGCTCGTCGCCAACTATGTGATTGTCGCGCTGGTCGTCCTGACGATCCTGCGCCGACGCGAAGAGCCGGCGGCCATGCTCGGCTGGCTGCTGTTCGTCACTACCGCGCCGTTTATCGGTTGGATTACCTATCTGATATTCGGCTCACGTCGCGTGCGGCGGCGCGCGATTCGACGGCAATGGTCCAGCGCCGGGGCCCGAGTCCGCTTTGAGCGCCATGCCCAACAGGCCACGCGCGGGTGGTCGCAATCGGCGCTGCCGAAAGATCTGCGACAGGTTGCCCAGGTCGGTCGTCGCGTCGCGTCGGCGGCTCCGGTCGGCGGCAATCATGTCGACGTCTTTATCGAGGCCGAGGAGACATTTACGGCGCTGGAGCAGGCGATTCGCGCAGCGGAGCACCACATCCACGCCGAGTATTACATCTGGAATGACGACGAGACAGGCCGCGCGTTTCGCGATTTGCTGATCGAGCGCGTCAAAGCGGGCGTCGAGGTGCGCGTGCTGTTGGATTCGGTTGGTTGCTGGCGTTTGCCGCGCGGCTTCTGGCGGCCGCTGCTCGAAGAAGGCGGCGAAGTCGCGTGGTTCCTGCCCTTGTGGAACTGGCCGCTGCGCTGGAACCTGCATCTCCGCAATCACCGCAAACTTGTCGTCATCGACGGCCGCGAGGCGTTCCTTGGCAGCCAGAATATCGGCGACGAGTATCGCGGCCGACTCAAGCGCCTCAGCCCATGGTATGACGCGCACATGCGCGTCGTCGGTCCGGCGGCAGGGCGCGTGCAACAAGTGTTCGCCGAAGACTGGCAGTTCGCCACCGGGCGCGGGTTGCCACGCGAGAAGTACTTTCCGACGCCGCCGATGGCCGGCAACTGTGTCGTGCAGATTCTGCCCACCGGGCCCGACGAAGCGCCCGACGCGCTATCGCAAATGTCCTTTGCCGCGGTTACAGACGCGACGGAGCGCGTGCGCCTGGCAACGCCGTACTTTGTTCCGCCACCCGCCGTGCGCATCGCGCTCACGCACGCGGCGCATCGCGGCGTGCGCGTACAGTTGGTATTGCCGACGCGCAGCGACCACCCCGTCGTCCTGTGGGCCGGGCGGAGTTTCTATGCGGAATTGCTGAGCGCGGGCGTAGAGATCTACGAGTTTGGCGCCGGCATGCTGCATTCCAAGCTTGTCACTGTCGATGATCGGTGGTTCTTGCTCGGCTCTGCGAACATGGATATTCGCAGCTTCAAGCTGAATTATGAATTGACGGCGGTTGTGTATCACTCGGAACAGACGCGCGAACTGGCGGACGCAATCGACGATTACATCGCGCGCTCGGAGCCGATTACTCGCCAAGTCGCCAAGAAGCGCGGCCTGATCGGCGAACTCGCGGAAGGGGCGGCACGGCTGATGTCGCCGGTGCTCTGAGTTAGCGGCGTCGGCCCAACGCCAATGCGCCCAAGGCCAATAGCACCAACGTCGCGGGCTCGGGAACCGGCACAATCGCCGCGCCCGACTGATCATTGATCGTCACGACGCCTTCGGCGGACGCGACATCCGCCTGCACCTCGCCCGCCACAATGCTCGCGGCGGCTTCGTCGGCGGCTCGCTGCAACGCGTCCTTGATCTGGTTGCCGATCTGGTCGATCGGCGACTCGGGAAACACCGCCGCGATGGCAGACGTGTCGGCGCCAAGGCTCGACGCCAAGCCCGCGAGCGCATCGATGAAGATGTTCCCCTTGATGTTGATCGGGCCGATGTCGTAGTCGGTATCGAGCCCGTCGAGCGGCTGTCCGTCGTCAATGACCAGGCCATCCAGGTTCAGTCGCGAACTCTGGTTCGAAAGATCCAGACTCAGGTCATAAAAACCGAACTGGTTGATTTCGAGATTCGACGTGCCGTTCAGAATGCCGTTGAGTGAAAAATCCTGCGCGCCGGTTGTGCCGCGGAAGTCGTACTGCAACTGATTGATGGACGATGACATCGTCCCGATCAGGAAGCCGCGCTTCGTGTAACCTGCCGTCGCGCTGATGTTGCCGGCGAGCTGCAACTCCAGACCGCCGAGATCGAAAATCTCCGGGCGACCGCCGGAGTCCGGGCCGAAGTTGCGATCAAACTCCAGATCCCAACCGCGCCCGAGTTGCTGCGGCACGACGCGCACGCGTCCGATACGTGAACCGTTCTGGTGGAAGCCAGTCGCGCTCGTGAAAACGGGAGCGCCGGTTGGTGTGGCGAGCAGATCAAGGCCGTTGTAGACATCCTGAAACAGCCCCGCGCTGGCGGGCCCGGCGACGAACGTGGCGAGAACAACAAAGGCGAGCTTGCGCATCGCGGTCGGCTCCTTGGCCAGATCAGGGGCAGCCACCCCGCTACATACTACCCGCAGACTTGCTGCGTATCACTCTATCATCGGCCACAACCGGGCGCCTGTTTGTCCGGCGCCCATTTCGACCGGCGTTATCGGCCGGCTCGAACTTCGCGGACCGAAACCGATCGCACACGGCCGGACTTGAGCCGGATTGTGCCGATGAACTTCGTCCCATCGCCAGGATCGCACACGATCTGATTCTTGGACGTCCCGCCGCCCAGCGACCAAGTGGCGGCGAACCGCTCCATGTAGGCCAAAGCCTCCCTCAACAGTGTGTCCGGAAGCCAGTCCTTCGAGTCCGCCTTGAGGGCGCCGGCCTTGGCGTCCGCCAGGAACGCCTCAAACGTCGGGTAATACTGCCGTTGCGCGAAGGCTCGGGCGTAGAACTGCGTCAATATCTCGCAAGCGGCTTCCGCATATACGTCCGCGCTGGACTGCGAGTTCTGGGCGGCCCAGTATTCGCGCCACTTACGCTCGAAGGCGCGCGTGTCCGCGCCGAAATTGCGCTTCCATGCCGTCTGCCAGTCCTGCCCTTTACCTACCGCACTGATGAACGACTCGAACGCCTTTTGGTACTTGCCGTTTTCGGCGTGCGCCAGGAAGTGGACCATCGACCACGCCTGATCGTAATTCACGATGGACAACTGCTCGTTCCAACGGTGGTGCGGCATGCGCATCATGTCGCTGACGGAAATGACGTTACCCGAGCCGATCCAGGCGCGCAGCCGCTCGAGTCGATCGGGCGGAATCACGCCGGTGACGTAGCGGTCGCCCGTGAAAATCGCTTCGCCGAAATACTCGGCGAGCCCCTCATTCACCCATACCGGAATCTCGCCGCCGATGACGCGATCGACGAACTGGTGAAACCCCTCGTGCTGAATGACGTGCCACGTCGCAGGTGTGACTTCCTTGCCGGCAATGGCCATCAAAGCCTGGCCGTTGTACATCCCGGCGCTGCCCTGCATGCCGCCGCGCTTGTAATAGTCGGCCGCGTGGCGAAACAGATAAAAGGGCATTTTGCTGCGGATGGTTCCGCTGAATCCGCGTGTGCGCTTGTAATACGTCTCCGCCATCGCGGTGATGCGGGCGTCAGCGTCGCGCAGGGCGTCGCCTTCCAGATCCGTGTAAATCTCGTAGTACTTCGAGCTGTATTGCCGCATCGGCGTCTGCGCGTACGCGACACTGGCGCCGCCCGCGACGCAGATCGCGGCGAACAGAAAGCGGCTACGCGCGGCGCGGCAGTCGCGGATCGTCGATTTCGGGTTCATTCGAGTCTCCGGCTCGTGATTGACAGTCGACCGCGGGAGTGGCCCGAATCCGGGGGCGGGCTTACTCGATTATGTCATTTTTTCCTGGCACTCGCACAACAATTTGCCACAGCCGGGGCAGCCCTCGGCGAATTTTTTCAGGGCGTCCTGCAGGTCAACGCCTTCTACGTTCGCGAGCGTGACAAGCCAGGCCAGCACGTCGGCGAACTCCTCCTCCTTGTTCTCCCGATCATGGCCGGCGATCGCGCTGGCGAGTTCGCCGACTTCCTCCATGAACCAAAGAAAGGTCTTGGCCGAGCCGCGAGCGCGGTCCTTGTCCGAGTACATGCGGTCAATCAGTTGTTGAAAATCGCGAATGGTCATTCATGCTCCCCGGCCTCTTGTCGCGGAGTATTCTACGGCGCCGGGTCGATGAAGGGCGGATCAACCAATCGGGGTGACTGGCGTTACGCCGCCGACTGACGCCCGCGAACAAGTAAGAACAGCCCCAACGCAATCAGCGCTGCGCCGCCGCCGCCGAAACCGGCGACCTTCGCCATCGACGCCGGTTCGCGATCCACTTCGAGCAACCAGCATTCGTCGAAGTCGATGCCGGGGTAGCTCTGAACCAGCATGCGTCGTTCTTCTCCCTTCAGGCCTTCGATTTCGTTGATGACCAGGCCTTGGATGGAGTCCAGCTCAGCCAATGCGGACACGTCCGCTTCGCCCCGGGCGGACTTTGACTTGACGAGGACTTTGAGGTCAGTCGGATGTGGAATCGGTCCGTTCATGCGACCGTTCTCGTCGAGGCTGTCGAGCAGTTTCCGGTGATACTCGCCACCGAGCGGCACGGCCGGGACCCACACCTTCGTCCACGAGCCATCACGCCCTTCTTGATACACGAAGCTGAAGTCGCAAAGCAGGAATTCGTTCATGACGACATGCGCGTTGTCGCCGGGACCATTCTCACTGAGCTCCGCGCAGGTGATCGACTGCGGCTCATCCTTGCACGTGGAGTTCAGACGGGCGTCCTGTACGGCCATAAAGCCGAAAACCCCACCGAGGACGATCATGGTGAAGGCGAATCGCATAAACACTTCCTAATGTGGATCGCCATTGGACCGAGGTCGTCTCAGCCCCGAGTCTGTAACGATAGGGGAATCGGTGTCGGGACTCAACGCAATTCGCCGCCCCGCCGGGCGCGCCGTTCGCCGCTCACGCGATCGCGGCGAGCGCGTCCTCCGGCGTTTCATGCACCTGAATCAGCGCGTCGACGCGGGTGATATGCAGCAGTCGGATGATGTCGCCCTGCTTCGTGGCGAGCCGCAATTCCCCGCCGTGTTCGCGGGCTTGTCTGTGGGCCGCGAGCAGGGCCGACAGCCCCGACGAGTTGATGAACTTGAGCGCCGAGAAGTCGAGCACCAGGTTGGGTGTTTCCGCGTTGATCAGGGTCGGGAGGTAGTCCTGAAACTCGTCCGCGTGCTCCCATTGGATTGAGCCGGTGACGGAAACGACGTGCGTCGCGCCTTCCAGGCGCGTCGAGACCGCGTACGTCGCGGCGCCTAGCGATTCTCGCGAAGCATCCATACGCAGTTTCCCGTTTCCGAGTATTCCACGCGGGTCATGTACGCCCGCATCAACATTAATCCGCGCCCGCAGGGGCGCTCCAGATTCTCGTCCAGGGTCGGGTCCGGCACGCAATCCGGGGCAAAACCCGGCCCCTCATCCGCGACCATAATGACCGCGCGCTCCGGCGTCACCGCGTAGCTGACCGTAATGTGCTTGGATGCGTCGCCGCGGTTGCCGTGCTTGACCGCGTTAGTGAGGGCCTCTTCCAACGCGAGCTTGACGCCGAAGATGATTTCGTCGCGGAAGCCGTTGTTCCGCAGCGCCGTGAGAATCCGCTCTTCGGGCTCCTTGGCGGCGCGCAGCGTATTCGGCGCCACGAGGCGCGTCAGCTCCTGCGGCCTGACGCCGAACCCCGATGGCGGGTGGTGGCTCACGCCGATGTCCGCCGAATCAGAAGGACGCGAGCGCATGGTCCGCGCTCTCATGAATGTCAAACACGCGATCCAGACGGGTGATCTTGAACACCTCGAATATCTGGCGGTTGATGTCAGACAGCTTGAGCACGCCGTGCTTTTCTTTGACCTTCTTATTGAGCGTGATCAGCATGCCCAAGGCGGCCGAGGAAAGGTGGTCGACGTTCCGGAAGTTCAACAGGAGCTTGGCGCTGCCGGCCTCGACGAGCTGGTCCAGCTCCTCGCCGATTTCCTGGATCGACAACTCCTCCAGTATTTTCCGGTCGGCGAACTCGACAATGGCGATGTCGTCCTGTTCGCGAACTCGAAGATGCGACGAAGGCCGCTCGCCCATCGATAACCTCTCCTTTCGCACAACGTCCGGCCCGTTCCGGCCAGTGGCTGATAAGGCATTCCGCATTCTCGCCCGACCCCGCGCAGAGTGTCAAGAACCACCAGAATCCGCTCGTCGCCTAATCGCCGAGCCTCCCCGTCAGCGCGGGGATATCGTTCTTTCGACCAAACAGGGCCTTGCGCTTGTTTTGAAGCCGCTGAAGCGGGTGCTCGCCACTTCCGCACCCTCGCGGGGGCCCATGTCCGCTGCTGGATTCCCGATTTGCGCGGGATTGACGGGCTGCAACGTTTGTGGACCGGCCTTAGGCCCTGCCGCCGCTGGCTTGCCACGGGGGAACGATGCATGCGTGGGCGCGCATGCGGACTATTAGCCAGCAATATCGGGCGTACTGATTCTGAGCAAGAGCCGGCGTGAGCGCCGGCATAACGACGAATCGGCGCATCGTTGGGTGATCTACGCCCGCACGATACGCCGATTCAGTTGTGGTCACACGAGACCAAAACGTGACTCGCGCCTCATGCGCGTTTAGAAAAGCGCGGTCGGATTCATCTTGGACTGAATGAAGTAGCCGGGGCCGCCGGCTCCGCCCGGATTGGCGGTGTTGGAGGGCGCATTAATGATGTCGCCCCCTCGGCCCCCATCTCCCCCACATGCGCCGCCGCCACCGCCGCCTTGACGCGTGGCGCTCGTGATCGTCCCACCCGCTCCGCCGGCGCCACCGTCGACAAATACGATTCCCGAAGCGGTGATTTCCTGGCTGATCAAGTGAACGATCCCGCCGCCACCTCCGCCGCCCGGTAACGGGTTGAATAGCACGCGGGCTTCGGCCTGCGACA
>JAGQOO010000133.1 GCA_020427345.1 Phycisphaerales bacterium | reverse complement strand
CGTACCCAAGTGGCCCAAGGGAACGGTTTGCAAAACCGTCATTCGCGGGTTCGAATCCCGCCGCCGCCTTCACTCGTGCAGTTCCGGATTCACGTCGTCAATCGTCGGGACCCGCCCGGTCCGTAACATCAGGCTGATGTACGGGCGGCAGGTCTGGCATTGCCCGCCGCACCCCGTCGCCCGAACGACTTCCTCGACTGTCGATAGGTTCTCGCGCTGAGTCCGCGCATGCAACTCGCCGAAGCCCATATCGAGGCAAATGCAACGAAGCTCGATCCCCCGGGGAGATTGGGTCACGCCGGCTCCCGAATGGGACAGCGTCCGGCGACGTTACGGCTGTGCCGGGGCCGCCTCGCCCTCATCCGGTCGATACCGCTGTCCAAGGGCGCCTTCGAGTTTCTGCTCCGACCAATCGACGAGTTGCCGACGCATCGCGACCGCCGAACCGTCGCGCATCGCGGTGGTGATGTCCGGACCTTCCTTCACGTCGAGGACCTCTCGCAGCGTCGTTTCGGCCGTTTCGATCAGCAACTCAATGTCGTTTCGACGGTCGATCGCGGCGACGGTCGCGGTCTTATCGCGCATCTCGTTTAGCTTTTCGGCCGAATACGTCTCGACTGAGTGTTTCAGCATCGATGCCGCCGCGCGGGCAAGCCGCTTTTTCTGATCATCGTCCAGTTGGCCGCGCGCCATCGTGGCAATCTTCAAGCCTTCAGCGTCGGCGTTCTGGCAACGCGGCGACCCGCTGGCGGTGTACTCCCTGGCACGTTGCTCCAGCAACTCCACCAACGCGACGGCCGGGCCTTTCTGATCCGCGTTGACACCCGCGTAGTTCAGCGCCAGGTAGATCAGCTTCAGCGTCGCCGGCGATGTCTCCGACTTGCCCGCGTCGCGTAGCGCCCGCAGCGTTTGCCCGACGGCGTCGCCCGGGGCGGCGGCGATTTTCGCCCGCAATGTGCGTAATCCAACGGCGGCCGCCGCGCGCACGGCGGCGCGCGAATCGCGCATTGCGGCCACGAGCGTCGTGTGCGTTTCAATCGCGTTGAGCGTTGACAGGAACGTGATCAGTTGCGCCGCCGGGCGATCCTTGGCCGTAGCAAGCCGATCGTTGACCAGGCGCGCAGCCTCCGTCGCGAAGGCTTCCTTATAGCCCGTCGAGCCGTCGAACTCGGTACGCAACGTGAGGACGGCGGTCGAGGCGCTCTGCGGCTCATCCGCGAGCACGAGCGTGACCTGCCGCTCGATCCATTGACGCAGCGTGGCGCGGTCGTTGTCGTCGAGTGCGCCCTTGTTCTTCAGCCCCGCGATGGGATCCTGGGCGGCCGCGAACGATGTCGCCCACGCCACCAGCAATCCGCCCCACACCCTGCGTTGATTCCGCATCTCGCGCCTCCGCGTGATTCGCCCGCGTGATTGTCCGTCGCCGTGATTCAGAGCCTTGAATTCTAACGCGCATCTCCCGCGTGCCAACTTGACCCGCCGACCGTATCATCGCCCCATGCTCATCGAAGCGCACACCGGATCGAAGCCCGGATCGCCGGTTCGAATGGTCCTTCTGACGGCGGCGGCGCTGGTTGTCTCACTTGGCGTCGCATGGGCGCAGGTCCGTGAATCGCGCACATTGGGGCACGAAATCCGCATCGCGGACACGCCGCTGTACGTCCGCCCGCCACGGGCCTGGAAATTCGCCGCGCCCAACAGGTTTGAACTCGCCGTGCGGCAGGGCGCCACCGGCGCCACGGCCATCCAGCAGTCCGTTCAGTTCGAGTACTTGCGGCTGCCGTATTTCACACCACCGGCCGATGTGTTCCGGCTGTTGCACGAAACTGAGGAGATCTCTGAAGCCAAGCCCGCAAGGGTCGGCCCGTTCGACGGAATCGAAGTGCGCGAGACGAAGAGAGTCACTTATCGCAGATACCATTACACGCAGGAGCGCCTCCGACGAGTCGCGTGTTCGCCGCGCGGCGATGTCATTATCGTCGAGTATGAGCCAACCACCGATGTGACTCTCGGCGACCGCGAGTTACTTGAAGAAATCTGCCGATCGGTGCGAATTGTCGACGGAGCGCTCGACATGCCGGGCGATACGGCGCTGGAACGCGCGGGTTTGGAGTTCACTCCGCCGCCCGCGTGGCGCATTTTCGGTCCCGATTTTCCAGACGCGCCCGGCGCCCACATCCAGCCGACGTCGGGTCAGCCGCCGACTTGGGCGCTCGGCGTGTATCGCTCATGGGTTGTGGGTTCCGAGCGTAAGCCGCGCGATCTGTTGCGCGATTTCGCAGCCCAGGTGTGGGGCTCGGAAGCGGCTGGCGTCGTCATCGAGGAGTCGCGGATCGACGACCATCAGGTGCTTTCCATTCGCAGCCCGACAGAAAGCGCCGTGCTCAGCGGACACCTGTGCGCCGCCGGAAACAAAGCGGCGCTGATTGTCGCCTACGGCGCTAATGACGCCGCGGCGGTCGCAAACCAGGCCGCGTTCGATCTAGCCCGCGAGATCCGCTTTCGGGAAGCGCCGTCCGTCGACGTGACCGCGCAGCGCGCCGCAGGCGCGGAGATCGCTCGCCTGTTGACAGAGAACGGCCCGCGCGCGTGGTGGGGTATTCGCGCCACGCGGCACGAGTATGTCGGGACCAGCTTGCTCGTGCCGATCGCCGCCACCGAGACGCGTCGCCTAAGCGACGGAGAATATCAAGGCGCCGACATCGTCACACAGCGGCGTGGCGCAGAACTGTGGAGCCAGTCGTGGACGCTACGCTCGGGCGGGTCATATGAACAGCAAGTCAAGTGGTCCGATGCCGGCCGCCCGTCCACTAGCGTTGTCGAGCGGCGAGAAGCGAACCGATCGATCGCCCACCGCATGCGCGACAACCATGGATTGCCAGTGACGATTTCGTTGCCGCCGGAGTTCATCCCGCCCCCGATGGAAGACCTCGCCATCGCCGAAATCGCGGATCAAAAGAACGAACCGGCCGAGGCCGCGCTGTTCGCGTTCTCGAACCCGCTCGGCGTCGGATGGTGCAGCGTGGAGGCGCGTCCGCTCAGCCGCGACCGTGACGGCGCGGCATGCGCGCTGGTCCGCCACGACTTCTGGCCGCGCGGCGCCATCATGGGCTTTGACGATAACCACGAACTCGTCTTCGAAACGGGTCCGTTCGGCGAATCTCGCCGAATGCGATAACGCCTACTCGCGCCGCCACTCCTGCAATCGCTTTTCCAGCTCAACCGCCTTGGGTGAACGCATCGCAGCGGCCAGATCGACCGCTTCCTGCATACGATCAAGCGCCCCTTTTCGATCCCCCTTGGCCCTCAGCGTCTCGGCGATCCGCGTCAGGCAGTCCAGTTGTGCCTCGATGTCCTCGCCGACACTCAGAGCCGCGTATGCCGCTTCGAACTCGCGGACCGCCCCTTCATACTCATGCTGCTGCTCCAGCACCTCGCCGATCGTCATTCTCAGCTTCGGCTCGGCCTTGTCTCCCGCCAACTCGGCACAATGGTTCAACGCGGTCAGCGCCTCATCCAACCGGCCGGCCCGCTGGTGCTTCTCGCCCAGCAGCAGCCAACCCGTCGCCTCGATCCGCTTCGCGCCGATCTCGCGCGCGATCTCAATCGTGCGCTCGTGCCCCGCGACTGATTGCTCAGTTTCGCCGAGTTGATCGAGCAACAGCGACTGTTTGTACAGCGCCGCCGACAGCGCAATCCGATCGCTCATCCGCTCGATGAACGCCACCAGCATGTCCTGATAGATACGCGCCCTGGCCGCGCGCTCGCGCTCCGCCGCCGCGTCATTCGCGGAGGCCTCATTCGGCGGCGTCAGCACAACATCGACCAACAGCGACAACGCCGCCGTCACGCCGTAGGGATCCCGGCGATCCAGCGCAAGCTCCATCGCCGACCACGCCCGCTCATCGGCGGCGTCCAGCGACCCACTGCCGAGCACCAGCCGCCCCAGCATCAATTCAATATCCAGATCATCGCGCCAGTCGTTTTCAATCTTGACGATGCGTTGCGCCGCGCGGAGCTTGGTAATCGCCGCCGCCCGGCCGTTCGGCCCGCGCCGCGCGTCGACTTGCGCCTGCATCAGCAACGCCGGCCGATATCCCGCGTCAAATCCGATCGACTCGGTCAGGTTGAAGAGCATCTCGCTCCCCTGCCGGGCCGCCGCCGCCTGAACCGCCTTGGCGTAGTACTCAACCGATGAGGAGCTCCGCGCCGGGGGGGAGAAAATCAACCGCTCCTCGTCGCTGCTCAGTCCGGTGACGCCGCATTGCTCGAGCGTCCAGCGCGTCGCGTCGTCGACCACCTTGAAAAACGGCCCCGGCCCGATCTGCGTCGTGGCAAGCGACTTGCCGTCTCCCACATTGGTCAGGTCGAGCTTCAGCGTCAGCTTCGACGAGTATCCCGAGCACTCGCCGGTCAGCATCCGCTTCGCCCCCACCACCGACGCGATCTTCCGCCAATCGGGCGCGTCCGGCTTGCCATCCGTCGTCGAGGCCAACTCCTCGCGCGCCTGCAACAAGCGCACCGTCGGCGTCGCGACCAGCCCGGGAATCCGCTCAAACCGCCAGCCGAGCGTTTCCATCACGCCGACGGGGATCCAGGTGTCGCGCGCGTCCGTCCCGGGGACGGAGCGAAACCCGAGCACAGCAATCCCCGGCTGCGGGTCGGCGATTTTCGCGAGGCCGTCGCGGATGGCGTCTGGAGTCAGACGGTTATCGGCTTGTGCCGTCGCGGAAAGGCAGGCGATGGCAACGACAAAAAACGAGGCGGGAATGCGGTTTGGACAAGGCATCCAATTCTCCTGAGTCAGCGTCGATAGCAGCCCATACTGTACCGCGTTGCGCCCGTCGCGCGGCGATTCGCTCGACCGCCGGCCCCGCTTCTCGGTATCCTTGCGGGTTTACTCAGGGGAACCGCACGCATGCTCAACCGGGCCGCGATTGTTGACCGCAATTTCGTCGAGTTCTGCAAGAACGCCGCGCCGGCGTCCGCCGCCCGCCGCAACCCGTCCGAGCCGATCGGCGAACACGGCCTCGACGGCGACATGCTGATCGAGCTGTTCGAGTCGCAGGTCATCAGCCGGCATCTCGACCTGATGGCCCGCGAACTACGCCGGCAGGGACGCGGGTTCTACACAATCGGCAGTTCCGGCCACGAAGGCAACGCCGTCCTCGGCCGCGTCTGCCGCTACACCGATCCGGCGTTTCTGCACTACCGCAGCGGCGCGCTGATGGCCGAGCGCTCGCGCCAATTGCCCGGGCAGACGTTCATCCGCGACACCCTGCTGTCGATGATGGCCTCGCGGCACGATCCGATCTCCGGCGGGCGGCACAAGGTGTGGGGCAGCGTCGCGATGTGCGTATTGCCGCAGACCAGCACCATCGCCAGCCACCTGCCGAAAGCCGTCGGAGCGGCGGTCGCGATTCCCCGCGCGCGGCGGTTGAATCTGCCGTTGAAGATCGACGCCCACGGCGAAATTCCGCGCGACAGCATCGTCCTGTGCAATTTCGGCGACGCGTCCGCCAATCACAGCGTCGCGACCGGCGCCATCAACACGGCCTGCTACATCGCGCATCAGAAACTGCCCTGCCCCGCCCTGCTCGTCTGCGAAGACAACGGCATTGGCATCTCCGTGCATACGCCATCGAACTGGATCAGCGCGGCGTATGGCGCGCGACCGGGTTTGCGGTACTTCGCGGGCGACGGGCTGGACCTTGTCGACGCGTGGCGGGCCGCGAACGACGCCGCCCGCTATGTCCGCGAGACCCGCGCGCCGGCGTTTCTGCACTTGCGAACGGTGCGTCTGCTCGGCCACGCCGGCACGGACGTCGAAACCGAATACCACTCGCTAGCGGAAATCGCGCAAACCGAGGCGCGCGACCCGCTGCTCGCATCCGCCGGGCGGTTGATCGACTTCGGCCTGATGACGGCGGACGAAGTGTTGAGCATGTACGAGCGCGTCCGCGCGACGGTGCAGGCCGCGGCGGACGAAATCGGCGACACGGAGCGCATCACGACCGCCGCCGAAGTGACGCGCGCGCTGGCGCCGTATTCACCCGACAAGGTCGCGGTGGAAGCGACGCGCGTTGTGCCGGAGGAAAGGCGCCTGCAGGCGTTTGAACTGAAAAACATCCCCGGCTTCCCGCGCGAGACCGACGGCCCGCGTCTGCCCGAGCATCAGCCGCCCCGCCATATGGCGGCGCTAATCAACTGGGGGTTGCACGACCTGCTCGCGAAGTACGACGACGCATTGGTTTTCGGCGAGGATGTGGCGAGGAAAGGCGGCGTCTATCACCTGACCGCCGGCCTGACGGCGCGGTTCGGCGTCGGCCGCGTGTTCAACACGCTGCTGGATGAGACGAGCATTCTCGGTATGGCGCTCGGCGCCGCGCATCTCGGCCTGATGCCATTCCCCGAGATTCAGTATCTCGCGTATCTGCATAACGCGATCGACCAATTGCGGGGCGAGGCGCTGTCGACGCAGTTCTTCTCGAACGACCAGTTTCGCAACCCAATGGTCGTGCGTATCGCGTCGCTCGCGTATCAGAAGGGTTTTGGCGGGCACTTCCATAACGACAATAGCTTCGCCGCACTACGCGACATCCCCGGTTTGATCGTCGCGATTCCCTCGCGCGGCGATGACGCCGTCGGTATGCTGCGCACATGCGCGGCGCTGGCCCGCATCGACGGACGCGTGTGCGCGTTTCTTGAGCCGATCGCGCTATATATGACGAAAGACCTGCACGACACCGACGACAACGGTTGGTCATTCGCGTATCCCGCGCCCGATACCGCCGTCGCCTTCGGCGAAGGCCGCGTGTATCACGAAGAGGCAAACGATCTGACAATCCTGACGTTCGGCAACGGCGTGCACATGTCGCTTCGCGCCGCGCGGCGCTTGCAGACCGAGCACGACATCGCCGCCCGCGTGGTGGATCTGCGCTGGCTGAACCCGCTGAACGCGGAGTTCATCCTCGAGCAATCGCTCGCGACCGGCCGCGTGCTCGTCGTCGACGAAGGCCGCTACTCCGGCGGCGCCAGCGAACCGATCATGGCCCTGATCCTCGAACGCGCCGGCGGCCGCGTCATCTGCGACCGCCTCACCGGCCGCGACACCTACATCCCACTCGGCGCCGCCGCGAACCTGGTGCTTCCGACAGAGCCGGATGTGGTGGAGCAGGCGGTGAAGCTGGTATCACGCGAAGCCGGTGTGAACGCGTAACCGGTGGGGTGGGTTGAGCGCCGGGCGCCGAAAGCATGGCCCCACGGCGGGCTCGCTCATGGAACTGGCCCCTTGCTCCCGCATCAGTACGACGTGAGCCGACTTTGGTTCCAGCGAACGCGCGACCCGCCCAATCGGAACGGGCCGCGCGCAATCCGGTTCTGAAATGCGACCTACTGCGAAGTCGTCTCCAACTCAAAGCACAACGGCGACCACTGGAGATATCCGATGTGATTCGCGTTCGGGAACGGACCCGCGATCACTTGCGGCGTTCCACCCAGGCTCGAACTCACCTGCAATTCGTGCGTCGTGTAGTCGGCGAACAACAGACGCCCGCCATCCGCCGAACTCAACCCCAGGTTCGGAACCGCCATCGGAATCGCCAGGTCACTGTCCGGGTCGGCGATCGTGTAAGCGCCGCTCTGGCCGAACATCAGCCGTCCATCCGGCAACCAATCGCCGTAATACCCATCGCCGAGGTCCCGCATCTCCGCCCCGACGAACGCCGCCGGCGCGACCATCGTGCGATAGATCGTCGTTGGCCACGACAGCTCGCGGTACACACAGCGGATCCACTGGCCGTCCGGCGACCAGTCCCAGTTCTCGATCTTTTCCGAATCTGTCAGCCCCATCAGGGTTCGAATGTTGATGGGCTCTTCCCCCGACAAGGAAGCCAGCCCGACGAAGTAGGCGCCAGCCCCGCCAAGCGCCAGGCGCGACCCGTCCGGCGACATCTCGAAGTAGTCATACGACCACTGACCGAGGTCCAGCGCGACACGCGATGCCCCCGTTTGCGCGTCGAACTGCATCAACGGCCGGCGAGATGTCGCGTTGTCATAGTCGCGCTGGATCAGCAACTGGTCGCCATTCGGCCGCCACAACCACGACGCGTGCCAACGAACCGGGATGTCGATCGGCGACACGTCGCCCGTTAGGACGTCGTACAGCATGGCCTGCGTCGCCTCCGACGTCTGGAACATAAACGCCAGCCAACGCCCGTTCGGCGACCACAGCCACCGCACCACATAGCCGTCGCCACTCGTCCAGACGGTCGTGTGCTCCAACGTCGACGGATCAATTCGAACCAGTTGCAACACGTCGTTGATCGCAAACGCGACGTGGCGGGCGTCAGGGCTCCAGGCGAACCTGGTAATGCCGTACTCGCCATCCGCCAGCATGGTCGGCTCCACAGAACCGTCGGGCCGCCCGACAAACAGTGAGTAGTACGGCTGCCCCGGCACGTGAACCCGGTACATCAGCATCCGCCCGTCCGGCGACCACTCGGGCGGCTGCACCGCCGCGCCGGCAATCAACGGCTGACTGACTGTGACGGGGGCTTCACCCGGGCGCACAACGAACAACTCGGAAGTGCCCGGGTGTTCACTGTCGGCGACGTAAGCGACGCGCGCCTGGGTGTCGACGACGTACTCCTCCGATCGCGGCCCGTCCACGCCGGTGTAGCTCGTGCCAACAACCCAGAAGCGGTGCACGCCAGAATCCCCGAACAGTTGAATGTCGGCTTTTCGAGCCGCGCCGGGCACGACGGCGAGCAGTGTCCCTTCGTCGCCGTTCGGGTCATCGCTCGTGTACACCTCGAACGAACTTAGCGCGACCTGCGACTCGGGTATATGCCAATGCAGTTCAAAGTCGGTTACGCCGCCGAGTCTGCGCCGCACGTGAAGCAGCTGTGGAGCCGGCGGCGCCGTGTCGTCGATCGAGCCCGCCCGCCCCTGCGCCTGGGTCCTTCCAATGGGCCCTGCCGGGCCGGCGGGACCCTGCGTCCCAGCCGCGCCCGGCGACCCCATCGGGCCGGCGGCGCCCGGAACGCCGGACGACAACTGCGAGGCGCCAGCCGTCGCCGCGGCCGCGTCAGGAGACGTTTCCATCGCGAGCGTCGTTTCGTCGATCGTGTCGGCCGGAGGACATCCGCCGAGAGAACCCGCAAGCACACACGCAAAAGTGATGAAAAGTCCCGCTCGCATGACAGCGCCTC
>JAGQOO010000132.1 GCA_020427345.1 Phycisphaerales bacterium | reverse complement strand
TGCGCTTCACGCCGCGTCAGTGCGATCTGATGATCGTCGCCGGTCGCGTCGTGATGAAGATGCTGCCGGTGTTGCAGCGGATTTACATGCAGATGACCGAGCCCAAGTGGGTGATTTCGATGGGGGCGTGCGCGTCGTCGGGCGGCGTGTTTGACACATACTCGGTGGTGCAGGGCATCGACCAGTTTGTGCCGGTCGATGTGTATGTGCCGGGCTGCCCGCCGCGTCCGGAAACGCTGCTTGAGGGCTTTATGCAGATTCAGCGCATGGTTGATGTCGACCAGGTCCAACCCAGCGCGGAGCGCGGTCGGGGGCTGGGGCTGGTCGCGCAGGCCCCGCAGAACGCGATGGCTCATCTCGGTCCCGGTTTCAGCGGCGGTTCGAGGAATTAGCGGAAATGGCGATTGAACAGGTCATTGCGGCCTTGCAGGCCCGCTTCCCACAGGCGGGGATTGAGCCGAAGCCGCTGTGCACGTATCTCGACGGGCGCGACTCCGGTCAGGTTTGGATTCGCGTTGAGCCGGCACAGGCGCTTGAAGTGTTCGGATTCTTGAAGTCCGATCCGGCGTGCAGTTTTGAGATGCTCGCGGATGTGACGTGTGTGGATTACCTGAATTATCCCGAGGCGGAAGACCGCTTCGGCGTGACATACAACCTGCTGAGCCTGTCGTTGAATCACCGCCTGTTCGTGAAGATCTTTGCGAATGATCCGGACCCGACCGTGCCGTCGATGACGAGTCTGTGGCGCGGCGCGGAGTGGACCGAGCGCGAAGTGTTCGACATGTTCGGCATCCGCTTTGAGGGTCATCCGGACTTGCGCCGCATTCTGATGCCGGAGACGTTCGTCGATTTCCCGCTGCGGAAGGATTATCCGCTGCGCGGCAAGGGCGAACGCGAAGCGTTTGACGTGATTCGGCGCGACAGCGCTTAAGTTGTGATTGGGGAATCTCAGATATGACGATGGTTGCGCCAACCCTGGCGTCTCGCCTGACCCGCGAAGAGGGCGGCGGTGATCGCTGGACGCTGAACTTCGGGCCGCAGCACCCGGCCACGCATACGACGTTGCGCCTCGTGCTGGAGCTTGAAGGCGAGCGCGTCGTTAACTGCATACCCGACATCGGCTACCTGCACAGCGGTTTTGAAAAACTCGGCGAGGACCTGAACTTCAATCAGTATGTGGTCGTCACCGACCGCATGAATTACGTCTCGCCAATCGTCAACAACATCGCATGGCATCACGCCTGCGAAAAGCTGTTTGGCTTGGAACTGACGCCGCGTTGCAAGGCGATTCGCACGCTATGCGCCGAACTCGGGCGCATTCAGGATCACCTGCTGTGCCTCGGCGCCGCTGCGCTTGATATCGGCGCGATTACCGGCTTTTTCTATGGTTTCAACGAGCGCGAGACGATCTACGACCTGCTCGAGGATCTGTGCGGCGCCCGCTTTACCGTCAGCTACACGCGCGTCGGTGGTCTGATGCAGGACATTCCGCCGGGCTGGATCGACAAGTTGCTTCATTTCCTTCGCAAGAGACTTCCGGCCGCCCTGACCGATGTTGAAAAGCTGCTGCTTCGGAACCGCATTTTCATCGAGCGCACGAAGGGCATCGGCTATGTATCGCGCGAAGACGCGATCGCCTGGTCGCTGACCGGCCCCGTCGCCCGCGCCAGCGGCGTGCGGCGCGACTTGCGCAAGGACGATCCGTATCTGTGCTACGCCGACAACTGGGACGGCAAGGGCGCCCCGGCCGTGCAGTTCAAAGTGCCGCTCTCGACCGGCGGCGACGTGCTCGCCCGCTTTCTCGTGCGCTTGGAGGAAGTGAAGCAGTCGGTTTCGATCATCGAGCAGATCGTCAAGATGATGCCCGAAGGGCCCATCAACGTCATGCTCGACGAAAAGGCGATCCTGCCGGATAAGCGGGAGTTGTATTTCTCGATCGAGGGTCTGATCGCCCACTTTGAAAAGGTCATGACGAATCGCGGCTTGCGGCCGCCGATCGGCGAGGTCTACGGCGCGATCGAGAGCCCGACCGGCGAATTGGGCTTCTATCTCGCGAGCGACGGGAAAAACTCCGCCTATCGGGCACGGTGCCGCCCGCCGGGGTTCATCAACTACCAGGCGTTTCCCGACATGATCCGCGGGCACCAGATCAGCGATGTGGTGGCCGTGCTCGGCAGTTTGCAGATCATCGCGGCCGAACTCGACCGCTAGCGTCAAGATCTGGCGTAGCGGCGGCGCCGCCGTGGCGCGCTCATGGCTGCAGCCGAGGGTGGCTGCCTTCCCACTGTCGCTTTCAGCGTTTCGCAACTTGTGCATCGGCGCGCTTATCCGCTATCTTTCGCGGTTTCGCCGCGCGTCGAGTTTCGGTGCGGTGTCGGATGCCCGCGGCGCGGCGGGTCTGGCGAAGAAACGACCACCTTCGGAGGCGGCGAATTGTCCTGGCAGGCGATCGATCGCAAGTCGGCCCCGGCGGACGAGGGGCCGGGTCTCAGCGACGCGGTGAAAGAGAAGATCCGCGCGTTTTTCCCGCGATACGAAACGAAGCGCGCTGTGATGCTGCCGGCGCTGCACGTGGCGCAGGAAGCGATCGGCTACATCTCCGTTCGCGCGATGAAGGATATCGCCGAATTGCTCGAACTCCCCCCGTCCGCGGTGATGGATGTCGTCACGTTTTACACGCACTATTGGACGCACCCGCGCGGCGAGAAAGTGCTGATGGTGTGCCGCTCGTTGAGTTGCCAGTTGATGGGCGCCGACAAGCTCCAGCACGCGATCGAAACAAAACTCGGCATCAAAGACCATGAGACGACGCCGGACGGCAAGTTCTCGTTTATGACCGAAGAATGCCTGGCCGCGTGTGATCACGCGCCGTGCCTGATGGTCAACGAACGCATGCACAAGCGGGTCACGCCGGAGCAACTCGACAAGCTGCTCGCCGACGCCGACAGCGACAAACTGCCGATGCCGCGCAGCGATCTGTATGACGCGCCGCATGGCGAAAAGCCGGCGCGGGGGCACTGAGATGGCCTACGAACAGATCCTGATGCGGAACTGCCGCGAAGGCGGCGACCCATCGATCAAGCAATACAAGGCCGCGGGTGGCTATCAGGCGCTCGACAAGGCCTTGGCCATGAAGCCCGACGAGCTCGTCGAGTTCGTCAAGGGCGCGAATCTGCGCGGCCGCGGCGGCGCGGGTTTTCCGGCCGGCGTGAAGTGGAGCTTCTTGCCGCCGAACCGCACGGTGACGTACTTGTGCGTGAACGCGGATGAATCGGAACCGCCGACGTTCTGCAATCGCGTGCTGATGGAGCACGACCCGCACATGCTGCTTGAGGGCATCATCATCGCGGGCTACGCCACGCGCACGACCGTCGCCTACATCTACATGCGCGGCGAATTCACCGAGCAGTTCCACGTTCTGCAGAAGGCGATCGACGAAGCCTACGCCGACGGCCTGCTGGGCAAGAACATCCGCGGCAGCGGCTACGACATGGAGTGCTACATCCATCGCGGCGCCGGCGCATACGTGTGTGGCGAAGAAACCGGCCTGATCGAGTCGCTTGAAGGCAAGCGCGGCTGGCCGCGGATCAAACCGCCGTTCCCCGCGGTAGAGGGGCTCTTCCATAAGCCGACCGTGGTGAACAACGTAGAGACGCTCGCCTGTGTGCCGCATATTCTGACGCGCGGGCTCGACTGGTGGAACGGCCTCGGCACGCAGAACTCCAAGGGCACGAAGATGTACTGCGTCAGCGGCCCGGTGAATCGACCGGGTTGCTACGAAGCGCCGCTCGGCATCACGACCCGCGAGCTGATCTACGGCAAGGACTTCGGCGGCGGGATGCGCGACAACATGAAGGTGAAAACCGTCGCGCCCGGTGGCATCTCGATGGGCTTCTTGCGCGGCGACATGTTTCCCAAGCCGGATGGCGGCAAGGTGGACGTCACGCGCGACTGCGACGAACTCGACTGCCTGCTCGACTTTGACGACCCGCGCCATTACGGCTTGCTGGGTCTTGGAACCGCGGCCGCCGTCGTCGTCGCTGAGGACACCGACATTCGCGACGTGCTGTTCAACGTCACGCGCTTCTTCAGCCACGAATCGTGCGGGCAATGCACGCAATGCCGTGAAGGCACCGGCTGGATGCACCGCGTGGCGGCTCGTATTCGCGACGGGGCCGGCCGGCAGTATGACCTCGACCTGCTCGCCGAAATCACGAAGAACATGGGCATGATGCCGGGGTTGAGCATCTGCGGCCTGCCGGATGGGGCGGCGTTTCCGATTCGCACACTCGTGCAGAAGTTCCGCCCCGAGTTTGAGAAACGGATCGGCGAGCAGCAGGCGGACGCGGCCAAGCGGCGTATTCTGCAAACAAACCCGGCCGCGTATGACCTGCCGATCCTGCAGGGCCGCGCGGTTCAGCCGGCCGGCGGCACGTACATGACGCCTGAAAAGTTGAAGCGAAACTAAAGGGGCCAGCGGGCAAGCCATGCCGAAGATCACAGTCGACGGAAAGCAGATCGAATGTCGCGACGGCGTCCCAGTGCTTCAGGCCGTGCTTGAAGCGGGTTGGGACGTGCCGCACTACTGCTATCACCCCGGGTTGAGCGTGGTGGCGTCGTGCCGTCTGTGCCTGATGGAAATGAAGATGCCCCATCC
This sequence comes from Phycisphaerales bacterium, assembly GCA_020427345.1. Taxonomy (GTDB): domain Bacteria; phylum Planctomycetota; class Phycisphaerae; order UBA1845; family Fen-1342; genus DSPM01. The sequence continues at coordinate 4,714 of JAGQOO010000132.1, read as the reverse complement.
GCAGACCAAGGAGATGGACTGGGCCCCGAAGTTGTTCCCCTCATGCCAGACGCCGGTGAAAGACGGCATGGAGGTGCGTTTTGCGTCAGAGGGTGTCGCGTCGAGCCAGTCGCACGTGATGGAGTATTACCTCGTCAATCACCCGCTTGATTGCCCGGTCTGCGACAAAGCCGGCGAATGCTACCTGCAGGACTACAGCGAGAAATTCGGCCACGCCAGTTCGCGGATGGTCGAGGACAAGCATAAGAACCCGAAAAAGGACATTGGCTCCAAGACGCTGCTGTATTCCGATCGCTGCGTTGTCTGCTCGCGGTGTGTGCGCTTCGGCGATGAGGTGGCCGGCGCGGGCGAGTTGCGCGTGATCAATCGCGGCCACCGTGCCGAGATCGACGTTTTCCCCGGCGTTCCGCTTGAGAACGAGTTGCAGGGCAACGTGGTTGATCTGTGCCCGGTGGGCGCTCTGCTCAGCAAGGACTTCCTGTTTCAGCAGCGCGTGTGGAACCTGCGTTCGACGCCGTCGGTGGATCCGACGACCAGCGCCGGCGCCACGATCTGGATCGATCACAACGACGACAGAATCTTCCGCGTGCGGCCGCGTTTCAATGAGAAGGTGAACGAATGGTGGATCAGCGACGAAACCCGCTTCGGCTGGAAGTACGTCGCCGATTCAAAACGACTGAACCAGCCGCTCCAACGCGACAACGGCGCGATGAAGCCGCTGCGCTGGGAGGCCGCCCCCGAGTTGTTGCGGCGTCTGCTTGACGAGGCGGCGTCCGCCGATCAGGGCGTCGGCGTGGCGTGCGTGCTCAGCCCGATGCTGAGTTGCGAAGAAGCTTGGCTGCTGTCGACTTTCGTCCGAAGCCGTGCGCCGCAGGCGACGCTCGTTACTGGCTACGTCCCCGTTTCGGGGCCGGACAAGACCTTCCCGAAGGGTTTCAAGATCTCCGCCGAAAAGGCGCCGAATCGCCGCGGCGTGGAGTCGATCATCAAGGCGATGGGCGGGCCAAACGCGACATTTGAGCAGTTCGTCAAATCCGCCGGCGACGGCAAGTTCAAGCTGGCGTACGTGACGGGCGGGTATCCGCAAGTGTGGCTTACGGCGGATCAGGCCCGCGCGATTGGCAAGGTCCAAACGCTGATTACCCACGATCTGTTCGAATCGGCGCTGGATGAGTACGCCACGATTCGCCTGCCCGGCGCCAGTTGGGCCGAGCGGGAAGGCAGCTTCATGAACGCCGACGGCCTGATTCAGCCGTTCGAGAGGGCGTTGAAGCCCTTGGACGGCGTCAAGAGCGACGGGCAGTTCTTCCATGAACTCGTCGGCCGGCCCGGGCTATATCGCGGCGCGAAGACGCGCGAGGCGATGGCCGAGAAGATTCCGGCGTTTGGTGATATCTTTGTGCCGCGACCCGAACCCGAGCATGCCCACTAGGAGCGCTTGTTCGCGATGGAGCTGATCCAAAACCTGCTGGCGAACCAGTTGTTTTTCTCGGTGATCATGATGGCCGTTGGCCTTGGTGTGATCGCCGGGGTTTCGGCGCCGTTCGCCATTCTGTTTGAGCGCAAGCTGTCCGGCTGGATACAGGACCGCATCGGCCCGAACCGCGTCGGCCCGTGGGGCGTGCTGCAGCCGGTCGCCGACGGCGTGAAATTCCTGATGAAGGAAGACATTACGCCGGCGCACGTGGACAAGCCCGTTTTCATTATGGCTCCGTTCATCAGCATGATCGTCGCACTGATCGGCTTCGCCGTGATTCCGTGGGCCGGCGAGATTCACTTCCCGTGGATGGATGAGGGCGCCACTGTTCGCACGCAGGTCGCCAATCTGAACGTCGGCGTGCTGTACATGCTCTCGGTCGCCTCGCTCGGCGTCTATGGCGTCGTCCTTGGCGCGTGGGCGAGCAACAACAAATACGCGTTCTACGGCGGTATTCGCGCTACCGCGCAGATGATCAGCTACGAAGTGCCGCTCGGCCTTGGTGTGCTGGTGGTCATTCTCATCGGCGGCACGCTTGAGCTCGACAAGATCGTCTACGCACAGGCGCAAAGCGGCGTCTGGAACATTTTCCTGCATCCCGTCGCGTTCGTGCTGGTCCTGACGGCCGCGTTTGCAGAAACCAACCGCACGCCGTTCGACCTGGCCGAAGCGGAGCAGGAACTCGTCGGTGGATACCACACCGAATACAGCGCCATGAAGTTCGCGGCATTTTTCCTGGCGGAATACTCGCACATGGCGACGAACAGTGCGCTGGTGATTGTGCTGTTCCTGGGCGGCTGGGCGCCGTTGCCGTTCCTGTCATTCTGGTCGCCGGAGCACACGTGGTGGAATGTCGGGTGGCTGGCGGCGCTGATCAAGTTCGGCTGCTTCTTCGGAAAGATCGCGGCGTTTCTCGTGTTCTACATCGTCATTCGCTGGACCGTGCCGCGTTTCCGATTTGATCAGCTCATGCGGCTGGCCTGGAAGGGCATGGTACCGCTGGCGATCGGCGCGCTGGTGCTGCAAGTGCTGATGACGGCTCTCGGCTTCATCATTCGGCCGGAGCGCGGATTTGCCGGCAATCTGCCGACGGTGCTGTTTGCCCTCGCCGGTAACGCGGTTCTGATCGGGCTGGCGATGTTCGTGACCGCGCGTTCGACGCGTGAAGTGACCGGTCGCCAGGACAACCTGCCGGCTGTCGGGAACCGAAATGCCAACGCGAAGTTGAGTGGGATAATCCAGTGATTCGCGATGAAGACATTATGATGGTCGCCCCGCCGACGCTGACCACTTCGGACAAGCTGTATCTACCGCAAGTGATCGCCGGCATGCGGACGACCCTGCGGCATATGTTCAGCGTGGCCAAGCGCGCCGAGACGACAGTTCAGTATCCCGAACAAAAGCGCAAGCTTCGCGTCGAGAACTATCGCGGTGTCCATCGGCTGAACAAAGACCCCGACGGGCGCGTGGCGTGCGTGGCGTGCTTTATGTGCAGCACGGCCTGCCCGGCGCATTGCATTCACATCGAGGCCGGCGAGTCGCCCTGGCCAGATCGCGAGAAGTACCCGGTCAAGTTCGACATTGACGAATTGCGTTGCATTTATTGCGGCATGTGTGAAGAAGCTTGCCCATGCGACGCGATCGAGTTGACGCCACACTACGATCTGGTCGGCAAGTCGCGGCAGGAAATGGTCTTTGACAAAGAGAAACTCCTGCGGATCTTTGACGAGACGAAGGATGTCAAACCCCGGAAGAACCCGCCGGTGACCGACTATGGTCTGACCGGCGGACAGGATAAGGCGGTGGCGCGGCCGACCGCCGAGCGAAAGGTATAGACCGTAGACGCGCGCGGCGCTGGTCAGCGTCGTGGCGCGCCGCTACACTGCCGCCGCGTCGCGCAGGCGGAATCAGTTGCGGCGTTTTCTGCGGTGAAACAGGTGTTTTTTGCGAGTCGGGCCACGGCGCGTCGCCCGGCGAAAGCGAATTGATCGGCGAGTGGAATGCCGCTTCTGTTTATGACATTGGTTCTCGTTGGCGCGGTGGCGCTGTTCATGGCGCTGCCGTCCGGCGGCGCCGCTTCGCGCCGGCTGCCGCTGATCTTCCTGGCGGGCGCCTCGGGCGCCTTGCTCACGATTTTCTTCGGCTCCAACGCCGACAGCTTCAAGGGCGCCTGGTTGACCCTGCTGGCCTTGATTGGTGTGTGGGGCGCGGTGCGCGTAGTAACACACTCGCGGCCGGTTTACAGCGCATTGTTCTTCATACTGGTGATTATCTCGGTCGTTGGCTTGCTGGCTGTGCTGGATGCGGAGTTTCTCGCCGCCGCCGTGCTCATTATCTACGCCGGCGCGATTCTCGTGACCTACTCATTCGTGATCATGCTGGCGCAGCGCAGCGAAGCCGCGCCGTACGATGTCAATGCCCGCGAGCCGTTTCTCGGGGTGTTGGCGGGCTTTGTCGTGATTGCGGCGATTTCGACGCGCGTCTTTACCGGCGCGCCGCCGGCCGCGCCCGATGTTGAGTCCGCCCAACTCGCTGTGGGCAGCGTGCAGAACCTTGGTGTTCAACTGCTGACTCGGCAGGTTGTGGCCGTGGAGATCGCCGGCGTGCTGCTGCTGGCGGCGATGGTCGGGGCGATTGCGATCGCCCGCCGCCCCGCCCCTACGCCGGAGCGGGATCGGCTTGAATCGGAGGGCGCGCTCTGATGCTTCCGTCGCTGCTCGCCCTTGGCGCGGCGCTGTTCGCCCTCGGACTCGTCGGCTTCGTCACACGCCGCAATCTGATCATTATCTTTCTGTGCACCGAACTGATGTTCCAGGGCATCGTCGTCACGCTGGTGGCGTTTGGCCGCTATCCGCTCGCGGGCAATACGCCCGCGGTCGATGGGCAGATGTTCTCGTTATTCCTGCTGGTGGTCGCGGCGGCTGAAGCGGCGCTGGCTCTGGCGATGGTCGTGCTGCTGTTCCGTTATCGCGGCACGCTCGACGCCAACGTTTTCAAGCAACTGCGGGACGCGTAAATGCTGGCGGAAGCCGCTGTCAACTATGCTCTGTTCGCGACGATGCCGCTGTGGCCGATGCTCGGCGCGCTGCTCGTCGGGCTGATGATCTGCCTGCGCATGCCGCGCGCGCTGGCCCATTGGCCGGTCGTGCTCGGCGCGGGCGTCTCAGCGGGGCTGGCGGTTTGGCTGTTTGTGATCACGCTTGGCGCGGCAAACCACGGCGAGGCCGGCGCTGCGCA
>JAGQOO010000131.1 GCA_020427345.1 Phycisphaerales bacterium | reverse complement strand
CGGTCGGATCGATGCTGGATGTCGCATGGGGTGATCTGATCGATTACGTCGGCCGCGATCCGCACACGTCCAGCATATTGCTGTATGTCGAGTCGGTCGGCGACGCCCGCTCGTTTCTCTCCGCCGCCCGCCAGGTGGCGCTGAACAAACCCATCATCGCCATCAAGGCCGGCCGCACCGAAGCGGCTTCGAAGGCCGCTGTATCGCACACCGGCTCGCTCGCCGGTAGCGCCATGATCTTCGACGCCGCCATGGAGCGCGTCGGCGTGTTGCAGGTCGATCGCATCGCCGAACTGTTCTCCATGGCCGAAGTGCTCGGCAAACAGCCATATCCAAAGGGAAACCGGTTGACGATCGTCACCAACGCCGGCGGCCCCGGCGTGCTGGCGACAGACGCATTGGTCGAAGGTGGCGGCGAACTGGCTGACCTGGCCCCCGAGACGCTCGCCGCGTTGAACGAGTTTCTGCCGCCGCACTGGAGTCGCGGCAATCCGATTGACGTGCTCGGAGACGGCGACGCGGAACGCTTCTTCCGCGCCACCGAGATCGCCGCCAATGACCCATCGAGCGACGGCCTGCTGGTCGTCCTCGCGCCGCAGGACATGACCGACCCGACCGCGACGGCGCGCCGGCTGGCGCCGCTGGCGCAGTCGTTCAACAAGCCGATACTGGCGAGTTGGATGGGCGGTCCGATGATGCGCGAAGCCGTCGAAGTGCTGAATCAGGCGTCGATCCCGACTTTCGAATACCCCGACACCGCAGCGCGGGCGTTCAACTACCTGCAGCGTTACAGCGCGAACCTCCGCAACCTGTACGAAACCCCGGCGCTCGTCTCCGACGATGTGGACGACGCCCCGGGTCGCAACGCGGCGACGGAGCGCATCATCGCCGCCGCCCGCGCCGGGAATCGAACCTTGCTGACCGAATTCGAATCCAAGCAACTGCTATCCGCGTATGGCATCCCGACCGTCGAAACGCAGATCGCGCAAACGCTTGACGAGGCCATCGCGGCGGCCGAGCGCATCGGCTACCCGGTCGTGCTCAAGCTCTACTCACTGACCGTCACACACAAGACCGACGTGGGCGGCGTCGAGTTGAATCTCAAGTCGCGGGACGAGGTTCGAGCCGCATACGAGCGAATTGAGTCAACAGTTTCGACCAAGCTCGGCGCTCCGCATTTCCAGGGTGTCACCGTTCAGCAGATGATCCGCCGCGAGGGTTACGAGTTGATTCTCGGCGGCACGCTTGATCCACAGTTCGGCCCCGTCGTGATGTTCGGCCTTGGCGGGCAACTCGTTGAAGTGTTCCGCGACCGCTCGTTCGGCCTGCCGCCGCTCAATGAGACGCTCGCGCGGCGGATGATGAAGCAGACCAAAATCTACAAGGCGCTTGAGGGCGTGCGCGGGAAAGCCGGCGTAGATATCAAGGCAGTCGAGAAAGCCCTGATCGAATTCGCTCGCATGCTCGTCGAGCAGCCTTGCATCAAGGAATGCGACATCAACCCCCTGCTCGCCACGCCGAACGGCGTCGTGGCGTTGGACGCGCGTGTCGTGCTGCACGACTCGAACGTCAATGTCGCCGATTTGCCGCAACCCGCGATTCGACCCTATCCGGTTGACTATGTGCGCAACATCGAGTTGAACGACGCCACGCCGATCCGCCTGCGCCCCATTCGCCTCGAAGATGAGCCGGCGATGGTGGAGTTTCACCAGACGTTGTCGGAGGAAACCGTGCGTCGGCGGTATTTCCAGATGATGCACTTAAGCTCGCGCACCGATCACGATCGGCTGGTCAAAATCTGCTACAACGACTACGACCGCGAGTTGGTCCTCGTCGCGGATCGCCACAACCCGCAAACGAACCGCCACGAGATCATCGGCGTCGCCCGGCTGAGCCGACACTGGCGCGGCCCCACCGCCGAGTTCGCGATTCTGCTCAGCGACGCATGGCAACATCGCGGCCTGGGCACGCAACTGCTCGGCCTGCTGATCGACGTCGGGCGACAGGAAGGCATCCGCCGGCTGATCGGGCAGGTGCTGCCCGGCAACCCGGCGATGCGGCGGTTGTGCGACAGACTCGGCTTACGCGTCTGGCACGATGAGCGCGACGGGTTGACGCGGGCGGAACTGAGACTCGACGACAGCGACGGCGCGTAGGCAGGATCGCAGCGTCGTCCGATCAGAGTGTGTCGGTCATGTGCCTTTTGACATCGCAAGCGTGTGCCCAATGAGAACGCGCCACGTGTGCCACTGCCGTCTCGGCAGTGGCTTGCGCGCATCCAACGTCATCCGACCATCCGATGTCATCCGACCAAAACACGGCCGAGACGGCCGTGGCACACTTCGTCGACCCGCTGGGCCGGCCGCGATCGCGCGATCATCCCAGGGGCTGGCGCCCCTGGCTAAGACCGCTCGCCCTCCGGGTGACCTCGCTCGGCGCCAGAGTCCTTGTCTCCATCCGCCCCGCCGTTGCTGCTATCCGCGCGAGAATCCCCACCCTGCTTCGCATCCGCATCCGCGCCGTCTTGGAGCCTTCCGGCCCCCAGCGCTTCCTGAAAATCACTCGCGCCAGCGCCGCCTTCAAACCGGTTCTTGTCCCCGCCCTTTCGATACTCCCGCCGCCGGTCCCCGTATTCCTCCGGCGTCATCTCCACCGCGAACACGCGCCCTTCGCGGGCGGCTTCGGCGATTTTGCACAGAATCGGAATGCACCAGCCGCAGCCCGTCCCGGCGCCGAGACACTCGGACATGCGCGACGGAATCGTCGGTTGCTCGCGGCGGGCGAAGTTGATCAGCTTGCGCAGCGATACGTGGTAGCAGTAGCAGATGTCATCGTCGAGTTCCACGCCGTTCCTTCCAGCCGAACCGCCGCGACAGACGCCGCGCTATTCCGGCTTCGGCTTCGCGTTCGTCGAGACCGGCGTTTCCATCGGCGGCAGGTCCTTCAAGTCCGACAGACCAAACAGTTGCAGGAACTTGCGCGTCGTTCCGAACAATTGCGGCCGCCCCACGACCTCCGCCCGGCCGACGACCTTCACCAGTCCCGCGTCACGCAGGCGGTTGATGCCGTCGCCGACGGCTACGCCGCGAATCGTCTCGATGTCACCTCGCGTGATCGGCTGGCGATACGCGATGATCGACAGCGTCTCCATCGCCGCCTCGGTCAGGCGCGATTCGCCGCGATGATGATGCAGGCGCATCAGATACTCGCCGAACTCCGGCTCGGTATGCAATTGGAAGCCGCGCGCGATCTGCGTCACGCGGAAACTCAACCCCGCCTCGGCGTACTGCTCATTCAAGAACGCGACCGCGGCTTTGACATCCGCGGATGTGCCGACGCCGATCAGATCCGCCAGCCGCGCCGGCGCGATCGAACTGTCCGACGCGAACAGCATCGCCTCCACCACGCGGGCGAACGTCAGGCCGTTCCGCTCGTCAATGACCTCACCCGGCGCCACGCGCGGCCGACCGGCGGTTTCATCATCCGCATCCGCCATCGGCTCGGGCGTTACCCCGGCGACCGGCTCCAGCGTCGTCTCGGAGATGTCGTCATTCACGTCCGACGCTTCGATCGCATCCGCCAGGTCGACCGAATCTGACTCGGTCGGCGTCGTCGCGGCCTCCGGAGCATCATGATCGTCCTTGGCCGATCGGCGTTTTCGTTTGGGCTTAGGCGCGTCGTCCGCATCGTCGCGATCAAACTCGGCGGACAAACGGGCGATCTCGTCGTCTTCGATCCCACGCGGATCGTGGTCGGCGTGTTCGAACATGCGGGTCGGGGCGTCCTCAAGAACGGCGGCTTGCACGCGCGCGTCATCCATGACTCAGCGCTCCTGTGAGTGGTCGATTTCGAGTATCGTAGATTCGCGCCGGGCGCAAGTCCAGCCGCAAAGCCGTCGCCTTCGGAATCGAGCATTCATGACCGAAACCAACAATCTGACGCCCGATTGGCGCATTGCGCCCGCCACCGCACAGGTGGTCATTATCGACGTGCAGGAGCGCCTCGCGCCGCACATTCACGAAATCGATCGCGTGATCGACCGCGTCAGGCGTCTCGCCGCGATCGCCCACGCCCTGAAACTCCCTGTCACGATAACCGAGCAATATGTCGCGGGCCTTGGCCCGACAATCGGCCCCGTTCGCGACGCATACGCCGGCGCGCCGCGATTCGAGAAAATGACGTTCAGCGCGTGGGACGATCCGGTTACGCGGGACGCAATCATTGACAACCGTCGGCCGCACGCGCTCATCGCGGGTATCGAAGCGCACGTTTGCGTGCAGCAGACCGCGACCGATATGCGCGCCGAGGGTCTCAAGCCGGTGATCCTGGCCGACGCAGTCGGTTCGCGTCGTCCGGCGGACGCGGAAACCGCGCTTGCGCGAATGCGCGGGCGCGGAATCGACATCGCCACGCTCGAAGCTGTCGCGTTTGAGATGCTCCGCCGGGCCGAGGGCGACGCCTTTCGGGCCGTGTTGTCCGCCGTCAAGTGAGGCGCCGCGTTGCCGCGTGAATGGGACAATGCCGATGGGCCGCTGGAATCGGACCTCGACCGATTCGGCGACGACGACGACGCGGACGAGCCGGACGCTTTCTGCGGGGAGTGCGGCGGCGCCGTGCATCACTTTGTTGACCGTTGCCCCCACTGTGGGGCCTGGATCACGCCCCGCCACTCGCGCGGGCGGAGTTCGATCGTGATCGCGGTGGTGCTGGTGGCCCTGATGGCGTTGCTGGCGATCCGTTGGGCCCGCTAGTTGCGGTTTTTTGACGGGAATCGCCCGAGTCGCCCGTCACGAGTACACTAGGGAAACTCTGTATTAGTCTCCGGCGCGCCGGCCATCCGCCGCCCGCGCCGACCCCGGTTGGAGAACTCATGACCGCGAAAAAGAAGTGGGTCGCCGTCACGCTTGCCGTGAGCCTGGGCTGCGGAGCGGCCTTTGGGCAGATCGAAAAAGGCGAGTACGCCCCGGACATCGAATCGAAAACGTGGATTCTGAACTACGGCGATCGCCCGAGCCTCATCGAAACGCGCGGCATGATCACGATCCTGTATTTCTGGTCGCCGGTCACGGGCAAGTTTGGTGAGGACTTCCTGAACCAACTCGTCATGGTGCAGAACCTGTACGGCATGGGCGGGGCCCTGTTCGTGATCGGTGTCACGTCCGGCACGCGCGACCAGGTTGAGGACATGGTCGACAATTCGATGGCGTTCTTTCCGGTCGCATGTGAGGCCCAGAAGATTTTCGACGAATACGACATTCCCAAGGAGATTCCGCACGGCGTCGTCATCGACCCGGACGGCAAGGTCGCGTGGGCGGGCCCGGTGTGGGAACTCGGCCAGGGCGGGTTCCAGGCGGTCAATGAGATCTTCGAGAAGAACCCACCGTTCCGCACAAACCCCCGCGAGGCGGCCCGCGCGGACCGACACATTAGTACCGCCAGACAGGCCGTGCTCGAGTCGGATTATCAAAAAGCGTATCTCGAAACGCGTGAGGCGTTCGCCGCCGCGCGGCAAGGCGACCCGCTTCAAACCCGCGCCGAAGACGTCATGGAGGTCATCGACGCGGAAGCCCGCTTGCGACTGAGGGAAGTTGATTCGCTGATCGACGCGGAGGATTGGCAGGACGCCGTCGCCAAGACGCGCTCGGTCAAGAACGAATTCCGCGGTATGCCGATCGCCCGCGAGGCGCGCGAGCGGGAGGAGCGCTACGCGGAAGACCACGACGGCTACAAGGCCGTGCTCGACGAGTACAAGAAGGAAGACACCGCGGCCGAGTTGCTGCTTCGCGCGGTTTCGGACGTGCGCAGCCGCCGCTTTGGTCCCGCTTTCAAGAAGTTGGAAATGATTCTCCGCGACTTCGATGGCACGGAGGGCGCTGAATACGCCAAGCCGATCAAGAAGCGCATGGAGGACAACCCCGCAGTGATGGCGGAAGTACGCAACGCCAAGGCGTCAGCCGACGCGGGACAGTGGATCGCCCAGGCGCGGAATTTCATCTCGCGCGGTCGCTACGATGAGGCCCGCTCACTGCTGCGGGACGTCATTCGCGAATACCCCAAGACCAGCTACGAAGACGAGGCGATCAAACTGCTGATCGAGATTCCGGACGAGTAGTCGACCAACCGAGGCCCACCGAGGACGGAGCCGGCTCGGCTCGCGAAAGCGGGTCGAGCCGGCTTTATTCTTGGCCGGGTTTGCCCGCCGCGCCGCCAATTCTTTACAATCTTGTAGAAGGAGTCCACGACGCGTATGGCTAACGCCGACCCGTACAAGATACTCGGCGTCTCCAAGGACGCCTCGCAGGACGACATCAAGCGCGCTTATCGCCGATTGGCGAAAGAGCACCATCCCGATCGCAATCCAACAAACAAGGAAGAAGCGACACGCCGGTTCAAGGAGATTCAGGCCGCGTACGAAGTGCTCGGCGACGCCGAGCGGCGGAGCGAGTTCGATCGCTTCGGCGCCGGTGGGCCGCGCCCGCACTATGAACGCTGGTCCACGCACGGCGGCCCCTTCGAGGAGTCCGCGAATTTCGACTTCGGCGATCTCGGCTCCATCTTTGAACAGTTCTTCAGTCGCGGCGGAACGCGCGGCGCCCGACGCGCCGGCACGGCGCGCCGCCGACCGGCAGGCGCGAACCTCAGCCACGAGGTCAGCATCTCGCTCCGCGAGGCGGCCGAGGGCGCGACCCGCGAAGTCGCGCTATCCGTCGACGGCCAGACGGATCGCATTCACTTCCGGATCCCCAAGGGCGTGACGGACGGTCAGAAAATTCGCCTTCGCGGCCAGGGCCAGCCCGGGCCCGGCGGCCGCGGCGACCTCATTGTGACTTGCCGTGTCCTCCCCGATCCGCGCTTCCGCCGTGAAGGGGCAAATCTGCTGGTCGATCTGCCGCTCACTTTCGCGCAGGCGGCGCTTGGCGCGCGCGTCGATGTGCCGACACTGTCCGGCATAGCGACGTTGACGGTTCCGCCCGGCGCCTCCGGCGGCGCGCGACTGCGGTTGCGCGGGCACGGCCTGCCCGACCCCAAAACGGGCGACAATGGTGACTTGTTCGCCGTGGTGCGCATCAAAGTGCCCAAATCGCTTCCGCCCGAAGCGCGCGAGTTGATCCAGCGCCTCGACGAGATGATCAGCGACGAATCCCGACAGCAGAGCTCGGCCGAAGTCTGATGGGCGCCCCCTTGCGATCCCTTCAACGTTGGCCCCGCTGGTTGGCGGCTGCGCTCGGGCTGACACTGCTCGGCGCTGTGGCATACGCGGGCTCTGATCTTGGGTTCACACCGCTCCTCGCCGACTCCGAACCCCCTACCCTTTCGCCGGAACAGGCGAAACGACTGACGCACCACACACGCATGATCACGGTGGCGGGGCTGATGCTGATCGGCTTTCTGGTCGTATCGTTCGTCCTGATGCGGCTCGGCCGGGCCATGATGGGAAGCCGACGCGGCGCCAAGCGCACCGAATATGTTGACGCCTGGGGCGCCTATCGCATCTCGGAAGAGGAGATCGATCGGGTCGCTCCGCGGGCCGAAGGCGAGGGCGGAGTTGTGGATGAACTGGAGTATTTCGACGAGGATGACGAAGATACTGACGATGACGATTGAACAGGCCCTTGCTGCAGCCCAGGAGCGCCGCCATGCCCACCGGAAAACGCCCCGCAAGCCCCATCGAAAGGCTATATGCGCTGTGGGCAATCGGGCTGATTCTGACGCTGATTGTCGTTGTCGCCGGCGCCTTCCTGCTGTCCGGATATTCCGCGCGCCAGACGCAGGCGATCAACCGCCTCAACGAGCGCGTCACCGCGCTTGAAACCGCGATGCGCGACGCCGCGGAAGCCCGCCGGGCGGAAGCGCGACACGACGCGCAAGGCGCCAGGATCGTCTCACCCTCAAACACTGAAGAAATGGCGCCGAGCGAAGCGAATCAACCGCGGCCGCAGGCGCCTGCCACACCGGCTGTTTTTCACGATCAGGAGATCAGCGACTCCATCCGTGCCGCCGTGCGTCGTGGCGACGACGGTCTGATCGTCGTCGCCAATCCGGCCGCCGCCGACGCCACCCTCCGCGCCGTGTTGCGAAATGAGCTGCGCGCCGCCGAAGGGGCGACCTTCGCCCGACTGGCCGTGCTTGCGGCTGTGCTGGGCGACGCAAAATCGGCCGAGGCCTTTGGGCGCGAAGCCGAAACACTCGGAGAAACGCCGCTCGACTACTACGAAACTCGAACGCGCCAGGCGCTGCTGTCGAGCGCCAACGCGGAAGCGCTGCGATCAGCCCGACAATTCGCGACCGCCGCGCCGGAGTCGCCCAAGGCGCGGGCGCTGCTCGCGCTGGCCCTCGCGCGCATGGGCGCGTGGGCCGATGCGTTTGACGTGACAGAATCGCCGCTTGACTTCGCGCGTGTGCCAATGCCTGATCGCCTCATGCTCGGCCGCCTGCTGATCGCGCTGGAACAATGGAGCCAGTTGACGGCGCTTACCGCCACGCTTCCCGCCGCCGCCGAAGACCCGCAAAGCGAGCGCGCCCGCCGTCTGCTAGTGGCCGCCGAACGCCTCGCCGGGCCGCGCGACGTGGGCGACACGCCGATGCTCGAAGTGATCGCAACTCTGGAGCGATTGCTGGCAGAAAACCGCTCCGATGTCGAAGCGCGCGTGTGGCTGGCAATCGCGTACTTCCAGGCCGGACAGTACGAAGCGGCGCGCACAACATTGTCTGTCGACGACCCGAGCCTCACACACCTACCGGAACCGAGCTACTGGCTTGGCAGAATCGAACTCGAAACCGGCAATCTCGCGCAGGCCGAATCTTACTTCCGCAAAGCGGTTGAGATTTCCGAGTCGGCAGCCGCCGCGTGGGAGGCGCTCGCATCATTGGCGATGAACCGCGATGAGATTCCTGAAGCCATCGAACTGGCCGAGAACGCGGTTCTCGCGAATCCGCGCCGGGCCTCCGCCCACTTCCTGCTCGCGATCGCCAATGCCCGCGCGAATGAACCCGAACCGGCTGCGAAGGCGCTCCGCGACGCGCTCGCCATCAACCCGGCCCTGCTAGGACAGGCCGCACAAACCGCGCTCGGAGAAATCTTTACGCCCGATGAACTGAGTCAATTGCTGCCGGATAGCGCCGCGCCCGCCGCCAATCCAACAGGCGACACTGAGTCGAACGCCGGCGGCGGCAACGGCGGGTAGTTAGCCGCAACCCGTTCCGTAGCGCGACAGCAACAACGCGACACCTTCGAGGTCGACATCGCCGTCATGATCCGCGTCGCCATCGCGGTCCCTGTCTATCCCCCACCCAACGCCGCCCGCCATTCGCGCAACAGCTGCAACGCCTCTTCCGGCGTGAGCGCATCCGCCGAAACCTCGCGCAGAGCGCGCATTACGCGCTCCTCCG
>JAGQOO010000130.1 GCA_020427345.1 Phycisphaerales bacterium | reverse complement strand
CGGCGGTTGGACACGAGTGGTCCCTCGATACGCAGGATTTCTTCGATGGCGTACGGTAGCCGATCCGGATGACTGCGTAAGTGCTGTTGTATCTCGGGATTCACGGCGAGATACCGGGTCAGGATCCCGATCGCGGCGCTGATGGTGCCCACCTCGCCGGCCGTCCAATTGCGCAGGATACTCACTAGCTCACGCTCGTGCAGTGGCCGACCTTGCACTTGCTCACGCATCAATTCGCCCGTGACGTCGTCGGCTCCACTAGAACGCTCGTGGAGCATCGAGCGCACCGCTTCGACGAACTCGCGCGCCAGTTGCGCCAGCTTGTCCCGGTCTTCCGCGAAAACGGCCGCCTGGTTTTCACGCATCCATTGGCGCAGCACCACGTGCATGGACGGCGGCCAGTTGAGAAAAGCACATTGCACCCGCACGGCAAAATCCACTGCCACTCGATCCATCCACTCTACGTCTCCTTCACCGCGCACCGAATCGATCAGCTCGCTGGCGACTCTGCGACAAACCGGCTCAAAGGCTAGCATGCGTGAGTCGGTGAAATACGGATCGATCAACTGGCGGTAAGACTTGTGTCGAGGCGAATCCATCCCGTTGGGCACGGAGACGTGTCGGGACACCTTGTTGCTGAACGTGGCTGGATCATGCAATACACGCAACACGTCGGCGTGTCGAAACAGCGACCATCCCAGAAAGTCACTATACGCCACCGGAATGGTCTCGCGCATCTGGTCGTACGCCGACAAGGGGTCGCGTTGCACCGTCTCGCTACGAGGATTCCAAACAGGGAGTCCCTGGGACAGCGCCTCTTTCATGTTGAACTCGACTTCATCATCATTCAGTCGTGATTGTTGGTGTCGTCAAATCGGATGCCGGCCTACGGAACCGTGCGGTGGCGCTCGTCGATACATCCGCCGGACCAGACGCAGCGGCCATTGGCCGAGATCACTGAATTCAGGATGCACAGCTTTGGGCGACGGCGATCGCGCGTGGAAAGAGAATGTTGTTCTCCTTGTGAATGTGCGTGTGCAAGTCGCGTTCAAGTTCCGAGAGACTGTCCAGCATCACGCGGTAGGTGTTGCACGCGTCAGCCGGTGGAACGTACCCGTTGGTCAGTGTGCGAAGTCGTGCAAGCGCCCGTCCGGTGTCGTCATGCTCGTGCTCCATGACGCGAATCGGGTTGTCGATTGAGCCGCAACCAATCACAGGCGACGACTGCCCCGTTTCGAGTTGGCGGATCATCGGAAACAGCACCTGCTCTTCCTTTAGCATGTGCGTGTTGAGCTCGGCCGCCAGACTCAGGAACACCTCACGGCACTGGCGTAGCTCGGGATGGTTGTCGCCATGCACGCGAGTCACCTTCTCCAGTAGCGCATCAAGGCGCGGCAGCTCGCGTCGCAAATGGATGTGATGCGCGTCAACGATGTGATCGGCGAGCTCGGCCATGGTCACCGTGGACCAGTCCGTCTGGAGTGGCTCTGCTCCGTCGTCGATCGTCGCCAGCTCTCTGCAAATCGCATCGAAGCTCAAGCCCTGCTTGCGGCAGGCCTCGGTCAACGGCGCTTTGCCGCCGCAGCAGTAATCGAGCCCATATCTCTCGAACACGCGCGCCCGGGCTGGGCGCTCCACGACGAGCTGACCGATGGTCCGGTCGAGGCGCGGTTGTGACGGCATTGCTGTCTCCTCATGATCGGAGGTACGCGAATCCCGCGCCTCCTGGGCCCGTAAATCTGGAAAATCGCATCCAGAATTCCATTGCCACCCGGAGCATAACCGCTACAATGTGGAATACAAGGTCCAATTTTACTCCTTTTGAGGCCCGGCGATGATCTCACCCACAGCCGAATACGCCCTGCGAGCCATCGTCGCCTTGGCGCAGCGGCATGATCGAGCCGTCGTGACCCCGGACCTGGCCAAGGCGACCCGGATCTCGGCCCCGTACCTGTCGAAAATCCTGCAGTCGCTGGGGCGTGCCGAGCTGGTGCTCTCGCAACGAGGCGTCGGGGGCGGCTTCCGTCTTGCACGCGCGCCCGGAAAGATGAGCGTTCTGGAGGTGATCAATGCTGTGGATCCCGTGCGGCGGATTCGCACGTGTCCGCTGGGGATCGCGTCGCACGGTACGCGCTTGTGTCCCCTGCACCGCAGGCTTGACGATGTCGCCGAGCGGACGGAACAGGCTTTTGCGGAAACTACCATCGCCGAACTGCTCAGCGAGGACGGTCCCAGCAAGGCATTGTGTGCCTCGAAAGAGCTTGTTCGGTTGACGTCTCGCCGGGAGACATCGCGCCCGGGCGCAGGCTCGCGGGGGACTCTATGACGCTGGTCGGTTCCATCGCTGCGGACGCAATGATCCCGGACGTGCTGCGCGCCCGTCCCGACCTGCGCGTCATATTTGATCGCTACGGGCTACGCGGCTGTGGCGGTCTGAGCGGGCCCGCGGAGACCATCGCTTACTTTGCCCGAGTGCATGGCGTGGACGAAGAGGTGCTTCTGAACGAGTTAAACAAAGGCTTGGCGCGCCCGGAGGGCGTTGTCCACTCGACGCACGCGGCCGAGCGACGAGATCCACTCGATGAGCTGGCGGACACGATATACCGCCGGTTTTTCAAGGCCGGAATCGTAGTAGTGCTCACCGCCGGTGCCGTGTGGGGTGCCTGGCTACTGCTTCAGATCGCGCTGCGCGGCTCGTTCACCGCGATCTCGATTCACCAGATAAACGCCCATGGGCACGCGCAAATCTTTGGCTGGGTCGGCCTGTTTGTGATGGGTTTCGCCTATCAGGCGTTTCCCCGCATGAAGCACACGTCACTATGGCGTCCGGATCTCGCCAATCTGACATTCTACCTGATGCTGCTCGGCGTCTTCGGCCGGGCAATCGGCGAGCCGTTGCATGACGTCGCACCGATGAGAATGCTGGTTTTCGCGGCGAGTGCGGCGGAAATCGTGGCCATCGGCCTGTTCATCGTGATCATTGCACGCACACTGCGATCGAGCGGAAATCCGCGGGAAATGCACGAGTTCTACGTCGCTGCGGCGTTGTTTTTCTTCTTTGTGCAGGCGCTATACGACGCCGGCTTGGTCTACGCGACGATGACGGCGTCTACTGGGGATGCTCTCGTCCAGGTCGTAGGAACTTATCAGGCAGCCCTCCGTGATCTTCAGATCCACGGGTTCGCAATGCTGATGATCCTCGGCGTCGGCCAGCGGATGTTCCCAGTGCTGTTCGGACTCCGCGAACCGTGTCATCGTCTGGCACGCGTTGGGCTGCCGGTGCTCGTCTTCGCCGTCATCGGCGAAGCCGGATTCCTGATCCTGATGCGGCGAACCGGGAATCACGCGTGGGGCGCGCCGCTGTTTGTCTGCGTGCTCGCGCTGGCGGCTACGAGCATCGCGCTGACCTTTCACTGGGGGTTGCTAGCGCGACCACGGGAACGGGACCGCAGTACGAAGTTCGTGCGAGCGGCGATCTACTGGTTGCACACATCGATGGTCCTTGTGGTTCTCGCTCCGCTCTATATGTTCATCATCCTCCCGGGTTCGGGCGTGTTGTCGGAGAGCGGGCGCCACGCCGCCGAAATCGGCTTCTCCCATGCGTACTATGGGGCGGTCCGTCACGCGATCACTGTTGGCTTCGTTTCATTGACGATCCTGGGCATGGGCGCCAAGGTCGTACCGACCCTGAACGGCGTAGACATCCAGCGGCTGCGGGCGTTGTGGACGCCCTTCTTGCTGGTCAACGCCGGCTGCGCGCTGCGCGTCTGGCTTCAGATCGGCACCGATTTCTCGGGACAGGTTTACCCGCTGGTGGGCGTGAGTGGGTTGTTGGAGGTGGCAGGAATCTCGATCTGGGGCGTGCATCTGTGGCGGATCATGAGTGGCTGGCAACCGAGCGGGGAACGCGCCGTGGAAGTCCCCGATCGAATCACCGGCGACCACAAGGTTGGCCAGGTCATCGAGTGGTTTCCGGCAACGCTTGATGTCTTGCTGGCGAAGGGTTTCGCGCCGCTGGCCAATTCAATCATGCGACGAACGGTTGCTCGCGGCGTGTCCCTGCGAATGGCGGCCGTCCGACAAGGCATTGAGCTGGAGGGCCTGCTGAAAGAACTGAACGACGCGGCATTCAGGGATTCTGACGACGGCGCGGGCCTCGCGCGACGATTCGCAGTGCCCGCGCCGAATTGAATGTGTAGGAGGGAGCAATGCCGGTCACTCTCGGCGCCTCACCGGATCACGGGTTTGACCAGCCGCTCGGCCTGCTGAGCGATTGCCATCGACGCATCGAGCGGTTTCTGAATGCCCTGTGGAGGGTGACATCGGACCGCCACGGTGGCGAATTGCAGGACGAGGAGCGACATACGCTTCGACGCGCGCTGGAGTACTTTCGGAATGCGGCACCGCGCCACACGGAGGATGAGGAGGCATCGCTGTTTCCTCGGCTGCGGGCGATCGATAGTCCGCAAGTGAAGGCGCTCATGCGCGATGTGGAGCGACTGGAGGCCGACCATCGCGCGGCGGAAGCGCAACACGATCGGGTGCACGAACTGGTGGATGGCTGGCTCGGACGCGGTCAGTTGGGCGAACGGCACTTACAAGAGCTCGTTGTTCTGCTCGCAGCGCTGCGCGACATGTACCGCGAACACATTGCGCAGGAGGATGAGCGCGTTTTTCCCCTCGCAGCGCGGTTACTGTCGCAAAGCCAGCTTGAGCAGATCGGGCAGGAGATGGCCATGCGGCGCGGCGTTGAGACACGGCGATTAGACGAGGAATCACGGTGAACGCGTATGGTCGTTTAGCGCTCCACGGGGCAGGTGCAGGCACGACTTCGAAGTCAGCAATGGCATGGACGGCGTGAGAATCGAGGGATCGATTCGTTGGAGAAAGAATGGCAAAGCCTCTATATGCGACTGATACGGCGCAAGCGGTAAACCTGCTCGACCTCGTCGGTATCGTGGAACGCGGAACGGTCAGCAAGACGCTGCTCAATGAGCCGCTGTTCAAGCAGGTCGTGTTCGCGATGGACGCCGGGCAGGAATTGACCGAGCACCGAGCGCCCTATTTGGCGCTGGTCCAGGTCCTTGACGGGCGACTGCGCATCAGTGTGGCCGGGCAGGAGCATCAGCTCGTCCCGACCAGCTGGTTGCTGATGCCGCCGGACGCCCCACACGACGTGCATGCGGAGACGCCCTCGCGATTTCTGCTGACGCTCGTAAGGGCCTCATCTGGCGAATCGCGCTGAGGTGACTGGCGGCGAACTTCGCAGCTCCGGCCTACGGACGTGGACAGATGGACGCGGGCTCGGCCCGTCTGCTACGATTCGACGGTTGCTTGCTGCGCCCCCTTGCAGGAGCACGCGATGCATCAGCAGTCCGGAACAACGCGTATCGTGTCGTCGGCAATCGCGTGGGCGACGGCTTTGACGGCGGTGCTCGGCATATTGATCGTAGTCGGTTCAAGAAATCTGGCCCACTTTGACGCCGCCCTCGTAGGCTACACCTTCGCGACCCTCTTCGCGGTCTTCGGCATCACATATCGTTACGCCATCTGGCTCCAGCGTCCGCCTACGGCGATGTACTGGCGGCGTGGCTGGCAGGTGTTTCTCGATCGACGCTACCTGGCGCGCAATTTAGGAGAGTGGGCCAAGCGCCTGGTCGCCGTATTCGCTTTTAACAGCTTCATCATGCGCCGAGGCGTGCGGCGCTGGCTCGCCCACTGGCTGATCATGTGGGGCTGCGTGATCGCGGCACTGATCACCTTTCCGCTGGTATTCGGCTGGATTCACTTTGCGACGCCGCCCGGCGACTTCGAACACTATCGGGTCTACGTCTTCGGGTTTCCGACACTCAAGTTCGCGGTGGATGGTTTCGCCGGGTTCATGCTGTTTCATGGGCTGGTCTGGGCATCCTTGCTGGTGATCCCCGGGGTGATGATTGCCATGTACCGTCGTATGCGCGACCACGGCGCCGGCGCCGTACAGCAATTTGGCGAGGATTTCTTGCCGCTTATCCTGCTGTTCGCCATCAGTGTCACGGGGTTGATGCTGACGGCGAGCTACACTTGGATGAAGGGATACGCGTACGACTTCCTAGCCATCCTGCACGCGATCACTGTGATCTTCACTCTGCTCTGGCTGCCGTTCGGCAAGTTCTTCCACATCTTTCAGCGGCCGGCGCAGCTTGGCGTGGCGTTCTACCGCGACGTCGGCTGCCTCGGCGAGCAGGCCCGATGTACCCGGTGTGGCGACGAGTACGCTTCGAAGATGCATATCGAAGATTTGATCACGGTAGAGCGGGAGCTGGGCTACCGCTATGACCTCGCCGCTGATCCGGCACAACACTATCAGCGTGTCTGCCCGCGGTGTCGTCGCGCGATGCTGGCGATCGCACAGGGGCGGCTTTGGGACCAGTACCGCGGCCACGGCGACCTCGGCGAAAGCGGGATTGCCGACGTTGCGAGCCTCCTGGGCGGCGACAAGGAGCAATAGTTATGGCACAGACTCCCGACACGTTGCGAGTAATCGAACGATTCGGTCCGCACCGTGGCTACTCAAGCGGCGCACGGCTGGCGAGCAGCGTGGAGCCGGACCGCATCGTGAACACGCATTGCTGCTTTTGCGGCCAGCAGTGTGGCATTCAACTCAAGGTCAAGGACAATGAGGTCATCGGCTTTGAGCCCTGGTACGAGTTTCCGTTCAACCGAGGCATGCTTTGCCCCAAGGGCGTAAAGCGCTACCTCCAGGGTTCGCACCCGGACCGGCTGCTGCACGCCTATCAGCGAGATCCGTCCGCGCCGGACGGCTTTCGCCCTATGGGGTACGAGGCGGCTGTTCGCGTTGTGGCCGACGCGATCGGACGCATCCAGGCCGAGCACGGCAACGACGCATTCGCCATCCTCACGGGCGCCAGTCTGACTACCGAGAAGGCTTACCTGATGGGTAAGTTTGCGCGCGTGTGCCTGCGGACCGCCAACATCGACTACAACGGTCGCTTGTGCATGGTCAGCGCGGCCGCCGGCAACAAGCTGGCCTTCGGCATCGACCGGGCCGCCAACGCCTGGAGCGACATGCTGAAATCGGAGTTGATCTGGATTAGCGGTGCCAACGTGGCCGAGTGCGCGCCAATCACGACTGAGTATGTGTGGCAGGCGCGCGACAACGGAGCACGCGTGATTGTGGTTGATCCACGCATCACGCCCATAGCAAGAACGTGCGATCTGTTCCTGCCGGTCAAGCCCGGGCGCGACGTCGCGTTGTTCAACGGCATCCTGCACCTGATGATCGAGCACGATTGGCTGGACCACGCGTTCATCGACAATTGGACGATTGGGTTTGACCAGGTGGTCGAGCACGTCAAGCCGTGGACGCCGAAGCGTACCTCCCGAATCACCGGCGTTCCTGAGAGATCAATTCAGCAAGCTGCAGAGTGGTGGGGTCAGGCCAAGTCGAGTTTCCTCATGCATGCGCGCGGGATCGAGCATCACAGCCACGGCGTCCAGAACGTACTGGGTGCGATCAATATCGTGCTCGCTTCGGGCCGAATCGGCCGTGAGAGTTGTGGGTATGCGACGATCACCGGGCAGGGTAACGGACAAGGTGGCCGCGAACACGGTCAAAAGTGTGATCAGCTTCCTGGCGCGCGTGATATTTCCAATCCGGATCATCGTGCGTATGTCGCACAAATCTGGGGCATGGAGCCCGAGGATCTTCCTGGCAAAGGCGTGGACGCGTACGAGATATTCCGAAAGATCGATCGCGGCGAGATCCGCGGCCTGCTGAGCATCTGTTTCAATCCGAAGGTCTCGTTGCCGGACAATAACTTCATCAGCAAGGCGCTCGACAAGCTCGACTTTTTCGTCGCAATCGACTTTTTCCTGAATGAGACCGCCCGGCACGCCGACATCGTCCTGCCCGGATCACTGCACGAGGAGGATGAGGGCACGGTTACACAGATCGAGGGCCGCGTGATCAAGATCAACAAGGCAATCGATTGCCCAGGCGACGCCCGCCAGGATTGGCGGATCATCCAAGACATTGCCGCAATGCTCGGCCGCCCGCATGGTCTCACGTTTTCCAGTCCGCGCGAGATTTTCGACGAGCTGCGCGTCGCCTCACGCGGCGGCGTCGCTGACTACTCTGGAATCACGTATGGGAAGATCGAGCGACAGCACGGCGTATTCTGGCCGTGTCCTGCCGACGACCACCCCGGCACGCCGCGGCTCTTTGAACGTGGTTCCTGGAACCCAATCGCGAAGGGCGCTGGCCCGTTTTACTTCCCCGATGGTAAGGCGCGATTCAACGTTGCCGAGTACACGCCGCCGACCGAGGACGTTGACGAAGAGTATCCGGTCATACTCACGACGGGACGGGTCGTAAGTCAGTTCCTCTCCGGCACACAGACGCGCCGCATCGGCCCCTTGGTTGACCAGTATGCGGAGCCGCGAATCGAGATGCACCCCCAAATGGCGGAGTCGCTCGGTGTGCAGAACGGTGATTGGGTCACCGCGGAGTCGCGCCGCGGCGATTGCACCCTTCGGGCGCTGGTCGTCACGACGATCCGGCCCGACACCGTCTTCATCCCGTATCACTGGCCGGGCCGAAAAAGCGCCAACCAACTGACGATCTCTGCACAGGACCCCATCTCGAAGATCCCCGAGTACAAGGTGTGCGCTGTACGCTTACGCAAAGCGCAAGAAGCACCAGAATATGCGGGGCAGTTGGAACCGCAGCAGGGGTAGTGACCGTACGTTGTGATCCACCCGGCGTGCGCAGACAGGAGAGCGAATGGGCGTTCCCGAAAACATGGAGTTCTTCATCGACCCCAGTCGTTGCATTGGCTGCCAGGCGTGCATCCAGGCTTGCGAAGAGTGTGACACGCACCGGGGACATTCAATGATTCACCTGGAGTACGTCGAGCGATCGCAATCAACTCAGACGACGCCCGTGGTCTGCATGCACTGCCACTCACCGACGTGTGCCGAGGTGTGTCCGGCGGACGCCATCAAGAGGTCCGCCGACGGAGTCGTTCAGAGCGCGCGCAAGCCGCGCTGCATCGCCTGTAGTAACTGCGTGTTGGCGTGCCCATTCGGCGTGCCCAAGATGAAGGTCGAGCTCGAGCTGATGATGAAGTGCGACATGTGCTACGACCGCACGTCCGTCGGCAAGAAGCCCATGTGCGCCAGCGTCTGTCCGAGCCAGGCGCTGTTCTTCGGCACGCGCGAGAAGATCGAGGCGCTACGGCCCAGCGCGCGGCCGATCAATCGATTTCGTTTCGGAGAGCAAGTGGTCACCACCAAGGTTCATATGATGGTCCCGGCGACGCGGCCGGAATACGTCGACGTCACCGCGGCGATGGAAGCCGGACCGACCGGACGGCGCGTCGCGCTCTCGGTGATCGGTGC
>JAGQOO010000012.1 GCA_020427345.1 Phycisphaerales bacterium | reverse complement strand
GAGGGGCGCGAGAAAATCCGCGTCCGTCTGTACAACAGCCGCGAATACGACGCGCAACGGGTCGCTGTGGACACGCAAAGCGATTTGGCCGTGTTACGCATCTCCGCCCACGATCTGCACCCGCTGCAGTTCGGCGACTCTGACCAGATGGAAGTCGGCGACTGGGTGTTGGCGGTCGGCGCGCCATTCGGCTTGTCACACACGGTCTCGCACGGCATCGTCAGCGCGAAGGGTCGCACTAACATCGTGCCCGGCTGGCGGATGGCGTTCCAGGACTTCATCCAGACCGACGCCGCCATCAACCCAGGCAATTCCGGTGGGCCGCTGCTGAACATGCGCGGCGAGGTCATCGGGATCAATACGGCGATCGCGACGGAAACCGGCTATTCGGCCGGCGTCGGCCTCGCGATTCCGTCCAAAATGGCGGTGAACGTCAGCCGCCAATTGCGCGATACCGGCATCGTCAAACGCGGCTGGCTGGGCATCAGCATGATGGACATTACCGACGAAACTGTCGACCTGTTCGGTGGCGAAAACTACTGGGGTGTGCTGGTCGACATCGTTTATGAGGACTCTCCCGCGTACAAGGCCGGCTTGCGCTGCGAAGACATGATCATCTCGGTTGATGGTGTGGATGTGAGAACAACACCATCAGTGCTGGCGGTTGTCGGCAATATGCTGCCCGGCGATACCGCCAATATCCGGGTCATACGCAATGGCAATCTCATCGAAGTCCCGGTCGAAATTGGCGAGCGCCCGGCGAACATTGACGCGTATGTCGACGCTCGCGACGCAGTCGACGCGGTCACGCTCGACAACCTGGGCGTTCGAGCGCGGACCATGCAGCCCGAGTTATGGCTGTATCTCGCCCGCCAGCCGCAGGGGCGCGCTGTGGCGGCTGACGCGCACGAGCAATCGAATCGCAAGGGCGTTTTTGTTCGTTCGGTTGTTCGCGACGGCGTGCGGCGGCTCGACTTGCAACCCGGCGACCTCATCACCGCCGTCAACGACGCGCCGACGAAATCGGTCG
The DNA here is from genome assembly GCA_020427345.1 of Phycisphaerales bacterium. Classification (GTDB taxonomy): domain Bacteria; phylum Planctomycetota; class Phycisphaerae; order UBA1845; family Fen-1342; genus DSPM01. Next base: position 28,407 of record JAGQOO010000012.1, on the reverse strand, counting down.
CGGAGTTACGTCAGAAACTTGAGGGTGTCCGCCAGGCGCGGCTCGAGGTCATCGCGCCGAACGGCGAATCGCGCATCGTGACTGTCAAGCTGGGCGAATAACGCGGGATTCCGTCACGATCAGATCAACCGGCTGATCGTGTGGCTCAGTCGGCAGGCGCTCAACGATCTGGCGATCGAGCGCGAGCGCCATGCGTTTCGCGCGCAATTCCGGCTGTGCGAGGAACCGGTCATAGAACCCGGCCGCCCGCCCGAGTCGCGCCCCCGACTCATCGAACCCGAGCCCGGGCACAATCACCAGGTCAATGTCCCCGAGCGGAATGCTCGCCCCGACGGATCCAGCGATCGGCTCGCGAAGTCCATGTCGCCCGGTTTCGACGACGCGGTCAACTGACGTCAGCGGCGCGACGCGCATCGTTTTTGAATCCCAATCCGCACACGGCGCCGCAACCCGCTTACCCGCGCGTAACGCTGCGCCAATCAGATCACCGGTATCGACCTCATCCGGCAACGATAGAAACGCCATGATCACACTGGCGGATGCGTACTCAGATTGCGCGATCGCCCGCGCGCAGATCGCCGCGCTGAGGACAACGCGCTTTTCGGAGTCGACATTCGCCAGCGCGGCGCGCAGCGTTGCTCGAAGCGCCGCCTTGCTCATGACTCCATCCTATCGGCGGGGGGCGACTGCCCGCGGCGGCGGCGGAGTTCTTCCACCCACGCCTTGATGCGCTTTTCCGCCCCGCGATCGGTGGGGTGATAGAAGGCCTTTTCGGCGCCGAGATAGTCCTGGAGCACAAAGCCGCTCGGCGAGTCGTGCGGATACTCGTATCCGATTGCCCGCCCCAATTTCTTGGCGCCGGCGTAGTGCCCATCGCGCAAGTGTCCCGGCACGGCGAGGGTCGGTTCATTTCGCACATCGGCCCGCGCGGCGCCGATCGCCAGCGTTACCGCGTTCGACTTCGGCGCACAGGCGATGTACGTCGCCGCCTGCGCCAGCGCGAATTCACATTCCGGCAGTCCGACGAGTTCGGCGACCTGCACGGCCGCCGCCGCGATGACGATGGCCTGTGGGTCGGCGTTGCCGACATCTTCGGAGGCGCAGATCGCAATCCGCCGGGCGATGAAGCGCGGATCCTCGCCGCCTTCCAGCATGCGCGCCATCCAGTACAGCGACGCGTCCGGATCGCTGCCGCGCATCGACTTGATGAAGGCGGACGCGAGGTCGTAATGCGTGTCGCCGTCGCGGTCGAACGCGATGCGCTTCTGAACGGACTCGCGCATCACCTCCAGCGTCACGCGCCGCGGCCCGCCCTCGTCCACTTCTGACATTACCGCGACCTCGAGCGCGTTCAGCGCTCGCCGCGCGTCGCCTTCGCATGTCTCAACCAGAAATGCCAGCGCGGCGTCTTCGACGATCGGCCGATATGCGCCAAGACCGCGCTCCGCGTCACGCAGCGCCGCGTCGAGCACGGCTCGCAATTCGTCATCCGTCAGGGCCTGGAACTCAAACAGCGAACTCCGCGAGATCAGCGGCGCATTGACCGAAAAGAACGGGTTTTCGGTGGTCGCTCCGATCAGAATCAAGACGCCGGACTCGACATCGCGCAGCAGCGAGTCCTGCTGTGACTTGCTGAAGCGGTGAATCTCATCCAGGAACAGCACGGTACGCCGCCCGGTCGTGGCCAGACGCGTGCGGGCCGCTTCGATCACCTCCCGCACGTCGCGCACGCCCGCCTCCGCCGCGTGTAGCGTCGTGAACACGGCGTCGACGTGATGGGCGATCAGCCGCGCCAGGGTCGTTTTGCCGCACCCCGGGGGGCCGTGGAAGATTGCGCTGCCGACGCGGCCGCTGTCGATCTGACGGCGCAGTAATTGCCGGGGCGCCATGATGTGCGACTGCCCGATGAACTCCGCCAGCGTGCGGGGGCGCATCCTAGCCGCGAGCGGCTCGGCCGAGCGCATCGCCGCCTGTTCCTGTTCAGCGAAGAGGTCCACGATTTCAGTATATCCGTCGGCCGGCGCCGCGCCCGCGTGCCCGACCATGCGTCCTGCCGATAGAAGGGGGGCGCCCCGCGGCGAGTCGTCGAGTCAGGCGGGGACCGCTATATTACGGGCAGCGCCGGCCGCCCGAGTGCCGCCGACAATCGATCTTGAGGTTACGGGAGAAACCGCGAATGAAGATGCGACGCATGAAAATGCTGGCGTTGGGGGTGGTGAGCGGCGGCGTGCTGCTGCAGGCGGGTGGCTGTGGAACGATTCTCGCGGACATCGCGCTTCAGAACATCATTTCGCTACTGATTTCTGGCGTTATCAATGGCCTGCGGATGACCGGCGCCTAACCGCGCTTTCCCGAACTCTCGGATAATCCTCGCGCCGGGCCCCGGATGGGTCTCGGCGCGTTTTCTTTCACAGCCGCGGTGAAACGGGGGGACGGCCCGCGGGTATGCTACCTATATGAGCGATGCGCCTACTCACCGTGATCCACTGATTAGTCTGGTTGTCGGGCTAGCGCTGATCATCGTCGGCGTTGCGGTTTATTTCGCCGTAACGGCGGAGCCGAAGAGGCCCACGTCGCCGGCGCCGATCGAGAGCCCTGTAGTTGAGCCGGAGCCCGCGCCGGCGCCCGAACCTGTCGAGCCGGAGCCAGCCCCGGCCGAACCGGTGGAAGAGCCGGCCGAAACCGCCAAGCCAGAACTGCCGCCGTTTCTCAAGATTGTTCGTCCGTTGGATCAGGGCCAGGCCGCGAAGCTGAACTATCAGATCGCGAACGGCGCGCTGAATATCGACACCATCAACGTGCAGCGCCTTCGCGTCACGCGCGAGGAGCTGCCGCTTTCCGCAAAGAGCGGCGCGCCGCTCCGCATCGATGGCCAGGCGTTCCGACTGCGCCCGCGCACGCAAGCCGTCGAACTTGAACGCCGCCCGACCGGCGAATGGGTCGTGGTGTCGACGGACTGATTCAAACACCGATGACGCGCAATCGCGAATCCTCGGACTTCGTCTCGCGCGGCGGCGACAAACTCGCCGCTGCGCTCGCGGCGTTTGAAATCAGCGTCAAAGGGCGCGTTTGCGCGGATTTCGGCAGTCACACCGGCGGTTTTGTCGATTGCCTCTTGCGGAACGGGGCCGCGCGCGCATACGCGGTGGAGCCGGGCGTCGGCGTGTTGCATGATCGTCTGCGCGGCGACGAGCGCGTCGTCGTGTGCGAGGGCGAAAACGCGCTGTCGTGGACCGCGCCCGAGCCGTGCGACGTGATTTCGATTGACGCGGGCTGGACGCCGCAGCGGCTGATTCTCGTCGCCGCCCAGCGGGCGCTCGCGCCCGGCGGTTGTGTGATTTCGCTGATCAAGCCGCACTATGAAGCCGACAAACGCTGGCTGCGCCGCGGCGTGCTGCCGCCGGAGCGGTTGGAAGAAACGCTGGCGCTGACGCGCGAAGACGTAACCGACCTTGGCTGGCGCATTGTCGACGAATGCGCCAGCCCGCTGCTCGGCCACAGCGGGAACACTGAGATGTTATGGTTGCTGCGTCGGTGAGGGTCGGCGCTTAGGCGCTGACGATCCACGCGTCGCCGGCGCGCTTGTACTGCACAAGCTCGTCAGCCTTGAAGAACAACTCGATTTCGGCCTTGGCGGTTTCGGCCCCGTCGCTGGCGTGCACGAGGTTGAACTGCTTGTCGAGCCCGAAGTCGCCGCGGATCGTGCCGGGGGCGGCTTCGATACCGTTGGTCGCGCCAAGCAGATTACGGACGACGGCGATTGCGCTCGGACCTTCGAGCACGGCGACAATAACCGGGGCGCTGGTCATGAAGCTGACGAGGTCGTTGTAGAACGGGCGGGCCTTGTGCACTTCGTAGTGCTTCTCGACCTGCGCGCGGGGCGACTGTTGCAACTTCATGCCCACGACGCGAAGGCCCTTGTCCTCGAAGCGCGACAGAATCCGGCCGACCAGCATGCGGTGCATCGCGTCCGGCTTGAAGATGATCAACGTGCGTTCCATGGCGTATGGCTTCCTTTGTCCTCAGTTACTGTGGCGTTTTTTTCCAGTTGTCGGGCGGCATTGTAGGCCCGACGGCGATCGGCTCAACTTGCGCGTCGCTCGCCGGTTCAAACCGGCGCGCGGGCTAGAACAGCAGGTCGACGCGCATCGGCTTGCCGGGCAGCAGGCTCGATTCCTCGAACGTCTCCGGGTCGATGTACACGAGCCCTGGCTCGTCGTGCGGCAGGCCCAGCCGCGCGTGGCACGATCGCAACCCGCCGAGCCAGCGACGGGCGTCGGCAATGAAAACGAGGTCGCCCTCGTTCGCCTTCAGCCGCTCCATCTGCGGCTTCGCGAGCCGGACAATCGGGTACTCCGCCGGCGGCGGCCCGCCACCCGCCGCGCGAATCCGCTGAATCTCCGCATCCGGCTTGTTCTTGGCGGGGTCGAGCGAGATGGCGGTAGTGGTCGAGCACGTGCCGTCGATTGTTTGAAACGGCATGACCTGCACGGTCTTGCCGACCGCCGGGTTGGGTTCGCCGCCCTTGAAGAGTTTCTTGCTGAGCTTCATCGAGCCGATCCAGAGGCCGGCGATCTCGTCGTCAGCCTTAGGCGTGGTGAACCAGGAAACTACTACACCGATCACGCCCGCGTTTACCAGGCCGAACATAGCGCGCATGAAGGGGTAATCACCGGATTTGTCCGGTTCTACGCCGTGCAGCCAGTTCGCGAAGGGTTCGACCAGAATCGGGTACTTGATCGAGAGATACAGCGCGCCGATGCCACCGACCATAGAGGCCAGCGCGCCCTCGGACGTGAAGCGTTTCCAGAAGGCGCCCATGAACACGGCCGCGACGATCGGCGGGGTGACCAGTGCTTGGAAGAAGCCGTGCAGTTTGTACAGATCTTCGCCACGCGTCGCGAACCATAGCGCAAGGCCAAGCCCCGTCATTGATGTGCACACGGTCGCGATACGGGCCACGCGCATGTAGTGGCGGTCGCTACGATCCTTCGCTAGATACGGCTGGTACACGTCATAGACAAACAGCGACGCCGACGCGTTCGTTAGCGTGTCGAGCGTGGACATCAACGCAGCGGCCAGCGCAGCGAGCACGAATCCGAAGACGCCGGGGTGGCAGAGAAACTCGGCGACAGTCACAAAGGCCTCATTGGCCGGATTGGGCGCTTCGATCAAACCCATTTTGACGCAGACATTGCACAGCCAGCCCGCGTTGCCCACGACGACCGCCGATATCGGCAGGATCAACAGCGTGTTGAAAAGTATGCACTTGCGGCCTTCGTTGACGCTGCGCGCGGCCATGAAACGCATCATCAGGCCCTGATTGACGAACAGGAACATGATGCTGCCGGCAATCGCGTCCTGCCAGAACACGCCCACAAAACTGAAGTTGTTTGGTTTGTTGAACCCGGAGAACGGTAAGCGTTCGGTGAGGGACAAATGCTGCCAGAACACGCTCAAACCGTCGATGATACCGCCGTCCATGCCGATTCGATTCAGCCCGATCGCGAACAGGAGCAATCCGGCGAACAGCAGCATGGCGCCCTGCATCAGGTCGGTGAAGATAACCGCTGTCTGACCTCCGGCGGTGATGTAAATGGCCGACACGACGGAAATCACGATGATCCCGGTTTCGACGTCAATGCCGAGAACCTGGTTCGCCGCCTTACCGAGCGTGAACAGGTTGTAGCCGATGTACATCAACATGTAGTTGAGCATCAGCAGCATGGCGGCGATGCGGCAGGGCGTGTTGAAGCGGCGCTCGAAATACTCCGCGACGCTGCGGACGCGCGAGAAATAGATGATCGGCAACCAGCCGAACATGAAGAACGGAATGAAGAACCAGTCGTTGGTATAGCTCATCGTGCTCGACAGGCCATGCTCATAGCCGGTCTGCGCGTACTTGATGAAGCTATGCGATCCGACGCCGGTGGCGACCATGCTCATGCCGATCAGCCACCACGAGAACTTGCTTCCGCTGAAGAAAAAGTCGCGCGTGGATTTTGTGAACCGGCCGAAAATACTACCGAAGCCCAGGACCAGCGCGAGGTAGCCCACGATGATGACGTAGTCGATCGCCTCTCCACGCCCGGTCTGCATCTTGAATGGCGCTTCGGCGAGAAATATCCAAGGCACAGGTGGACCCTTGCGGCTAGCCGTGAAGCGGCGTGGCGGAATCAGGATAGATATACAGTGCGGCCAGATACCAAAGCAGGTGCATTCCGAAGTAGCAGCAGAACCCGCCGATCAGCACACCGAACCAGAATCGGTCGCGCCGATTGGACAAGTCGCATGCGCCCGAGCGCAAGATGAGAATCAGCCCAATGACAAACACGGCTGAGCCAACGCCGTATTGATAGATAAACGGATACCAGATCGGGGACACGTCCTACCTTTTCGTTTCGGGTCGTGAACCTGCCGTCTACTTCGCCAGTAACTGAAACAAACGCGCAATCGTCTCCGCGCCGCGGTCCAAGTCCGGAATAAACGCTTTCTCATTCGGGCCGTGCGCGTTGCAGTGCGGGCTTGCGAAGCCCAGCAGGATCGACGGCGCGCCGAGTTCGCGCTGGAACATAGGCAGGATCGGCAGCGATCCGCCTTCGCGGATCAGCGCCGGCTTCTGGCCATACGCGTCCTGCAACGCCCGCTCCGCCGCCTTCAATACGGGCGAATCAATCGGAGTTACGTACGCGTCGGCGGACCCGTGCGAGTGAATCTCTAGCTTCACGCCCTTGGGGCAGCGCTCACGAATCGTCTCATCAAAGGCTGCGGCGATCTTCTCCGCGTTCTGATTGGGCACAAGGCGCATGCTGATCTTCGCGCCGGCCTTGGCCGGGATAATCGTATTGGCCCCGGGCTGCATGAATCCGCCGAAAATGCCGTTGCAGTCCAGCGTCGGGCGACAGGACCGTCGCTCTTGCGTCGTCCAGCCCTTTTCGCCGGCCGGCATCGTGTTCGGTCCGAGGCTGTCGAGGTATTCGCGCTCGTTGAAGGGCAATTCTGCGAGCCGCTTGCGCTCTTCGGCGCTCGCGTCGACGACGTTCTTATAAAAGTCCTTCACCGTGACCTTGCCATCCGCGTCATGCAGTGACGCGACCAGCCGGGCGATGACGTTGGTCGGATTCGGAATGACGCCGCCATGCGTGCCGCTATGCAGGTCTACCGTCGGTCCGCTGACGAGCACTTCTTTGTATACGAGCCCGCGCGTGCCGATCGTCAGCGTCGGATAACCGTCTTTGTACATGCCCGTGTCCGAAATCAGGACGGCCTCGGCTGCGAGCATGTCGCGGTGTTTTGAGACAAACGGCGCCAGATTCGGCGAGCCGATCTCCTCTTCCGCTTCGATCAGAAATTTCATGTTCACGGGCAGTTTGCCGTGCGTCTTCAACCACGCCTCGGCCGCCCGCAGGTACAGCAACACCTGGCCTTTGTCGTCCGCCGAGCCACGGCAGATCAGCCAATCACCCTTGACGATCGGCTCAAACGGGTCAGCGTTCCACAGCGACAGATCGCCCGTCGGCTGCACATCGACATGGCCATAAGCGAGGAACGTCGGCGCGTTCGGCGCGCCGGTCCACTCAGCGTACACCAGCGGATGTCCGCCGGTTTCCATCACGCGCGACTTGAGCCCGATTTTCTCGCACAGTTCGTGCGTAAACTGCACAGACTTCGCGACATCGGCGCGATGTTCCTGTTTCGTGCTGATGCTGGGGATCGCACACAGGTCGCGCGTCCATTTCAGGTGCGCGTCCCGTTGCGCCTTCAAGTGAGAAAGGACCTGTTCCACTTCTTGAACCTCCTCGTCCGCCGATCGCGAGCGCGGAACTTCATTCGCGAAGCCGCCGAACCGGCGCGCGGCGTCATCTGCCGCGTAACTCCGCATGGCTAGTCGGGTGTATCGATCACAAAACAGCCGATCGCCGGGACCGCGCCGCTCCCGACGACCGCGATTATACCGAGACGCCCGCTATACTCCAGCCGTGAGTGTGATCCGCGTGCTGCCGCCGAATGTCGTCAATCGTATCGCCGCCGGCGAGTGCGTCGAGCGTCCGGCGAGCGTCGTTAAGGAACTGGTCGAAAACGCTCTCGACGCGGGCGCGGGGCGGGTCGAAGTCGTGATCGAGGACGGTGGCCGGGCGCTGATTCAGATCAGCGACGACGGCTGTGGCATGTCCGCCGAGGACTTGCGCTTGTGCGTCGAGCCGCACGCGACGAGCAAGATCCGCGAAGACCGCGACCTGTTTCAGATTCACACGATGGGCTTTCGGGGTGAGGCGCTGCCGAGCATTGGCTCAATCTCGCGCTTGCGCATCACAACGCGACCGCCGGGGCAGGATGTCGGTCATTGGCTGGAGGTGGACGCGGGTCAGATCAATGGACCGACGCCGTGCGCCGCCGCTCCCGGAACGCTGATCGAGGTCCGCGACCTGTTCTATTGCGTGCCGGCGCGGCGGAAATTCCTGCGGACGAACCAGACCGAAGTGGGGCATATTGGCGAGCAACTCGCGCGGATCGCGTTGCCGCATCCGCACATCGGTTTCAGCCTGCGCCACGACAAGCGCCTCATGCACGACCTGCCGGCGATCCCGCCGATCGACGCGAGCGATGAAACGCCGCGCGATGAGGACCCGCGCTGGATGCGGATTCGTGACTTCTTCGGCCCCGAACTGGCCGAAACGCTGCTGCCGGTGACGCGCGAGAGTCCGGACCTGCGCATCACCGGCTTTGTGGCGCCGCCGAAAGAGAGCCGCGGCTCCAGCAAGTGGGAATACGTCTTCGTTAACGGGCGTTACGTGCGGGATCGCTTTGTGTCGCACGCGATCAAGGAGGCGTATCGCAGCCTGATCGACCCCGGGCGTTATCCCGTCGCGTTTCTGTTCCTCACGGTCGATCCGGCGGCGGTTGACGTGAATGTGCATCCGACGAAGATCGAAGTCCGCTGGCGCGATTCGAATCTCGTCCACGGCCAAACGCTGGCAGCGCTGCGCGACAAGTTCCTGCGGACCAACCTTGATCGCGGCCTGTCATTGCAAAGGGCCGAATCGAACGAGCACGCCTCGGCCGCGCGGCAGGCGATGGTGGAGTTCTTCACGCGGGCCGAGCCGCGACCGGCGAGCGAGTCGTACGCACACTCAAGGCCGCCACCGCATGCCCCGTCGGCGCCGATAGCCCCGCCATCCGGGAGGCAGCACGAGCCCGTTGAAAACGCGACTGCCGGTCGGGCGCGTGCGGAAGCATGGCCCGAAACCACCGCGCCCGCAGACCCGCAGAATCAGTGGAACGCGACCACTCCCGGCCGCGCGGCCCCGGCGCCAACCGACGACATACAAAACTGGACGACGCCGCGCGCACTGCAGATCCACGACGCCTACATCGTCGCCGAAACGCCCGACGGGCTGATGATCATCGACCAGCACGCGCTGCACGAGCGCATCATGTACGAAACGCTTCGCGCCCGCGTATCGCACGGCCCGCTGGAGTCGCAGCGCCTGTTGATTCCCGACATTGTGCCCGTCGCGGCTGAGCGCATCGCGGTGCTTGAGACGCACGCCGACGCGTTGGCCCGATTAGGTATCGAACTGACGGCCGCCGGGCCGCAAAGCGTCGCGATCCAGGCGTTTCCATCGTTCCTGGAACGCGTCAATCGCGTCGCGTTTGTGCGTGATCTGCTTGACCTGCTCAGCGAGCAGGGCGCCCGCCCCGAGCCCGATACCCTGCTGCACGACCTCCTCGACATGATGGCCTGCAAGGCCGCGATCAAAGCGGGTGATCCGCTGTCGGCGGGCGAAATCACTTCTCTGCTCGAACAGCGCGAGACCGCCGAGCGCAGCAGCAACTGCCCGCACGGCAGGCCAACCACATTACGGATGACCATCGCGGAGTTGGAGCGTCAGTTCAAACGGCGGTAGTGCGGCGGAGCGTTTCGCTCACGACGCCGCGACGGCCGCTTCCGGGTAGGGCGGTTCGGGCGCCGGTTGGACCTTTAGGTTGTAATCCATCGGCAGGGCGTTTTCGTTCGCGCTCAGACGCAGCGACATCCACACCATCGGGATCGCCAGGATCAGCACCGTCCAGGTGAATACGCCAAACGCTTCCATGATCTGCGTGCCGCCAAGCCACTTTGACAGCAGCGACAACTGTCCCGCCGTCAGCAACAGAAGGGCAGTGGTCGCGGTCCACACCCAGCGCCCGCGATGCCCGCTGTAGTGTATCCCTGCGAATAGAAGCGATACTGTCGGCAGCGCCCAGATCATGTGATACCGCCGCATGATCGGCGTAAACCACAACATCGCCAGCACGAACAGCGCCCATTCGAACCGCAAATGCCATTCGCTCATATCGGCGGCGGGCTTTCGGCCCAGCCACAGCAAACCCAGCAGCGAGGCAACGAGTATTCCCATGACGATGCGCACAACCCACTCGCTCGGCAGATTGACGATATTGATAAATCGCGGCGGCTCGTGATCGCCGAACGTGATGCTCGGGTCGTTGTCGAAGTGCGTTGAGTAGTTGGTGTGATGCAAAAGCCGGTTGGCGGTCGCGCTGACGCTCTGATTGCGCCAGTCCATCTCATAATCGTTCATGATCAGCGCGCGGTGCGATGTCTTTCCGACGACCGCCGCCACCCAGGCCCGGTAGCGGTCCGCGACATATTCCGCGTCGCGAAACGCGACGAGGTCCGCCACCGGACCCGCCAGCAGGACCGTCAGCCCGGCGAAGACGACGACGCGGTATTGCCGCTTGAGCAAGAACCAGACGATCAGCAGGCCCGGCGTAACTTTCAGTAACGTCGCGAAACCGACCCACAAGCCCGCCGCCGTCGAGTGGCCACGTCGCCAGCAGACAAACGAGCCCACCAGCAGGAGCAGCGTCAGGTTGTTGATCTGATTGAGCCGAAACTCCCAATGCCAGAACAGGATCGTTATCAGGATCGGGATGAGCTGGGTCACGATCCAGTCCTGCCGTGGCAGGCCGACAAAGTAGCGTCCGATCAGGCGGATCGTGCAGACGAAAACCGTGAGGTTGAACAGCAGCCAGACAATTCCAGATACCGACTGCCCCGCAACCGTGTGGCCGAGAACTGTGAAATCCGGAATCCACGTCCACATCGTCATGAAGCGGTGGACAAACGGCAGATACCACTCGATCGTCCCGCGCGCGATCCGCTCGCCCGCCGCCGTTACGTCGTAGCCGGGATCGAATACGCCGTGTTGCCCCAGCCACATGCCGCCGCGATAGAAGTACGCGAAATCCGGCAGATGCGCGAGCGCCCACTGCTGTCCGATTTGAAACAGGGCGAGCACTAGCACGGCAAACCCGATCGCGGCCGCCACACGGACGGGCTTCGGCGCGAGCGGCGGGACGGCGACGGTGCTGGGTGAATCGGCGGGCTGCGCTGCCCCGCGGCTGTTTTCCACCGGCGAATCCATGGGGCGATTCTAGGGCAAATCCGCTCGCGGCGAGGGGAGGGGGCGCGCCTTGCCCCCAGGTTTTTTCGCGTGTCGAGCCGGGATCGCGTTGTCCCGACCGCGCGGAGTTCTTTACGATAGGGCCAACGGCCATTGCCCGGCCGTTCAGACACTTCAAACTCGGGGGAAAGATGCGCTCGACCCTTACGCTCGCCGCGACGCTGGGCATGCTGCTCCTGAACAACGCGGACGCCGCCGCGCAAGCGCGCTGGCGAGCACTGGCGGATTCTGACAACCCCCCAACCTGGTCAAAGACTGACTTGCTGCCCGCCCCGACCGATCCGTTCGGCTGGGCGCGCGGGCTGAGCGCGTCTACGCACGCTGTTGGACGATTCGCGTCGATGCCGACCTATGCCACGCGCGCGGCGCTCGCCAAAGCCGGCGTGACCGTCCTGCGCCCGCTTGGCGGAACCGACTTTTTCGTTCGCGTCGACCCATCATTCGCGGGCGCGGCGGTAGTGGAGCGTCTCGGCCTGGCGCGGCTTGAGCCGATTCAAGTGGGATGGAAGATCGACGCGCTGCTCGCCGGCGCCGCGGCGCCAGAGTGGGCGATCGTCTCAAACGCCGCCGATACGGTCATCGGCGTTTACGTCGTTTTTCATGACGACGTCGACTTTGCGACAACTGGCGCGGCCGCGCTGAAGCCGCACATCCGCCTGCTGCGGTCGACGCTCGTGTCGATGAACGCGGCGGTTGTTGAAATGCCGCTGTCGCAGGTCCGCGCGCTCGCATCCGAAGACGCCGTCGCGTGGGTGGAAGCCCCGCTACCGGCGTTCTCCGATCTGAACGATTCCAACCGCCACGCGACGCAGGTCGACCAGTTGCAGGAAGCGCCATATGACCTCAGTGGCGCCGGCGTCACCGTCATGGTCTATGACGGCGGCACCGCGCTGTCGACACATGTCGACTTCGACACGCGCATGACGATCGCCGACGACAACGGCGCCAGTTATCATGCTACGCACGTTTCCGCGACGATCGGCGGCAGCGGCGCGGCCAGCGCCGGGCTTTATCGGGGCATGGCGCCGGCCGTGGAGATCGTCTCGTTCAGCTACGAGCCGGCGGGTGGCGGGATCGGCCTGTTCAGCGACCCCGGTGACATCGAGGCCGACTACGGCGACGGCATTCTCAATTATGGCGTCGATATCACCAACAACTCGATCGGTACGAACACCGCCCGCTTCTGGGACTGCGCCATCACCGGCAACTACGGTCTGACTTCGAGCGTCATCGACGGGGTTGTCCGCGGATCCGTCAGCAACGGGGCGCCTCATCGCATCGTCTGGGCCGGCGGCAATGAGCGCGGCGTCCCGCGCTGCGGCGAGTTCTACTCCACCACGGCGCCGCCTTCCGGCGCGAAGAATCACATCTGCGTCGGCGCTCTCAACTCCAACGACGACTCGATGACGGACTTCAGCAGTTGGGGGCCGACCGACGATGGTCGCTTGAAGCCCGACATCGTGGGACCCGGCTGCCAGAGCGACGAGGATGAAGGCGTCACATCCGCCAACACCGGCGCCAGCAATCAAGAACTGATCACGCTGTGTGGCACTTCGATGTCCACGCCGACGGTGACCGGGATTTGCGCGTTGCTGCTGGAAGCATCGCGCACGCTGCGGCCCGGCGCCGCCGACCCGCGTAACTCGACGCTGAAAACCTTGCTCGCGCACAACGCCGCCGATCTCGGCAATCCGGGGCCGGACTTTCAGTTCGGATATGGCGCCGTCCGCGCGAAAGACACGATCGACTTCATGCGAACCGGCGCCTGGCGCGAAGACGCAGTCGGCAACGGCGAAACCGTCGCGTACTCACTCGATGTCGCGCCCGGCGCGACCGTGAAAGTGACAATCGCGTGGGATGATCCCCCCGCGTTTCCGGGCGTGACACCCTCGCTCGTGAACGACCTCGATCTCGTGTTGATCGACCCCGAAGGCGGCGAGCATTATCCGTGGACGCTCGCCCCGTTGTCACCGGAGACCGACGCGACGCAGACGCTCGCTGATCGGCTTAACAACATCGAGCAAGTGTACGTCGCTGATCCGCTCGAAGGGCGCTGGGCGATCGAAGTGCATGGCTACAACGTCCCGACCGGCCCACAGCCGTTCTCGATCGCGACGGACGCCGGCCTCATCAACTATGTGACAATCAAGCTCATTGACGCGGCGCCGATCCTGCTCGCGCCTGGCGAAGCATCCTCATTTGAGGTCGAGATCGATCCAGGCGCGGAAGGGATGATCCCCGGCTCCGCGCAGCTCTGGTTCCGCTATCGCGGCGACGATTTCGACAGCGTCGAGTTGACGCCGCTCGGAGACAACCGCTGGTTCGCGACGCTCCCGCCACCCGTCTGTGGCGCGACGCCGGAGTTCTACGTTACCGCCGATGGCTTCATCTCCGGCCATCACGCGCTGCCGCGCGGCGAAGCCGCCGAAGCTTGGCAGGCGACGGTTGGCCCGTTCGGCCAGTGGCTCGACGACGACATGGAGATCAACCGCGGTTGGACCGTCGGCGGGCCTGATGACGACGCGACTGATGGCGTGTGGGAGCGCGTCGATCCCGAGCCCACCAGCGCTCAACCCGCTTCCGATTTCACGCCCAATGGCGTGCTCGCGTGGGTGACCAATGGCCTCGCCGGCGATCGCGACGCAAGCCACGATGTTGACGCCGGCCAGACCACGCTGACCTCGCCGACGTACGACCTGACCGGCATCGTGCAGCCGCAGATTCGCTACTACCTGTGGTACTCGAACAACCTCGGCCTGGGCGCGCCGGACGATCCGTTTGTCGTCGACATGTCTGCGGACGGCGGCGACAACTGGGTGAATGTGCAGACTATCGGCCCGCTCAATACGCCAGTAGGCTGGAGCCAGCAGGGGATCAACCCGCACGACTTTATTCCCGACGCGACGCAGATCGTGCTGCGCTTCATCGCGTCCGATCGCGGCGCCGGCTCGATCGTCGAAGCGGTGGTGGATGATCTGTCGCTCGTCGGCATCGCCTGCGGCGCCGAACTCGATGATTGCGACCGCAACGGCGTCGTCGATGGCGACGACATCGCCGCCGGCCGGGCTTCGGATAATAACGACAACGGCGTGCCCGACAGTTGCGAAGGCTGCGAAGGTGACCTCACCGGCGACCTCAGCCGCGATCTTGCCGACCTGGCGTTGTTGCTGGCGAACTTCGGGCGTTGTGACGGGTTTGACCCGCGCGCGGATCTGACGAATGACGGGTGTGTCGACCTCGCGGATCTGGCACTGGAATTGAGCGTGTTCGGGACGCCTTGCCCGTAAGGCGCTTTACTACGGACGGTCTTCCGGGCGCAGACAGTTGATCCGACGTCCTACGACACCTCCGATCATCGCGGCCCCGATCGCCAACCCCGCGAAGATCGCCAGAAGCCCGATCGCGACAAGGCTCAACTTGTCAAAAGGGTTCCTCGCGATCACGAGGAGCCATGGGGCGGTGGCTGCGATCGCCAATAGCCCGCCCCAGCGCCAGGGGTGATAAGGGCAAATGGCGCCCAGGTGGAACGACAGAAGCAAGGCGCAGATTGTGGACGTCGGCGCGACTGATAGTTCGAGGCCGGTACAACCGCAGGCGATGCCGAAAAAGACCGCCGCGAGGTAGCACAGCGGCGACCGCTTGGTTTGCTGCGAATAGGTTTCCTCGGCGTCGGCGCGAGAGCACGTCAGTCCGCACTCCGGACAGCGAATCAGATTAGCGCTTTGGCCGCGCAGGTCGTATTCGCACCGTGGGCATCTCGTGTCTTTCACTCGGGGCTCTCTCACTCGCCGGTTATGTTAGGCGGATCCTCGACGCGAGGGGCGCGATTCCTTATGACTGGATGGGCGAACCCAAACAGGCCTCGTCGGCGACATGATCGTCGGCTGCATCGGGGCGATCCTCGGCGGCTTTGTATTCGGCCTTCTCGGCCTCGCGGCCGTCGGCTTGCTGGGCAGCCTGATTACGGCGACGTCGGCGCCGTGCTGTTCATCATGATCCTCCGCGCGATCAAGCGCGTATGAAAAAAGCCCCGACGATTGCTCGCCGGGGCTTCGTGATCACCATTCAACGGATTGCGAACTCGCCCGACTCGCGTCCGGCTTAGCCCTTCATCGACGCGATCAGAATGTCCGCGATCTCCGGACGAGTGAACTCCACCGGCGGACGCTGGCCCTTGGTCAGCATTTCGCGCACCGCCGTGCCCGACAGGAATACGCGCTCTTCCTTTGTGCTGTTCGTCGTCTTGTCCGACGCCATCGCGCCCGACTTCTTGCACCAGAAGCTGTGCTCGAACTTCAGCGGGGTGATGCCGATATCGGCCGGGTCGAACTCGTCGAACAGAAGCTGCGCGTCGTACGTGCCGTAGTAGTTCCCGACGCCGGCGTGGTCGCGGCCGACGATGAAGTGCGTACAGCCGTAGTTTTTGCGAACCAGCGCGTGGAGGATCGCCTCGCGCGGGCCGGCGTAGCGCATCGCCGCCGGCCACGTCGCCAGCAGCGAGTTCTTCGCGTTGTAGTAGTTCGCCAGAAGCACTTCATAGCACTTCATGCGCACATCCGCCGGAATGTCGTCGCCCTTGGTCTCGCCGACGAGCGGGTGAATCAGCAGGCCGTCGCAGATTTCCAGCGCGCACTTGGTGATGTACTCGTGCGCCCGGTGAATCGGGTTACGCGTCTGAAACGCGACCGCCGTCTTCCAGCCGAGTTCCGCGAACTTCGCCCGCGTCTGCGCCGGTGTCAGTCGATAGTTCAGAAACGCCGGATCATGCCGCGGCGTGACGACCTCCAGCGGACCGGACAGGCACACATCGCCCTGCGCGTAAACGACCGCCACGCCGGGGTGGGCGTCGTCGGTCGTGCCATAGGCCTTCTCGGCTTCGAGCTTCTTGTTGTGCAGGTACTTCTCTTCGACGGTCAGCACCGCCAGCAGGCGATCCTTGTCGTCGGTCAGCGCCACCTGAGCGCCGAGGTCGATCGCGTCGCCGGTCGCTTTGTCGACCGAGCAGGTCACCGGCATCGACCACGGCAGGCCGTTGGCCAGCCGCATCTTGTCACAGACGGCGTGGAAATCTGCGTCGGACATGAACGTCGTCAGCGGGCTCATCGCGCCGACGGCGAGCAACTCGAGGTCGCACTGCTCCCGCTCCGGCAGGCGGATTCGCTTCATGTTCCCGGCGGCTTTTTCAAGCTCCGCCTTACGTCCGCCCGTAGCCACCAGATTCACCAGTTTGCCGCCGTGTGGCGCGATCAGACCCTTCTCGCTCATGGCGTGAGACATCCTTCCTGAGAGTTTTGTTTTCGAAACGCCGTTTGCCGCCCCAACCCACCGCCCGCCGCGGAGGCCGAAGCCAAACGGGCCAGTGTAGGAAGTTGGGGCGGAAAGTCCAATAGGGGGGCGAGTCCCGCCGAGTTGGGGGCAATCTCGCGAAGGGCGCCATGCTTTCGGCGAAGCAATGGGTGCCCCATCCTGAGCGAAGCGAAGGGTGGGGGACTGACGGGCAGGGGACCAAGTCGATATTCTGATCAGTCCCCCACTCTTGAGCTGCGCTTCAGGATGGGGCGCCCGCGCTGCTGTCCTGCACTCAGTCGGAGATCGCACCATGAAAGTCTCGTTTCAGCGCACAGGCGCACAGCTGTCGAGTGATTCTGTGGCGAGCCTTGAGCGTGGACTGGGGGTGGAACTGCCGACGGACTATCGTCAGTTCCTTCTTCACTACAACGGCGGACAACCGATCCCGGACTGCGTCGGGGTTGCTGGACTGGCCGGTGGTGCGACGGATGTCCAAATTTTTTTTGGCATTCGGAGGTCCGTTGAAACCAGTAATCTAGCTTGGAACATCGAGCAGTTTGAGCAACTGTCTCGCGAGGGGCTTCTCCCAATCGCTTGCGATTCAGGTGGCGGCCTGTTTTGCCTTAGCCTGTCTGGTCCCACGAGGGGGAGGGTGTACTTTGTCGACCCCTTCGATGAGGCGTGCGCCACTGCTCGCTCGTTTGTAGTTGCCGACAGCTTCGACGGAATGCTAGCAGCCCTGTTCGACAACCCGACCTCAAGGTAGTACGGTTCTCAGCGTGCGTGGTTAAGGTCGGTGTGGCTGTTCCAACACTTATTCCGTGGGG
The DNA here is from genome assembly GCA_020427345.1 of Phycisphaerales bacterium. GTDB lineage: Bacteria > Planctomycetota > Phycisphaerae > UBA1845 > Fen-1342 > DSPM01. Next base: position 10,823 of record JAGQOO010000012.1, on the reverse strand, counting down.
GGGGCTAAGAGCATGCACACGGGAATTGACGAATTCGCAAAACGACTAATCGAGACAGTGCGGGATCCATCGATCCGCGATTGCGACCGTATCATGCGCGCGACGCATGTCATCGCCGATCGATGGCGCGAGGCCATAGCTAACCGACGCGCTGAAGAGCTCGTCGGAATTCTGATACCTGACATCGTTGACCAGACGATCTTTGCATTGCTTCATGCCATCGACGATGGAGCCTTGTCCCTTTCGTTCTCTGCATCGAACGGCGCGACAGTTGATCTCAATGCCGAGGGACTTGGCGAGCTTTCCGGCTGGTACATTGGAAGCGAAGGCTGGCGCGAGAAGTACAGTTCGGAGAGATTTGTAGACGACTTTGCCGACTGACCTTCAATTCTCGGCCGGGCGCCCGCGGCCGGGCACATTGAGCATGCTTTAGGCTTCGCCGAAAGCATGGCCCGGCGCACGGGGCCGAATCACGAAACGCTCATTCCATTACCGTGAGAGGATTGCCGATGTACCGGATTCCTGCGTCCGAGCGTTTTGACTTCATGCGGGGGAGGGTACTCGAGGAGCTCCGGCTAGGTCGGTTCCAGGTAAGCTTGGTATTCGACCGCAGTCTAGTGCTTTCGCTTGAGTGTGACTTTGATCACTTTCCGCACACTGACGTCAAACACGGAGCGGATTACGCTCTGCGCGGCGCCACACTAGCGACATTGCTTGGAAGTTCAGTCACGGCCGTCGATCGGGAGAATGATCGGTCACTGCTGCTCGCCTTCTCAAACGGCGAGGCGCTCCGGGTTCGCGATAGCAATGATAACTGTGAATCGTTCAACATCGTTGCGCCAGGACGGCACATCGTCGTTTAGGACTCTGGTGGCGCGGGTGCCCCACCCTTGCGCGCTTTAGGATGGGGCGCCAGTACCCGCGCACGTTGAGCATGCTTACGGCTTCGCCGAAAGCATGGCGCCCGGCGCCACGCTCTTCCAGCACTCTTGGCAAGACGCTACCCTACCGCCCATGCCCGCTTCCACGATCCAGAACAAGGCCGAACTCCACCAGACGCTCGTCAATATGGCGGCCGACATCGCGGCTGCCCGGCCGGCCGGCGTCAAATTCGCGCTCGTCGGCATCCGCCGTCGCGGCGAGACGCTGGCCCAGCGGCTGGCGCCGTTACTCCAACAACTTGGCGCCGGTCCTCATATGCAAGGCGCTGTGGATATCACGCTTTATCGCGACGACCTGACGACGATCGGGCCCGACGCGGTTGTGCATGGCACGGAAATCGACTTCGACATCACCGACACGTGGCTGGTGCTGGTGGATGACGTGCTCTACACCGGCCGCAGCGTCCGCGCCGCGCTCGATGCGCTGATCGACCTGGGCCGGCCGAAGGCGATCCGCCTCGCCGTACTGGTCGATCGCGGCTGGCGCGAATTGCCGATTCGGCCCGACTTTGTCGGTACCACCGTTGAGACGACCGAGCAGCAGATCATCAAAGTCAAGTTGGAAGAAGTGGACGGTTCGGACGGAATCGATCTGGTATGAGTCCCACCGACGCGTCAAGCACGACGTGGCGCCACAAGTCGCTGCTCACATTAGCGGCACTGACCCCTGAAGAAATCACGCTCGTTCTCGATACTGCGCATGCGTTCAGCGAGGTGTCGACACGCAGCATCAAAAAAGCCCCGACCCTGCGCGGCAAAGTCGTCGTTAACGCCTTTTTTGAAGAGAGCACGCGCACGCGCATCAGCTTTACGCTCGCGGCGCAGCGCCTCTCCGCCGATGTCGTCGACTTTTCCGGTAAAGGCTCATCCACGCAGAAGGGCGAATCGCTCCGCGACACGGCTCGCACGATCGAGGCGATGGGCGTCGACTTCTTCGTCGTCCGCCATCCATCCGCCGGCGCCGCAAGCGAAGTAGCGAATGCCGTTTCGTGTTCGGTCATCAACGCCGGTGACGGTCGCCACGCCCATCCGACGCAGGGCCTGCTCGATCTATACACGATCCGCGAGCGCAAAGGCCGCGTCGCCGGGTTGCATGTCGCGATTGTCGGCGATGTCGCGAATTCGCGCGTCGCGCGATCAGACATCGTCGGCCTCACAAAACTCGGCGCGCACGTAACGGTCATCGGTCCGCCGACACTGGCGCCGCGCTCGTTCGAGGCGATGGGGGCGCGCGTCACGTCCGACTTTGACGCGAAGCTCGACGACTACGACGTCATCAGCATGTTGCGGATTCAGAAGGAGCGCATCGCCGCCAGCGTGTTTCCATCCGAGCGCGAATACGTGCGTCTGTTCGGTATGAACGCAGAGCGGCTCGCGCGTTGCAAGCCGGATGTGCTGGTGATGCACCCCGGGCCGGTGAATCGCGGTCTGGAACTGGCGGCGGATGTGGCGGACGGGCCCAATTCGAGCATCCTGCGCCAGGTCACGAACGGACTGGCCGTGCGGATGGCAGTGCTGTTCCTGTGCAACCAGGCGGCCGCGGGCTAGCGGCTACGCGGAAACGTCGACCAACGCGCCCTTGCCGGGTTCGACGCTAGGCAGCGCATGCTCGAGGTTATCAAGCAGTGCCGTCGCGATTTGCTTCTGGGCGTCCTGCGCGAGTTTCAGCGTCGCGGTCGAGACGGCGGTCTGCACCTTCTGCTGCGCTTGCGCGGTCGACTGCGCGGCGATGGCGTTAACGTCCATTTGAGTCCCCCTGAGCCGGCTTCCGGTATTCGAAGTATCGGATATCTTCAACGCCGACTCCCGAAAGGGAGGCCGGTTTCGGGCCGACGCGATTAGATGTATCTTGCATCGCCGGAGTCGCGGATTTGAAGCCTCAGGAGTCCGTCCGATGAAAATGCTCGTGGCGTGCCGCTTTCCAGAGCGCGCGCTCGCCGACCTTCGCTCCCTTGGCAGCGAGGTCGTCTATGAACCAGCCGTTTCAGCGGAGGATCTTGGTAAGCACTTGCGCGATGTGGCCATTTTGATTATCGGCCGCACGCGCGTGGCCGCCGATGCTATCGACGCCGCGCCCGATCTCCAGATGATCGTCAAGGGCGGTTCCGACATTTCCACCATTGCCGTCGAAGAGGCCTCGCGGCTTGGCGTGTTTGTGAGCAGTTCACCCGGTCGCGATTCGGTGGCGATCGCCGAATACGCGCTGACACTGGCGCTCGCCCTCGATCGCAGCCTCGGGGCGCGACAGGAGGCCGCCCGCGCGGCCGAACGACCGGAACAGGCTCCCGCGCACGGACTTCAGGGCCGTACCCTCGGCATTCTGCCGATCGACGGCGCCGGCCGCGAACTGGCGCGGCGGGCTCGCGCGTTCGGGATGCGCGTGCTCGCGTGGGCGCCGACGGTCGACGCGGACGCCCCGGTCGTCCGTGATGTCGAGATGTGCGCGTGGCCGACGGAGTTGGCTCAACAAAGCGACATTCTGGTCTCTGTCGCCCGCCCCGGCGCGTGGCAGGAAGTGCTGGCCAACGCCGACGTAATCGACAATCTCCCCAGCGGCGGTAGTTTCATCCACATCGGGCATCCCGGCGCTTTTTCGGAAGACACGCTTGCGACTGCCGTCCGGCATCGCGGCGTGCGCGCCGCGCTGGACTTGTGGCTGTCGGAGTATCGCTCAGACGCCATTCGCTTTAAGACGGATCTGCTCGATCTGCCCGGTGTGATCTACACGCGCGGCGCCGCCGGCGGCACCGAGCAGGCCCGCGAGGCGATCGCCGAGGAAGTCGTCCGGATCGTGCGGCGTTTTCTGGTCTCCGGCGAAGTCGTGAATTGCGTCAATCTGCTGGAGCGCAGCCCGGCGACGTGGCAATTGGTGCTGCGCTTGCGCGACACCGTCGGCGTCATGGCCGCGATCATGGACGCGATTCAGGACGACGGGATCAACGCCGAAGAGATTCTCTCTCGCGTGTTCGTCGGGGCGAAAGCGGCGTGGTGCACGATCTCGCTGACCGAGCGCCCCAGCACCGACGCGCTCGACACGATTCGCGGAATCGACGGCGTGATCCACATGGAGTTGCGCGCGGTTGTTTAGGCAGCATGAATAGAGAAGGAATTTTCGATGACTGACGCTGGCCTGCCGCATCCCGGCGAACTGACATACGCCAACTACCTCGAAGTCGACACGCTGCTGTCGCTGCAGCGTCCGCGCTCGAGCCCGCCGGAACACGACGAAACACTCTTCATCATCATTCACCAGACGTACGAGTTGTGGTTCCGACAGTTGCTGCACGAATTCGCCAAGATCAAGCGCGACTTCTCGGCCGACCGCATGTTTGAAGCGATTCACACGTTTCAGCGTTGTCGCACGATCATGAAGACGCTCGTCGCGCAGGTCGACATTCTCGAAACCATGACCCCGATGTCGTTCACCGGGTTTCGCGAACGGCTCGAAAAGGCGTCGGGGTTTCAGTCCGTCCAGTTTCGCGAATTCGAGTTCGAGCTCGGATATCGCCGCGCGGGAATGCTGGCGTACTTCAAGGCGATCCCCGGCGCCGAAGACACACTACGCCGGCGTCTGAACGAGCGTTCGATCTACGATCACTTCTACGACTTCCTCGAAGCCCGCGGCGTCGCGATTCCTGCTCCGCTGCGCGACAAACCCGTCAGCGAATCGACCACCCCGAACGAGGACATTCAAGAGGGGATCCTGCGCCTCTATCAGCGCGAACCCGCCGTCGGAATCCTGTTCGAGCTGATGACCGATTTCGACGAGGGGATCCAGGAATGGCGTTATCGCCACGTCAAACTTGTCGAACGCACGATCGGCTCAAAACAGGGCACCGGCGGCAGCCTCGGCGTCGAGTTCCTGAAAAAATCGCTCTTCATGCCGGCATTTCCCGACCTGTGGGAGATTCGCCACCGCCTCTAGCCGTTTTTCCGGTTGCAATCCCAGTCGCGAAACCGCGACAATAGCGCCCCGAGCCAGGGGGGCTCTCGAAAGGACATGCCGAATGCGCACCCGTTTGTTGGCCAGCGTTTGCTACACCGTATTGACCGCCGTAACCGCTTTCAGCCAATGGTCCACCGATCCGAATGTCGACAACATTGTCTACAACGGACTGGGAGATCAGGTCACGCCGAAGATCGCCTCGACATCCGACGGCGGCGTCTATGTCGGCTGGTTCGACAATCGCGCCGGCAACTACGACATGCGCCTGCAGCGTTACGATGCCGCCGGTTTTCCGCAGTTTGATCCGAACGGTCTGCTGATTTCCGACAAGGCGCAGAACTCGTCGCTCGTCGAATGGGACTTGATCGCCGACTCTTCGGACAACGCAGTTCTCGTATTCACGGACCTGCGCAACGGCGTCGACCTCGACGTGCAGGCGTATCGCATCAGCCCGGCCGGCGCGTTCCTTTGGGGAGCGGATGGCGTCGGGATTTCCAACAATTCCGAGTACGAACCGGCCCCAAGCGTGGCGGAACTGAGCGATGGTCGTTTCATCGTGATCTGGGCGTGGCTGCCGAGCAGTGGCACGGGCGCGATCCGCGGGCAACTGCTCGATCCGAACGGGCGAAAGAACTACGCGGCCGATGGCGATGATCTGATCACGCCGAGCGTCGCGAACGAGCGACCGGCCTTTTCGCAGGTCGTTTCCGCCGACAATGGCTCATACATCGTCAGCTATGTGCGCGACATTCGCACATTCAGCAGCCCGCGCCACGTTCGCACGCAGAAGTTTGCCGCCGACGGATCAGAGTTGTGGAACGGCGGCACGCCGATCAACATTCACTCGACCGGGTCAGTGCCGATCGCCCACACGCCGCGTTTGCTGTCCGACGGAGCGGGCGGCGCGGTTTACTACTGGCATTATGCGGCAACGACGGTCTTCAACTGCTTCATTCAGCATGTCGCAGGTAATGGAACCGTGTTACTCCCGGCGGGCGGTGTTACCGTCTCGACAGACGCAGTAAACAATCACCTCGATCCCACCGCAGTTTACTTCGCTGGTTCGGGCGAGACGTGCATGATCTGGAACGAGCGCAACCCCGCTCAAAGCCAGTGGGGCATTTATGGCCAGCGCTTCGCGGCCGATGGCACAACCCTGTGGGGCGCTACCGGCAAGGAGATTGTCCCGGTCAACGCCGTCAACAAATCCCTGCCGCGCTCAGTGCGCTTCAATGAAGACGCCCTGGCGTTCTGGTTTGATCAACCGGTGTCCGGCGTGCAGGACCGTATCGTCGGCGTGCGCCTCGACCCGAACGGCAATTCGGTCTGGCCGACGACGCCGATGGTCGTTTCCGACACGCCGACCGACAAACTGCGCACGCCGATCACGATCGGGCCGGACTGCGTCACCAAACTGGCGTGGGAAGTGCGCGACCTGACGAACTCGGGCGAGGTTTTCGCGAAGGCGGTTCGGCCCAGCGGGTCGGTCGGCCCGGTTTGCGTCGGCGACCTCAACATGGACGACATGGTGGACTTGAGCGACCTCGCAGGACTGTTGAGTTCGTTCGGCCTCGACGCCGGTGGCGACATCGACTACGACGGCGACACGGACCTTGGCGATCTGGCCGGCTTGCTGGCGAATTTCGGCTCGAACTGCGACTAGTTCGCACATCCTGATCGATTTCGACGCGCGGGCGTATGATGGCGGCATGTCATCAACGCCCGCTCGTGTATTGGATCGCAGTGATCTTGCCGCCGCCCGACGCATTGTCGTCAAAGTCGGCAGCGGCGTTGTCGCCCGCGACGGTCGCATGCGGACCGCGGTCATTCGACGGCTCGCGGCGGACGTAGCCGAGGCCCGCGCCGGCGGGCGCGAGATAGTGATGGTCGTGTCGGGCTCGGTGGCGGCGGGATGCGGCCCGCTCGGGCTAGCCAAAGCGCCAAAAGCCGTGCTTGAGCGTCAGGTGGTCGCGTCTGTCGGGCAACCGCTGCTGATGGCGCGTTTGGCCGAAGCCTTCGCTCCGTACAAAACGCTCACCGCGCAGCTGCTGATGTCCGCGGACGACATTGAGAATCGCCGGCGGTTCATGTCCGCGCGGCACACGATGCTGGGACTCTTGGCGCGCGGCGTCATTCCAATCATCAACGAGAACGACGCGCTCTCCGAGCACGAAGCGATCATCGGCGACAATGATCATCTTGCGGCCCTCGTCACCAGCGTTATCTCCGCCGATTGGCTGATTATTCTCAGCACGGCCCGCGGCGTCATGGAGCAAGCCGGCGCCGGGCCGCTGATTTCGCGCGTTGAAGTCGGCTCGCGCCTGGACGCACATATCGATCAATCGCTCTCCGCGACCGGCGTCGGCGGAATGCGGGCCAAAGTCGCCGCGGCGCACCTCGCCAGCCAGTGGGGCGTGCCGACGCTGATCGCCGAGGGGCGTGGCGGAGCGCTGCCGCGTATTCTCGCAGGCCGCGACATCGGCACACTGTTTGTTCCCGACAAGCGCGCATTGCCGGCGCGCAAGCGCTGGATCGCGATTCGCTCGCGTTCGCGCGGGCAGATCATCGTCGACGACGGCGCCCGCCGCGCCCTCACCGAGCGCGGCGCGAGCCTGCTGCCAGCCGGCATCACCGACGTGCGCGGCGATTTTCCGATGGGCGCGCGGGTGGATATCTGCACGCCCGACGGCGTTTCGTTCGCGGTCGGGCTGGTTTCGTACGGCAGTGACGAGATTCGGCGCGTAAAGGGGAGAAAACAAAGCGAAATCGCGGGTATTCTGGGATATGAGTACTATCGCGAGATCGTTCACCGCGATGATCTGGTGCTGCTGAGCGAGAAGACATGACCGATTGGCGCCACGAAGCGGAGAAAACCCGCGACGCGTCGCGTGAAATCGCGACGCTGTCGACCGATGTGAAGAACGCGGCGCTCGTCGACCTCGCCGACGCGATCGCCGCAAACAAAGCCGTGCTGCTTGCCGCCAACGCCGAGGACCTCGCCGCCGCGAGCGATCTGCCGGACGCGAAGCGCAAGCGGCTTTCGCTCAGCGAATCCGCGGTTGCACAGATGGTTGACGGCCTGCGCCAGATCGCCGCGCTGCCTGATCCCGTTGGCGCGGTGGCGTCGGAAACGGTTGTGCCAAGCGGGTTGCGCGTGCGACGCGTGCGCTGCCCGCTCGGCGTGATCATGATGATCTATGAAGCGCGGCCCAACGTCACGATCGACGCGTTTTCGTTGTGCTTCAAGTCCGGCAACGCATGCATCCTCAAGTGTGGGCGCGAGGCGCTGCGATCGAGCCAGGCGCTCGCTGATCTTGCGCATGACGCGCTGCTGCGACATGGCGTGCCCGAATCGGCATTGACACTGCTCAGCACGTCGGATCGCAAGGAAATCAAGGCGCTGCTCGCGTTGGACGGACTGATTGACCTCGTGATTCCGCGCGGCGGCGAGTCTCTGGTGCGGTTTGTGTACGAGCACGCCCGCATGCCGGTGCTCGCGCATTTTCACGGCGTATGTCACGTGTTCGTCGACAAGAGCGCGGATTTGGAGATGGCGCTTCGCATCTGCGTCACCGGCAAAACCAGCGCCCCCGCGACGTGCAACGCGACTGAGGCGGTGCTGATTCGCGCGGACATCGCGAAGGCGTTTGCGCCTCGACTCGTGGCTGCGTATCGCGATGCGGGCGTCGAAATGGTCGGCGACGCGGCGGTGTGTGAGCTAGCCACCGGCGTGTCGCCCGCGCAGGACGACGATTGGGGCCGCGAATTCCTGGCGATGAAAGTCGCTGTGCGCGTCGTCGCGGACATCAACGAAGCGATCGAGCATATCGAGCGCTACGGCTCGAATCACACCGAAGTGATCGTTTCGTCAGACGCGGCGTCGATTGCTGAGTTTCAGCGGCGTGTGCAAGCGTCGTGCGTGCTGGCGAACGCGTCAACGCGTTTCAACGACGGCTATCAACTTGGCCTCGGCGCCGAAATCGGCATCAGCACAAGCCGGATTCACGCGTATGGGCCGATGGGGCTGAACGAACTGACGACGACGCGGTTCGTGGTGGATGGCGACGGGCAGTGTCGCTGACGATACTCGCGCGACCAGTCGCGACAATCCGGAAACTGCCTATGCGTTTACTGCCGTCTCGCCTTCCGATTTTGCGATAATCGCCGCGCCGCAAGAGTCGCTGAAGATATTCACCATTGTGCGGAGCATGTCGAGCGGGCGGTCCACCGCCAGCATTGCGCCGATGATCAGCGCCACTTCCGGACCCTTCAAGTTCACCGCGTCGGTCACGATGAATATCATCACGAGCCCGGCGGATGGAATGCCCGCCGCCCCGATCGACGCGAGCAGGGCGGTGATCGCGACCGTCACCTGCCCAGTGAAATCAAGCCCGATGCCGAGCACCTGGCTGATGAAAATAACACCCGCACATTCGTACAGTGCCGTTCCGTCCATGTTGATCGTCGCCCCCATCGGGATGACGAAACTCGTCACGCGGTTGCTGACACCGACGCGCTCTTCGAGGCATTGCATCGTGACCGGCAGCGTCGCCGATGAACTGCTGGTCGAAAACGCCATGACCAGCGCGTCGCGCATGTTGCGATAGTGCGTCAGCGGCTTGATGCCGCCAATCAGCATCAGCAGCAGCGGCAATGTGACAAACATGTGAATCGCCAAGCCGCTGACAATCGTGACCGCGTACCAGGCCAGCGGCTTGAAGGTGTCCAGGCCCGCCGCCGCGACGGCTGATGTGATCAGCCCGAGCACACCAAGCGGCGCCAGGCGAATCACGCCGCCCGTCACGACCATCATCAGCTCAAAGCCGGCGTTGAAGAAATCGCTCAGCGTGCGCCGCGGCGCTTCCGGCAGGCGGGTGATGCCGACGCCGAGCACAATCGCGAAGAAGATGATCGCCAGCATGTCCGCGCTCGCCAGCGCCTCGATCGGATTGGTCGGGACCATGCGAATGAAAATGTCGCCGAGGCTGCTTGGCGGCTGAAGGTCGGGAACGTTTTCCCTTGCGGCGTTGGCGAGGTCCGCGCCGACGCCGGGACGAATCGTGTTGACCAGCGCCAACCCGACGAAGATCGCGAGCATGCTGGTCGCGATGTAGTACGTCAGCGTTTTCAACCCGAGTCGCCCGAGATCGCGCCCGCTGCCAATTGACGCCACGCCCGTGACGATGCTGGTCAGAATCAGCGGGACGATGACCATCTTCAGCAGGCGGACGAACAGCGTGCCGAGCCAGCCGAGCCAAAAGGCGGCGTCCTCGCCAAACTGGCTCCCGAGGATCGCGCCGAGGATCATGGCAATGAAGATCTGGTTGTGCAGCCGCGTGTAGCACGGCCCGGCGGACTTGACGTGGGTCATGCGGGGATTGTGCCCGCAGCGCGCCGGTGGGGCAAATCTAACGCCCCAAGGGCATTCGACCCGCGACATCCGCAGGGTTTAGGGGCCATCCGTGACCGCCTCCGGTCCGCCCCGGCGTGGTCTCGGCGCCTTGCGACTTCTACCCAAGAAAAACCGATGGCGATGAAGTTTTCCGTGGACGCCGAGGCGGGGGGGGGGGGGGAGGATGATTGAGAGTTGGCAGGACGAACGGCGCCTGTCGCATTAGACTGATAGGAGACGCTACGATGCGCGTGCGATCACGAACTCTGGCGGCCGCGGCCATCGCCGCGATCGCGATGCTGGTGAGTCTCGATCCGTCGGCGAACGCGATGCTCGACGAGATTACTACACCGAGGCCATGTTCGGGCGACGAGTTGAATGAGGCGAAGTGTTCGGATCCCGCCGGCTGCACGAATGGCTGCGCGTACGCATGTGGCGGTTGCGAGTCGTGCAAACAGTGTTGCCTGCATTTCCAGAATTGGGCGACCGCGTTTCAGAAGTGCAAGGAGGACTGCCAGTTTGTCTTCACGGGTTGCGTTATTGA
>JAGQOO010000129.1 GCA_020427345.1 Phycisphaerales bacterium | reverse complement strand
CGCTCCGGTCCCACCCGGCCCGCCCGTCGCGCCGCTCGAACGCCCGCTCGAGGACGTCTGGTCGCGCACCGAGCCGAAGTACCGCGTCCGGGCGTTTGTCCTGCTGGCCCTGAATCTCGCTCTGTATTCCGGTCTGTGCGCCTTCGCCTTCTGGCTCCACACCGGGGAACTGTCGAATTTTGCGGTCGAGGCCTATCTCAGTCCCGCCCGTTTGTGGGGGGCGACCGGGGCACAGCAGTCGCTTACCGATTTTGTGCTTTCGCCGATCAGCGTATTGCAGACGCCGCTGCACGGCGTGGTGTTGGGGCTGCTGCTCGCCGCGATTATTGCGACTCCGATCACCGTGGCCATTTTGTATCGGACGCTGGCGGCGATTCCGTTTGTGCTCGCGACTGCCGTCTTCGCGCATTTGCCGTGGATGGCATTCACATTGACGTTCAGCGCGTTGCTTGTCGCCGCCGCGCTACGGCGAATGCGTTTTCGTTTCCGTTTCGCGGTCGCGCTGCTCGGACTTGTTCCGGTAGTGGTGTACCTGGCACTGGCGACGCGCGGTGGCGCTGAGAAGCTCCTTTCGACCGCCACGCCGTCCGAGGCGGCGTTGATTTACGGCGTCTGGGTCGTGTCGATCGTCGGCGCCGCTGTCGGGATCGCCTTGGTATTGACTCTGGCGAAGATTGTGGACTATCGCCCGGGGGCCGTTGCGCCGGTGATGGGGTTGATGGCGGCCGTGCCGACGACATTGTTCTTTCAAGGTGTCGGCCCGGACGAGCTCAGTTATCGCGTGCTCGAAGCGCGCCTGGCGCCGATCGTGGTGGAAGGCCCGGCAGGGCGTCCGACCGGAGCCTCGTATCTGGCCGAACGGGCCGCGGCATCGATTGAGTGCGAGCGGTTCCTCGCTGACTATCCGACCAGCCGCTTTGTGCCTTGCGCGTTGTATCTTGAGGGCATCGTAAACGACCTGCGCATCGCGCCGGACGGCGCGCGATACTCGGCCTATCCGCGCATGTCCTCCGAGCCGGCTTGGGCCTCGCTTTTCACCAACTATCCGGAGTCCCCGTTATCGGTGTCGGCCGGCGTGCGGCTTGCCGCGCTGTACGCGCGGCAGGGGCGCGTGGAAGAGGCCCTTCAGGCGGTCAATGAAGTGGAGCGCCGGGCCGTGCGGCTCATGGCTGAAGCGCCGTTTCACGCGAGGACGATACTCGCGCCGACGCCGGCGGAAAGCAACCTGAAGGTGGACCTTCCCGCGTTGCGCGTCGAAGGGCGGCAGTGGCGCGAACTGATCGTCGCAAACTACCACGACGCGCGCTACGGCTCCGCGCCGTTGATCGCGTTCGCCGGCCTCGACTCTCATCGCGACGGGTATGTCGATCAATTGAAAGCGCTGATTGCCCAATACTCGGATAGCCTGTTGGTCGACAACCTGCTTGTACGCTGGGTGGAGACGATTCAGGACGCGCGCACACGCCGCATCGCGCTGCGCCGTCTCGTGAAACGACCGGACGGCGACGCCCGCGTCGAAGCCGCCTTCCGACTGGCGGATCTCGAAATACAATCACTCGGCGATGAAGGCTCCGGGCTGCGGCTAACTGGTTTGACGCGCATGCGCTCGGTAGCGAAGGAGCACTCGGAAACCGCGTGGGGCCTTGAGGCGTCGAGGCGGCTGTCGCTGTTCGCCGAATCGCCCGAGTAAGGATCGGACGGTCTTGAAACATATCGTTCTTGGAATCACCGGGGCGAGCGGCGCGCTGTATGCGCGCCGCCTGACTCAGCAGCTCGTGGACAGCGGCGCGCGTGTGCATGTCATCGTGTCGGCGTTCGGTCGGCGCCTGCTCGCGGACGAGCTCGGCGTGTCGAAGGTCAGTCCCGAGACGCTTGCTGGTCGCGAAACCGAACAAGTCGTGATTTATCACCCGCGCGACTTGGGCGCGCGCATTGCGAGCGGTTCCTTTCTCACGGACGGAATGGTGGTTTGCCCGTGCAGCAGCAACACGCTGGGCATGATCGCGGCCGGCATCGGCGACAGCCTGATCGGACGCGCCGCGGCCGTGACACTCAAAGAAGCGCGCCGCCTCGTGATTGTGCATCGCGAAATGCCACTGAGCCCGATCGATCTGCAAAACATGCTGCGCCTCAGCCGCGCCGGCGCGATCATCTGTCCGGCCAATCCCGGCTTTTATCTGTTTCCGCAGACCATCGACGACATCGTCGACTTTGTCGTCGGCAAAGTGCTTGACCTGCTCGGCGTGGCGCATTCGCTCAACACGCGCTGGAATCCCGAAGCCCCGCCCGCGGTGGTCGACGTCGCCGAGGCGGCGGACGGCGCGACGGAGTGAGCGGCGCGATGACGGCGATGTCCACGGCGCGCGTGTGGGGCGAGATGATCAAGTTCTCGCACTCCTTGTTCGCGCTGCCGTTCGCGGTCCTGGCTACTTTTCTGGCCGCCCGACCGGAGCTGCCAGGCTTGGCCCAATTCGGCCTGATTGTGTGGTGCATGATCGCCGCCCGCAGTGCCGCGATGACCTTCAATCGACTGATCGACCACCCGATCGACGCGCGCAATCCGCGCACCGCGATGCGAGCGCTACCTGCCGGCACGATCAGTCGCGGCGCAGCGTGGGCGTTCTTTCTGGCCGCGTGCCTGGCGTTCGTCGCCGGTTGCGCAGGTTTCTGGTGGCTCGACAACAACATTTGGCCGGTGGCGCTCTCCGCGCCTGTGCTCGGATTCCTGTGTTTCTACTCGCTGACCAAGCGCTTCACGCGCTGGTCGCATCTCGTGCTCGGCGCCGCGATCGCCTTTGCGCCCGTGGCCGCATGGATCGCCATTTCGCCACTAACTCTCGGCGCGCCCGCGTGGCTGCTGATGGCCGCCGTCACGCTCTGGATCGCCGGATTCGACACGATCTACGCCTGTCAGGACGTTGGCTTCGACACGCTAGCCGGTTTGCACAGCCTGCCGGCGCGTATCGGCATCGGGGCGGCGCTCTGGCTGGCCCGCGCGTTTCACGCCATAACGGTCATTCTGCTCCTGTTGGTGGGGATCACCGCTGGTCTAGGCGCGATTTACTACGCCGGCGTGGTTGTCGTCGGCTTGTTATTGGCCTACGAGAATTCAATCGTCCGCGCCAATGACCTCAGCCGAGTGAACCTCGCGTTCTTCACGGTCAACGGTATTGTCGGCGTCGTTCTAGGCCTGCTCGGCGTCGTCGACATTCTGCTGGCGGCGCGATTGTGACGGCTGCGCGGCGTCGCCGTCAGACATGGCTGCTGATGCTCGCCGCGTTGGCCTGGGCCGCGCTGATGGCGCCGCTGACGGGGTGGGGTTTGCCGTCAAGCAAGGCTGATCGTTTTCTCTTCCCAAGTGGGCAACCCTGGTCCGCGGACGGCTATCAAGCGGGGGCGGCGCTGGAGGAGCGCGCGAACCGCGTCGGCGGCGCGGACACTGATCTCAATCCGCTCGGTGATCGCGAGAATCTGCTCACGCTCAATCAAACGCCCGCTGAGCGGGCCGAGATATTGCGGCGATATCGCCTGTTCTCGCGCCAGCCGGATGAGATGATTACGTTCATGGCCCTGCAGCGCATGCGACCGGGCGCGGGCGACTTTGACCCGCAACTGTACCAGTATGGCGGCGTCTATATCTATTCCGTCGGAGCGGCGCTTGCTGTTGCGCATGGCGTCGGCCTTGCGCGTATTACGAGCGACAGTGGTTTCTATCTCGAACATCCTGATGCGTTCGGGCGGTTCTACGTCGTTGCGCGGCTTATCTCGCTCGCATTTGGCGCGCTCGCGCTGATTGTCGCGTTTTGTTTCGCGCGGCGTATCGCGGGGACGCGCGCCGGTTGGCTGGCAATGGCGCTGCTCGCGATATCCCCCGTTTTCATCGTCGGCGCGCTCGAAGCGAAACCCCATCTCGCCTCCGCCACATTGCTGCTATTTGCGGCGCACATGTTCAGCTTGCGCGGCGATGCCCCGACAACTCGTGGCGCAATCGCGCTCGGCGTGATCATCGGCCTGGCGATGGGATTTGTGTTGACCGGCGCGGTTGGTGGCTTGATTCCGATCGCCGCGATGGTCTTTCCGCCGTTTCGGGCGCAATGGCGGCGCTGGCTGCTCGTCGGCGTGGTCGCGGTCGCCGTTTACGCCGCCACAAATCGGTATTTCGTCTACAACGCGCTGCTGCATCGCGAGAAAATCGCCGGCAATATCGACAACTCAACGGCGATGTACGCCGTCGGGCGCTTCGGGGCTGGCGCCGCGCGGGTGGGGGCGTTGTTCAGCGAAGGCGTCGGGCCCGTAACTGCCGCGCTGGCCCTTTTTGGCGCGTGGTGGTGCGCGCGACGCTTTGGATCGAAGGCATCTGTCGCCGCCGCCCCAATGATCGGCATAGTGCTGATCGCGATCGCCATTGGCGCGGGCAAACCGGACGAGTTCGGGCGGTTTCTGGTGGCGCCGGTGATGCTGGCGTGCGTCCTCGCGGCGGTGGGGGCGCGGCGCCTGACGCGAAACCGCGCGGCGCTGGCAGGAATCTTCGTATTCGCGGCGATGGTTGGCGGCGGGTGGCGATATCTGCGCGCATTCGCGATCGACGCGCGCGGCGTGAGCGAATCACGCACCCAGGCGGCGACCTGGCTGCAAGCCGAAACCGGCGACGCGCCGATCGCACTCACGCAGGAGCCGGCGCCTTACTCGGTTCCGCCGATGGATTTCGCCTCGCGACGCGTGATGTTGCTTCCGCGACAGGCGCCGGCCGACACGACAATCGCACTGCCCGAATGGCTGGTACGAACGGCGGATCGTGAATCCACCGAGCCGGACGCCTGGTGGCGGGCACGGTACGAGTTGTCGCGCGCATTTGGGGCGGATTGGCCGGCGAGCGTGTCATGGGCGGATAAGCCGGTGTTTGTGTATCGACTGCGGCAGGGGGGATGACTGCCATCGGTCCGGCCCGCTGGTTGGCGAAGAGTCCAATCCATTACGGCGCGCCGGGCGCCGTCCGCGCACTCCGGTCCGCGGCGTCGCGCGCCTGCGCGTAAAGCGCCTCAAACCGCTCCTGCCACGGTGGTCCGCCCATCAATGGATACCAGATCTTCTCTTGCGTGATCGCCTGCAATACATCGTCCGCCGCGCCTGCCCGCAGCATCAGCGACAACGCGTTCCAGCGCGCTTCCCAATATCGATCCGGTCGCCGCGTTCGCAGGTCCCGATCCTGAAGCAGGCGCCCCCAAGCGGTGCGCGCGGCGTCAACTTCCTGTTTCGACGCGTCCGGCGTCAGCCGCTCGGTCAGGATCAGCGCTCGCAGCCGCTGGGCCTCGCCGTTCTCGGGTTCGAGCAGGATCAGTTCGTTCGCGCTCAGCTCGGCATCGCTCAATTCGCCGGCCAGCCATTGCGCGCGGGCGAGGCCGTACAGCACCGGCGCCAGATGTGGCTTACGGTCCGGCTTGTCGTTTATCCACGCGCGGAGTTTGGTGAAGGTCGGCACGGCGTCCGCCGCCACTCGGGCGGCATCGGCGCGGTTACCGGCGCTTTCGAGTCGGTCAAGCTCCTCTTGCATGCCCTGGGCGATGAGCGCCAGTGCGGAGCCGGAACTCGTCACGCCCTTTGCGGTGGAAGCGCCTTTCGTAGCGGCCGCGAGCAGGGTTTCGATGACGCTTGCGGCCTTCGCTTCATCGCCGAGTTCGCGATACGCCCGCAGGCGGGCCGTCAGCACGCGGCCGAGCAGTTGCGGCGAGTCATAGCGATCCTCGAAGGAATCAAGTAACTCGAGCGCGCGGCGTCCATCGCCAAGGCCGGCTCCGCCCCAAAGTTCGGCCGCTTCTAGTGTTGCCCGCGCGCGGATGTCGCGCGCGGCGCGGTATCGCTCGCTGCCATCGTCTTCCGTCCGTACGCGCCCGATCGCCGCCAGCTCCTCGGCGATATGCGCCGCGCGCGAGGCAAAGTCCGGCGGCGGCAGTTTGTCGCGCTCGGCCGCCAGCAGCGCCCGCGCGCAGGCCCAGCGGCGATATTGCGCATCCAGCGCCCGCGACGCGCCGGGTTGAACAGCGGCATAGAGGCGCTCGGCTTCCGAGAAATCCCCGGACGCCTGCATCGCGACCGCCAGCCACCACTCCGCCTCGACCTCGGCGGCTCGCGCCGGGTACCACTCGATCAGCAGGCGCAGTGACGCGACAAGGCGCGCGTAGTCCGCGGGTTGGCGCGATTGGTCGGCGATCTTCGCCCACAGGCGATACGCGTTCAGTGCGGCCTGTTCCGCGTTGGCGTGTTGGGCGTCGGTCATGGCGCTGCGCGAAAACGCGTCCGCCGCCTCCGGAAGGTCGCCACGTTCGAAGTAGCAGCGGCCAAGGTCGAACAGGGCGGCGGCGCGCTGGGTTCGATCAAGCGACTTTGACGCGAGGGCGCGGTTCAGGCCAGCGATCGCGTCGGCCCACTTGCGCGCGTCAATCTGTCGGCGGACGGTGATCAACAACTCCGCCGACGAAAGCGCCGCGGGATCGGTCGACAGCGGAATCGCGGTTTCGAGGTGTTCGGCGGTGATGCGACGCCATATGTCGCCGCGCTGTCCCAGTTCGTTCAGTTCGGCAAGGCCTTTCGCCCGGGTCTCGCTGGCTTTTCGCGCGAGCGTGCCGCGTGCGGCGCTCCCCGCCGTCGCCTTTTCGAGCGATTCGGACTCGCGCAGGTAGCTCAGCGCGTGCCAGAGTTTCGCGGCGTTGATGTAGAACGTCAGCGCGTGCTGGTTCGGTGGAAGCTCGTCGGCGTCGCGCCGGGCCAGTGGATCGAGCAGCGCGCGGGCTTCGGCGAAGTGTTCCAGATCGATTTGCGCGCGGGCCAGTTCATACCGCGCTCGCGCGCGCGTCGCGTCGACGGTTGACGCGTCCGACACGCGCCGCAGTTCGCGACTCGCGTCTTCGAGTTCGCCGCGCTGGCGAAGCGCGACGCCGAGGCCGAGCCGGCAGTTCAGCTCGTCCTCGCCGGTGAGTTCGAGTCGAAGCAGGGCCATAAAGCGATCGGCGGCGGACTTCAGGAGATCGGATTGCGCGGACTTGGTCGTCTCCGCGCGGGCGAGCGCGATCTCGGCCCACGCGCGGCGAAAGGCGATTTCGCGCTGCGCCGGGATGATCTGGTCGTAGATCCCGAGTGACAGCAGTTCATCTTCGGCCATGCGATCGCGCGCCACGGTCGCGAGCGGATCAATTTCCTTGTCCGCTAACTCGAAGCAAAGCCGGGCGCGGCGCAGACGATCAGCCGTTTCGGTCGAAGTCTTCGGCTTGGCAGCGAATTCCATTGCGTCAAGATCGGGCGCGGCCCATTGCGTCAGCAATCCGCCAAGCGACGCCTGCGCCGTGGCGCGATCGAATGCGCGCCTATGGGTCGCGCTTTGTTGATCGCGCTCAATTGTGGCGAGCCAATCGGTGAAGATGCGTTCGGCGTCACGATACGCGGGATCGCGCCTTGCGGCATCCGCGACAGCAGCGCGATTCGCCGCGGCCCGCGCGATCCAACCCGCCTCATCGGCGCTCGGCGTTTTGCCGACATGCCGGCGCACGGCTTCCACGTCGCCTTTAGCGATCAGTCCGTCGAGGTTGTCGGTTTGAGCGAAGTTGATCGGAACAATAGAGCTTGTCGCGATCACGATCGTCGCGAATGCGACCTTGCTCACGGCGTTTCGCGCGACCCGCGCCATCACGACCCCAAGGCGACCGAGAATTGGATGTTGTCAAAGCCCGCCGCCGTGCACGCGTCCATGGCTTTCATCACGAACCGCCATCGCACGCCCGACTGCGCGCCGATGACGACCGGGCTATGCGGATCGGCGCCGAGGCTCCGCCGTCGCGTCATCAGCGCCCGCAGGCCGGTCACCCCGCCCTCGATTTCCTCGCCGTTGGCGTAGGCGCGACAGGATTGACCGGCGCTGACGTCTTCCAGTCCGATCCGGATCGAGGGAATGATCTCGATCGCCTCACCTCCGCCGGGGCCCGTGCGCGCGTCGAGTTCGGTGACGAACGCGCCTTCGCGCGTGAGCTCGAGCGTCGCGCCGAGAATGAAAAACACGAGAATGACCATCACCACATCGACCATCGGCGCGAGGTTGGGGATCGTCTCAACGGCTGGTTCGCGGTGGATCATGGCGTTTGTTCCGGATCAAGGCCGATTTGCGCGCCGAACGCGATCTCCGCGACCTGCGCGCGGCCCGCCGCGATCAACACAGCCTCGATCGCCTTGTATTGCGCGCGCTGATCGGCGCGAATGACGACGCGGAGCGTTTCGCCACGCCGCATCGCCTCTGCTTTGGCCGTCGCCAGCGTGTCCGCAAGCCTGTCCGGCGTGACAGTGATCTCCGCGACGGACTCACCCGCCCAACCCGTCGTTACGTACTCGACCTGATCGCCGCTTTCGTCGATCGGGCGAATGTTGATGATGTATGTGCCGGCGCCGCCGGTCGGCGCGGCCCGCGCCTGTTCAGCCCACGGCAGCCGTAAGGGCCGATTGCTGTACGAGACGAGCTTGGTCGCCAGCAGGAAGAACACGATCAGGCACATCATCACGTCGACCATCGGCGCGAGGTTGAGCGTCATGCTGCGCGGGCGCGGCGCGCGGGGAAGGGCGGTCGCCATGGCTACACTTCCGCCGCGACCGGCGGATCGCCATACCCGCGCGGCGCGGCGCGCAGATACTCGAGCAGATCCAGCGCTTCGACGGTCGCCTCCGTCGTGAACGCCTCGATTCGGTTTCGGCAGGCGCCGAAGAACCCGATGCCGAGCACGGCCAGCGTCAGGCCGAGCAGCGTGTTGACCAGCGCCAGGCTGATGCCGCGCGCGAGTTGCCCGCCTTGTCCGCCACCCTCGGAACCTCCATCGCCAAGCGCCCCGAACGCGAAGATCATTCCGAGCACCGTGCCTAGCAGGCCCATCAAGGGGCCGAGATTCCCGAGGATGTTGAGGTACTCGACTTTGCGATACATCCGCCCGCCGAGTTCGCTCGATTTCTCGATTGCGGTCGACCGCATTGCGTCAACGCCGTGGGCCGCGTGGGGTAGCGCCGCCGTCATCACCTGCGCGAAGAACGTGCGGCTGGATCGCAACATCGTGTGACAGCCGCGCAGATCGCGCCGCTCGATCGCCTGGCGGGCCTTCTTGATCTGCTCCGCCGGCGCGATTTCACTTCGGCGCACGGTCAGGAAGTGCTCGACAATCAGCATGATCGTCGCGACCGAGCCGGCGATGACCAGATATCCCGGCCACTCAAGGCCGTCGAGCACGATTGCCCATAGCGAACGTGTCTGCGGACCATCTGCTTCCGTCTGGGCGAAGGCGACGGTACAACTCAACACTCCGATCGCGATCAACCAACGCGCCTGTCGGGGCATACGACCTCCGTGCGGTTTCAGGGTTCGCCGAACAAGTCCTTACTGGTAACGATCGTCAGTCCGCCGCCGTTGTCCCTGGCCAATTGTCGC
>JAGQOO010000128.1 GCA_020427345.1 Phycisphaerales bacterium | reverse complement strand
TTGGAGACGACGATCAGCGTCGCGTCCGGGCTGCGCGCAACGGCTTGACGCGTCACCTCACTGACAATCTTGACGTTCGTCGCCAGCAGATCGTCGCGGCTCATCCCCGGCTTGCGGGCGATACCCGACGTGATGATGACGATGTCGCTGTCGATGGTCTCGTCGTAGCCGTTTGTTCCGATGATCTTCGAATCAAAGTCTTCGACCGGCGATGACTCAAACAGGTCGAGCGCCTTGCCCTGCGGCAGCCCGTCGACAATGTCCACCAGCACGATATCGCCCAGTTCCTTCGCGGCGGCCCAATGCGCGCACGTCGCTCCGACATTGCCAGCTCCGATGATCGTGATCTTCGCCCGTTTCATCGCTTGCGCCTCTCTTATTGGCTATCCTTGAATGCGGTCTTCCACCCGCTTTGATCGGCTGATTCGCACCGTCGCCCGACTCACGCGAAGTGCCCATTCGCGACTGACCGGGTAATCGGCCGCTGACACCGCCGGAATGTACCCGCGCGGCCGATGTTTGGGTACCGCGGGCGACAGTGCCAGGCCCAAATGCGGCTCCCGCAATAACGCGGTTCCGCCCGCAATCCGTGATAAACTACGCGGCTCGCTCGCGCCGGGACCGCGGGCGTCGATTCGCTGGGGAAACTCGGTCGCCCATGCCGACTCGTCCGACATCTCGCAAGAGCGCCCGCGCCGCCAAACCGGCCGCCGAGCGAAAAACGCGCGATTCGGCGCCGGCGCCCGTCGACTCGCCGAACGTCAGTTGGCTGACCGTGCGTGGCGCGCGCCACAACAACCTGCGAGATGTCGATGTTTCGTTTCCACTCGCGCGTTTTACCTGTGTCACTGGCGTGTCCGGAAGCGGCAAGAGTTCGCTCGTCAATGACATCCTGCACAACGCCTTGGCGACGGTTCTGAACCGCGCGAACGCGCCCGCCGGTGCGCACGACAGTATCGAAGGCGTCGACCGCCTCGACCGCGTCATCGCGATCGATCAATCACCGATCGGCCGCACGCCGCGCAGCAACCCCGGCACGTATATCAAGGTGTTTGACGAGATCCGCTCGCTGTTTACGAAGCTGCCGGACGCGAAGCTGCGCGGCTACAAGGCGGGCCGATTCAGCTTCAACGTCCCGAGCGGCCCAAAAGGCGGTGGTCGCTGCGAAGCGTGCGAGGGTAACGGTTCCAACCGCGTCGAGATGGACTTCCTCGCCGACGTGTGGGTGACGTGCCCGATCTGCGAAGGCCATCGCTTCAGCCGCGAAACGCTCCAGATTCAGTACAAGGGCAAGAGCATCGCCGATGTGTTGGAAATGGACGTGCAGGACGCCCTGCTCCACTTCGAGAATGTCCCGCGCATTCGCCACATGCTTCAGACCCTGCACGATGTAGGCCTCGACTATATCAAGCTCGGCCAGCCCAGCACGACACTCTCCGGCGGCGAGGCGCAGCGTATCAAACTCGCCCGCGAGCTGGTTAAGAAGTCCACCGAGCGCACGCTGTACATTCTCGATGAGCCGACAACCGGCCTTCATTTTGAGGACATTCGCCGGTTGCTCGATGTGCTCCACGGCTTTGTCGATGGCGGCGCAACCGTGGTCGTCATCGAGCACAATCTCGACGTGATCCGAACGGCCGATTGGCTGATTGACCTCGGCCCCGAAGGCGGGGCGGGCGGCGGGTATGTCATCGCCGAGGGAACACCGGAGGATGTAGCAGGCGTCGAGGCGTCGCACACCGGCGCGGCGCTGCGCGAAGAAATGGCCCGCGCGTCGGGAACCGGCGCCAGACGCGCGCCAAAACGGGCCAAGGCCGCCGCCAGCAGCGCCAACGGCGAATCGCGCGACATCGTTGTTCGCGGCGCGCGGCAACACAATCTCAAGGATGTTTCTACCCGCATTCCGCGCGACCAGATCACCGTTTGCACGGGCGTGTCGGGCTCCGGAAAAACCAGCTTCGCGATCGACACCGTCTACACCGAAGGGTATCGCCGGTATGTCGAATCGCTGTCCGCGTACGCGCGACAGTTCCTCGGCCAGGTCGCCAAGCCGCGCGTCGATCACATCGAAGGCCTGTCGCCGGCAATCTGCATCGAACAGAAAGCCGCCAGCAAGAGCCCGCGATCGACCGTCGGCACGATCACCGAAGTCTACGACTACATGCGCGTGCTGTGGTCGCGCCTCGGCGTGCCGCATTGCGTGAACTGCGACCTGCCGGTCGGCTCGCAGACCGTCGATGAGATCACGGATCGCGTAATGGCGCTGGAAGCCGGCTCGCCGATCATGCTGCTGGCGCCCGTGAAGCTTGGCGATGGTGAAACATGGACCGCGCTGATCACGCGCCTACGCAATTCCGGCTACGCCCGCGTTCGCATCGACGGCCAGATCGTCCGCACCGACGAGGGCGTCACGATCGATCCACGCCGCCGCCGGCGTGTTGAGATTGTCGTCGATCGAACGGTCGTCAAGCCGCGCTCGCGCGGGCGGATCGCCGAGAGCATCGAACACGCCTTGTCACTGGGCGACGGCGTGATGATCTTGTTGGTGGAGGCCTTCGAAACGGTCAGCGACGAGGGAACCGAGCATCGTCCCGAGCGCGAACAGCGCTTCTCTCAGCGACTCGCGTGTCACAAATGCGGCTCCAGCTACGAAGAACTCACCCCCCACCACTTCAGCTTCAACAGCCAGATGGGCTGGTGCGAGACGTGCGAGGGGCTCGGTGTGCAGCGCGGCGCGCCCGCGCACAGCGTCATCGCCGATGCGCGCAAAACGCTCTTCAACGGCGCGATCCAAGGCTGGCCGAACATCGATCGGCGATCCAAACTCGGACGGATGCTAAATGCCCTATGTGCGCATCTGCAGGTTGATCCCGCCGCGCCGCTGGCGGAATGGACGCATGCCCAGATGCGGAGCCTGATGTACGGCTCCGGCCGCGAGTGGATCGACGGCGCTGACGCGTTTGCGGGCGTTCGGTTCCGCTGGCGCGGCTTCTTCCCCACCATTGACAGCGCGACGCGCAACTCATGGTGGCTGCGGCGAAAACTGCACGACGTGCTTACCGACATGCCTTGCGTCACATGCCAGGGTGGACGGTTGCGCCCGGAGCCGGCCGCAGCCCGCTTCGCTGAACGCCGCATCACCGAAGTCTGCGACATGACTTTGGGCGAAACGCTCGCGTTCTTCGACGAATTGAAACTCGGCGCCGAGCAGCGCCCCGTCGGCGGTGAACTGCTGCACGAAATCCGCGCGCGCTTGAAGTTTCTCGTTGATGTCGGCCTGGACTACTTGACGCTCCATCGCGGCGCGCCCACGCTCTCCGGCGGTGAGGCCCAGCGCATCCGCCTGGCCAGCCAAATCGGCAGCGGATTGTCCGGCGTGTTGTACGTGCTCGACGAGCCGACAATCGGCCTGCATCCGCGCGACACCGCGCGTCTGACCGGCGCCCTCGCGCGATTGCGCGATCTCGGCAATACACTGCTGCTCGTCGAACACGATCGCGACGTGATTCGCGGCGCCGATCGGTTGCTCGACTTTGGCCCGCAAGCCGGTCGCGGCGGCGGCGAGATCGTCAACGAAGGCGCGCCGGACGCGCTTGCCAAAGGTCGCAGCAACGACGAGCGATCACTGACCGCGCAATATCTCAGCGGCGCGCTCGCGGTTGAAGTTCCCGACAATTCGCGCCCGGTCGATCGCGCTGGAATGGACAAGGCGCTGGCCGAGCGCGGCGAAGCAAAGCGCGGCGCGCGCGTCCGGAAAAAACGCCCCACATCATCCGAACCACGCGGTCCGGATCATCCGGCGACGGACTGGCTCGTGCTGCGCGGCGTGCGTCAGAACAACTTGAAGAACCTCGATGTCGCCTTTCCGCTCGGCCGGCTTGTTTGCGTAACGGGGCCTTCCGGATCCGGCAAGAGCTCGCTCGTCAACGATGTGCTGTGGCCCGCGCTCGCGAATGGACTGAATCGCGCCGGTCAGACCGTCGGCGATCACGACGGCGTCGACGGAATGGAATATCTCGACAAAGCCGTTAACGTTGACCAGTCGCCGCTCGGCGCCACGCCAGCCAGCAACCCCGCAACCTACACCGGCGTTTTCGACTGGATTCGCGAGGTTTTGGCCCGCACGCCGGACGCGAAGGTCCGCGGCTACGAAGCGAAACGCTTCAGCTTCAATCGACCCGGCGGGCGCTGCGAACAATGCGAGGGCCAGGGGCAGGTGCGCATCGAAATGCACTTCATGCCCGATGTCTGGGTGAATTGCGAAACCTGCGACGGCAAGCGTTACAACCCCGAAACGCTCGATATCCGCTTCCGCGGCAAGAACATCGCCGATGTGCTCGAGATGTCGATCGGCGAAGCTCGGCGGCTGTTCGAAAACGTGCCCAAAGTGCGCCGAATGCTCGACATGCTCTGCGATGTCGGCCTTGAATACGTCCCGCTCGGACAATCCGCGACAACGCTGTCCGGCGGAGAGGCGCAGCGCGTTCGCCTGGCGGCGGAACTCGGCCGCCCGGATACCGGGCGCACATTGTTCCTCCTCGATGAGCCGACCACCGGCTTGCACTTCGACGACGTGCGCAAGCTGCTCGAAGTGCTGCACAGGCTTGTTGATCTTGGCAACACGGTTGTCGCGGTGGAACACAATCTCGACGTGATCAAGAGCGCCGATTGGGTCATCGACCTCGGCCCCGAGGCCGGCGCCGGCGGGGGCGAGATCGTCGCGATCGGGCAGCCGGCCGATATCGCCTCGTGCGCCGCTTCGCACACAGGAGTCGCGCTCCAACCCGTGATCGAGGCTGGGCCTTTCATTACGCGCGACCGTTGCGATGCAGCCGCTTATGCCGCCCGCCAATTGGAAGACGAGAAGAAACGTCTCGGCGACATCGGTAAGGATGTGCAGATGCCGTGGCAGGTGGACGGCAAGAAATGGCACCTGCGGCAGCGCTCGGGCCGCGGCGGTCAGACACGACAATGGGAACCCGCGGCGCTGGAGTTCGTGCTTGATCTCGTGCAGGATGCAGGCGACTTCGAGCCGACTGACTGGAGCAATCGGGCAAGTGTAGAGGTAACGGCAAAGGCCGCGCCAACCTGGTTCCTGCACGCGCTGACCGGCGGCGAATGGCTGCTGGAGTTGTACTTCCGCGCGCCGCCCGGCGCCTTCGACGCGGAGCAACTCGACCGCAAGCTCAAGCTCAAGACACTCGACCAACGAACGGACCTTGAAACCTACGGAGACTGGCCGCGGGTGGATGTGCGCCCGCGCCGCGACGGACTCGACGCGATCGTCGTCTACGTCTACGACCGCGAAGAAATCGACACGCCGGCGTTTCGCGACTTCATCAAGCGCGCATCGCGCGCCTACCTGAGCGCCATGGCCGCCGCCTCTTCAAACGCATGATGGACAATCGCGATGCTTGACCAATTGCCGATACGCCCGTTCTTTGAGTTCGAAACTCGGATCGCGCGATTGCCCGCCCCCCCACGCATCGACGGCAAAATGTCGGCATGGTCGAGCAAGTACCGCCTGCCGACGCTGGTCGAACTGGAGAACGCCACGCCGACCGTGACCGCCTACGCGGGTTGGAGCGTCGACGGGTTTGGCGTCGGGTTTGACATCAAGCGTGGGCGACAGGCCCTGCAATGCGACGCACAATCGTGGTGGAAGTTTGACGGCGTGCGCGTTTGCATCGACACCCGCGACGCCCGCGAAAACCGGCGCGCCACGCGGTTCTGTCACTTTTTCTACATGCTGCCGCGCGGCGCTGGGCGCGACGGGCGCGGCCCGGTCGTCGGCCTGCACCGTATGAGCCGCGCCCGCGAGCATCCGCCGGGAATTGACACGTCGCTCATTCAGGTTGGCGTCAACGTCGGGCAGGGACACTACACGCTTGAGGCGTTTTTTCCCGCCGCCTGTTTGCATGGGTGGAACCCGGCCGAGCATCGCCATATCGGGTTCTTCTACAAGGTGCGCAATCTCAGCCTCAGTGACGAGCACTTCAGCGCGACCGACGATTTCGGGTGGAATGTCGACCCAAGCGGCTGGGCGACCGCGACACTCGCCGAATAGGCGACGGCCTACTTGTTGCGTCGGGCCGGCGCAACCCCGGTCGGAAACGGCGAGCAGCCGAGGTCCGCAAGCACCGCATTCAGGTCGCCTAGGCCGACGCACCCGTCGCGATCAACATCAGCCCCTTGGGAAAAACCAGGATCGCCGGCACACAGCCCAAAACCCGAAAGTATCCCAGTAAGGTCAAGCAAATCGACGATTCCGTCGCCCGAGATATCGCCCACGCATCCGCTGGTCCAGAAGACCAACTCAAGGCGTCCCTGCGTCGGTCCGAATGCGGCGACGATCTCGGGAAGCGTATTGCCCCACAAGTCACGGACCGCCAAGGTATTCGGCCTGAGAATCGGATTGTCGGGTGGGTCCGTGAAGCCGACCGTGCTGATCGGGGCCGCCGTCTCCAGCGTCCAATCCAATCCGCCGGTCTCCGCCCGCAGGATCTGAATCTGTCGAGTGTTCGCACTGTTGCCGAACAGGTGCTTGATCACCACATCGCGATCGCCGTCGCCGTCAATGTCAGAGGCGACGCCGTGCATGCCCCGGTTTGCCGCAAGGGCGGCCAACCCCGTGGCCTGACCGCCGAACACGACCTCGCCGTCGTCGCAGACATTCTTCCACAGCTCGACGCGATCACCATTGATCCCAAGGACCATCAGATCGGCGCCACAGGCCCGGTTTCTGACGGAAACCAAGTCGGACGCAAGCGTGCCTGGAATGACATAGCTGACCGCGAACTGGCCACTCGTCACGTTGAGGTCTGTCCAGCAGACGACAACCGGGTCATCCTCGTTCGGCGGGTTGATCGAGCCCGTGAAGCAGACATCAGGCCGCCCGTCCCCGTCGATATCGTCCACCGCCAGCCCACGCGTCCACTGAACGAAAACCCCGCCGTCCAGCCCTTCCCAGCCCGTGAGCCGCAGATTGGCCATGTCCGACGTGGTTCGCCAGATATGCACGACATCGCTGTTGATCTGAAACACCGGGTCGACGAGATAAATCGCCTCATCGCGCCCGTCACCATCGAGATCCTTGCAGATCACCTCCGGCGGCGTGATGAAGTTACCCGTCGTGTTTGTGCCGAAGGGGAACTTCAGTCGGCCCGTGAACTGACGGGCGCCGAGGTTCTCGAAGAACCACACTTCGTCGCCGAAATATGGGGTCACAATGATGTCTCGATCGCCGTCACCGTCGAAATCGCCGACACCGACGCCACCCGGTCCGTTGCGAAACACCGAAAGGGCTTCGAGGATCTGATTGTATTGGTAGAGATTGTAGTCCTGCCGCACAAACTCGCCGACGCCGGCGCCGAACAGTAGCGACAACGTGCGCGTGCTGGTCGCGCGATCCTGATCGTCTGTGGCGAACCACACCACGGCGATATCCATGCGCCCGTCGCCATCAAAATCCTCGACGGCGACACCCGAAATGACCGCCTCATCGAACCGCGGGTCGATCGCGGCGATCTGAATCACCTGCGGAACCGGATCGATGGTCAGCGGCGGATTGGGCGTGAGCCCCAGCGCGATCGGCGCCAGGCCCCCCAGGATGGCGGGCAAGACTGTGCGTATCAAGGCCTCAATCCCTCCTCCAAGGGAACTGCGGTACCGTCGCAACTGGTAGCTCAGGGACAACTTGTTCCAAATGCGGACAGAAGGCCGCTGAGATCCTGAAGCATCAGGCACCCATCGGCGTCGAAGTCCAGAATGTCGTGGTAATTGGCGTCGCCTTCACAGGAGCCGAGCGTGATCAGCTGCATCGTCAGATCAGCCTGATCAATGACGCCATTGTCGTTGAAGTCGCCAACGCAGACATCCACCTGCATGGCGCCGAAGTCCGAGGACACGAAGCACACGTCGCCGGCAGTCAGGATGAACGACATCTCGTTCTTCAGCGACTTGTAGTCGTGGCCGAGCGCCCGGAACCCGAACTGTGGATCGTTCTGATTGCCGGAAACCGTTCCGCCACCCGAAACGGCGACAAATGCCACCAGGTCGGAAATCCGTTGCGTGGCCGGCGCAAAGGCCCGGCAGATACCGGTGCCGATGGCGCCAGTGCCCAGCGCGTTCGCCCCGTTGCCGTTTGCATCCGTCACTGTGACCGTCCCCGAGTAGCGTATGAACGCATCCGCGGCGCGAATCGTGTGCGGGAGGTTCAACGTCGCCGTCCGGGCCGTGAACGTGGTATTCGCGTTGGCCGCCGCGACACCGAAATTCACCGTAATCTGCGGTCCGCCGCTCGACTGCTGAACATACATGTTGCAGTTGATCAAGGTCGCAACCAACGTGCCCCCGCTGGTGGAGAGCGGAATCGGCGACATCAGGTCGTACTCAACCATCGGCGCACACGGGTCGAGATCGTTCGGGTCCACCCAAATCGCCCAAGTCCCGGTTCCGATTGAACTCGTAGCCTGAATCCAGAAAAAAGCGCCGGACAACTGCGGCTGCTCGGCGATAACCACACAAGAGCCCATGATCAGAGCTAGCGCGATAGACACACAGCGTCGCACAACCGGCCTCCCTTCCCCCCGAAGATTCCCTTCTCCACCACCACTAGCCAAAAAAACGGGCGACGATACCGCGGAACCCCGCCGAATCGTCGCCCAAGTTCTAGCTTCACATCCGCGGCCCGCGACGTGGCGGACAAACGCCGCGGTTCTTTAGCGGCGACGCCGAATCAGCGCGATTGCCGCCAACCCGACGCAAGCCAGAGCCCCGGGCTCCGGGGTGATGACGTACGTGCTGGTGCCACCAAGGATGTCACCGGCCGACAGCGTGAACTGGAACTGCGCGCTCATGCTCGACACGGGCACACCAATTGGCGTCGGGCCGATACCCGCGGACACGTCCGTGTTCGTGTCACCGACGGGCGTTTCGATCATCGAGTGGAAGCTCGTAAAGTCGGTGCCAGCCGGAACCAAGCCGTTGTACTGCGCGAGATAGATGTCATTGCCGTCGTTGGTCGCGATACCGTGACCACCCGTGGCGCCCGTCAGGGCCAGCCCGGCCGACGCTTCTCCAACTGGACTGGCAATCGTCGGGAACGAAAGCTCAGTCGACCGAACGGTGAAAGTCGTATCCACGGCGCCCGCCTGGACACCGAAGAACAGGTTGATCTGCGGATCTTCAATGACCGTGACGCCCGCGTAATTCAGCGTCGCGATGAGCGTCGGCCCGTCCATGATGTTGATCGGGCCGCTGGAGAACCACGTGTAGCCGCCGACATTTGGATCGTACGTAATCGACGCATCCGTCGACGAGACGTGCCACGTCCCCGTGCCACTCGAGTTCGAAGCTTCAATCTCGAAAAAGTTCTCCGAGAATCCCGCTGACGCCACCGAGGCGATTAGCCCAGCGACGCCCAATCCGGCGAGAAACCGGACAGTCCCCTTCCCCATTGCTCCCTCTCCTTCCTTGAGAATTCTTTGAAGCTGATAGTGCTAC
>JAGQOO010000127.1 GCA_020427345.1 Phycisphaerales bacterium | reverse complement strand
CGTCAGTCGACTGATCGGCGCGCCTCCGGGATACGTCGGTTACGAGGAGGGTGGCCAGTTGACGGAGCGTGTCCGTCGTCGTCCGTACTCGGTCGTGCTGCTCGACGAAATCGAGAAGGCGCATCCGGACGTGTTTAATATGCTGCTTCAGATCATGGAAGAAGGCCGCTTGACTGACTCGTTCGGTCGCAATGTGGACTTCAAGAACACGATCATGATCATGACCAGCAACATCGGCGCCGACCGCATCATGAGCCAGGATCCGTTCGGCTTCATGAAGCGCGACGACGATGTGAACTACGAGAAGATGAAGGAAATGCTGGTCTCCGAACTGGAGCGTTTCTTCCGTCCGGAGTTCATCAACCGGCTCGACGAAGTCGTGGTCTTCCACAAGCTGGGCCACGCCGACCTGATTGGCATCCTCGACCTCGAGCTGAAGAAGGTCGAAACGCGGCTGGCCGAGCACGGGCTCAAGCTGGAAGTCGCCGCCGAGGCGAAGGAGTTCCTGCTGGAGAAGGGCACGGACGAGAAATTCGGCGCCCGACCGCTCCGCCGCACGCTGTCCACCCAGGTCGAGGACGCCCTGAGCGAACTGCTGCTGCGCGGCAAGTTCGAGGGCAAGGGCGTGATTCAGGTGAATGCTGTGGGCGAAGGCGACGAGCGGAAGTTGGAATTCGTCGGGCAGGACGCGCCGACGAAGGAACTGGCCGGCGCCGGCGCCGACGCGACCTAAGCCGCGGCGGAGGTTGCTTTCTCAGGCAATACCGGGCCCCTGCCTTTCTCTGGCGGGGGCCTGTTTTCATTTTGCGTGAAGCAATTGGAAATTGCCGATCAAATGGGCAGGCGGCGGGGTCTGTATTAGAGTGCCGGATAAGAAATCGGCTGGTTCGTCGTTTGACAGAGAAACCCGTTGTTTGTTTGATGAGTCAATCGTGAACGCGACGCTGACATCCCGGGTTGAGCCTCCCCGTCGGGGCGTGGTCCATTGGACCGCCCGCTGCGTCTGGCTCACGCTCGCGGTCGGCCATATTCCGGCGTTGCTGGGCGCGTATGCCGCGATTCCGGGCGACGCCAGCGCATTGCCGCGGTTCCTGTTCCTGCTGGCGACGCTCGCTCTGTTCGCCCTGAAAGTGGCGGACGCGCCTTGGCTGCGCGTCTCGCTGAACAACCGGGCCAAGACGCGCTTCGCCATCATCGTCGCGCTGTTGCACGCCGATGTCGCACACCGCGAGCTCACCGGCTCCTCCCTGCTGGATCAGCCGGCCCAAACGGTGGCGTGGGTCACCACGACCGGCTTCGTGGCCTGGCGACTGCTGACGCGGCGAACCGTCGATCGGCGGTCGCACGAGCCGGCTTCCAATCCGTCGCGCGCCGGCGTTGTTCCGCCGCGTATCGGCGACGTTGTCGATCTGAAACTGCGTCTGATCGCGCGCAGCCTGTCACTTCATCGCGATCCTCCAGAACCCGCCTAATCCCTCGACAATCACGGCGAGCATGACGGCGTTTTGAGCGCCGCATGCCGGTACTTCACGCGCGGTCGTTACCTGCGCGGGCGCTTGGCGCGCTCGCCGCCGTCGCGTGATGGGATGGGAAAGAAAGGCCGCCGAGGCCTCTGGAGGAAGACGCAATGCAGACCCTTACTCACGCGCGGATTCGCGCCACCGTTGCTTTCATCGGCGCTTTTGGGTTTTCGATGACCGCCGGGGCGACAACGCTCCCTTACACCGAGACGTTTGATACCGACGCGGCCGCCTGGCGGAACTTCAACAACGCCGCCGTCGCGACCTGGAACGCGGGCGGCTACATCTCGGAAAGCAGCGCCTTTGACGGCACTGATCCGAATACGCCGTTGACGCTCGTGCGGGCGAACGGCGGTTTCGATTCGAGCGGCGACGCGTTTGTCGGCAACTGGATCGCCGACGGCGTCACGTCGTTCAGTTTTGACGTTCGCCACAATAGCCCGGCGCCGGTGAACTTCTTTGCCCGCTTCGTTTCGCAGGCGGGCTTCCCTGGCGCGATCGGCGTCGGGTTCATTCCGGTGCTGCCGAATACCTGGACGACGGTGACGATCGCGATTGACGAGCTGAACCCGCAGTTTGTTTCGTTCGAAACGTCCAACTTCAACACCGTTTTCAGCAACATCGCCCGCATCCAGTTGGGCGTGATGGCGGGCGCTTTGTCCGGGAACACGAATACGTTCGAGTTCGACTTTGACAACGCCACCATCACGCCGGAGCCGAGCGCTCTGGCGCTGGTCGGTCTCGCGGCGGCGGCGCTCGTTCGCCGCCGGGGGGGCGCATAAATGCGGCAGTCGCTTATTGTTCTGGCGCTGTTTGTGACACTGAGCGCGGGCCAGTTCGCCGCGGCGCAGCAGTTTGCGTTCAACACGCCGGCGATTGATCGCTGGCACTATCCGTTCAACGGCACGCCCGGCCGTCGCCCGATTTTCAGCACATTCGGCGCGACGGGCGTTGCGGGCTTCAACGATCGGGACGGCGAGCCGCTATTGGCGTGGGACACCGGAGGGCAGATTCCAACCGGCGCGGATCCCAACACTTACGCGATTCAGTCGATTCGCGTCACGCTGACGGCGGATTGGTTCGACGGTCCGGATTGGCCGGTGGATATGACGGTCGACGAGTGGTTCACGTTTGACGTGAACTTTGACGGAATGGTCAATGGCGACGGCATTCCGCGCGGTGAGCCGAACGACACGGACGGCGAGAGCAATGACGACGATCCGGGCCGGCCGATCGAGATGTTCGGCGTCGGCTTCGGACCGACGTACACCGCGTCGACCTATACGGAAACAAGCGCCTACATCGGCTCGATCAACAGCCCGTCGGCGGCGCGCGACCCGTTCCCGTTCGTGTTCGACCCGAATGGGGCGATGCTGCATTGCGAAGACAGCGTACGCGGGAATTTCAACGGCCCCCTCGGCGTGACGAGTTTCACGCCGACGCCTTGGGCGATCGGCGAGCCGATCGGCTATACGCCCGGCGCTCAAACAATCCCCTTCGACGTTGTGTTCGACATTGATCTGACACAATCGGACGGGCGCGTGCGCCGCTATTTCCAGGAGCAGCTTGCGGCGGGTCGCGTGTTCGTGGTTGTCGCGGGAATGGCGAACACCGTGCAGATGGGCTCGACGTCGGCGTTTCCCGTGTTCTTTACGAAAGAAGGCCTGACGCTCGATCCGCTCGCCAAGGCGGGCAAGCTGGAGATTCGCCTCGGGCCGGCCGCCGACATCAACGGTGACGGCTGCGTGGATTTGTCGGACCTCGCGGGATTGCTGAGCCACTTCGGCGCGACCGGCGCGTCGTTCGCCGACGGAGACATCACCGGCGACGGCGAAGTCGGATTGCCCGATCTTGCGGGTCTGTTGGCGGAGTTTGGCGCAGGTGATTGCGGATAGATCGTGTGTGGTGGGAACACTGGCGGCGCCGCGAATCTTGCGGCGTCGCCTGCCCGCCGCCGATCGACTGGCCGGAAAGGTAAGTCATGCGAAACGCTATCCATCAGCCGCTGAAGTCGCGTTCCGGCGTACAGGGCGCGTTTACGTTGATCGAATTGCTCGTGGTCGTGGCGATCATCGCGATCCTGATGTCGATGTTGCTGCCGGCGCTGCACGGGGCGCGCGAGCGCGCCAAGCAGGTGTATTGCCGCAACAACATCCGTAACATCTGGACCGGCGTGCTCACCTATGGGCTCGAGAATCGCGACCGAATGCCGTTTGCCGAGGATGTCAATCTGACCGATCCGACGGCGGACCCGTTTGACGAGCATTACCGCACGACCGTCGGCGTCGTGCTGAAGCCGTATGTGAACCCGGACAGCTGGGTGTGCCCGTCGGCGGTTGCCGGATTTCCGAACAACGTCGGCGATGGTAGCTGGAAGATGACATACACGTTCAGTTCGGCAGGCGCGATCGGAACCGGCATCCCCTACGACCGCAACCCGGCCGCCAACAGCGGCGGCGTGTTCGACCCGGCCGTCAGCAACTATGTGCACTTCGACGGCCGACCGATGAACCTGCTCGATGGTCGGAGATACGTGCAACGCGTCGGGCTGAATCGCGATTATCGCGGCACGTGGACGGTCCGCCGGGCCATCATCGCCGAAGCGGTTCGGAATGAGGCGCCTAATGGCGGCATCGGCTACGTCTATCCGCACCGCGGGACGCTGGAAAAGCGAGATGATCTGTTCGCCGCCCGCGAGCAATTCGAGGCCAATTCGAACTCCGCTGAGGGCCAGGCCAAGACGGGCTACTTCGAACTGCACGCAGAAGGCGAGGACGTGAAAGTCTATTTCACGCGATCGTGGGAAGCTCACCTGCCCGGATACTGATTTCGACCGCGCCGGTCGCTCATGGCGATATAGTACGCCGCCATGAGCGACCAGATTTCCGATCGTAAGAACAAGCTGGACAAGCTGCGGGCCCAAGGCGTGGACCCGTATGGCTGGCGGTTTACCGAGGTTTCATCGACCGCCGACGTTCGCGCGGCGGCGGAAACCCAGAATCTCCCCGACGGCGAGATTCAACCCGAGGGCGCGACGACATATCGCGTCGCCGGGCGGCTGATTCTCCACCGCGATATCGGCAGCTTGATATTCATGACGCTGCGCGATTCCAGCGGCGATCTGCAACTCGGCGTCAGCAAAAAGATGATCGCCGGCGCGGTTGACGCGGAAGGCGGCGCCGTCGGCTGGAAGGTGGCCAAGCTGCTCGACCTCGGCGACGTGATCGGCGCGGAGGGCCGGCTCGGCCGCACGAAGACCGGCGAGTTGACGTTGTGGCTGACGGATTTGCGGATTCTGAGCAAGTGCCTGCGCCCGCCGCCGGAGAAGTTCCACGGGTTGACGGATGTGGAGACGCGCTACCGCAAGCGGTATGTGGACCTGTTCGCGAACCCGGAATCGCGCGACGTGTTCCTGGCGCGGGCGAAGATCGTGCGGCATATGCGCGACGTGCTGCACGAACGCGGGTTTATCGAAGTCGATACGCCGGTGCTGCAGCCGATCTATGGCGGCGCCGCGGCGCGGCCGTTCGTGACGCAACACAACACGCTCGACATGCAGTTGTACATGCGGATTTCGCCGGAGTTGTACCTCAAGCGGTGCATGGTCGGCGGGATTGAGCGCGTGTACGAGTTCGCGCGGTGTTTGCGGAACGAGGGCATCAGCCCGCGGCACAATCCCGAGTTTACGATGCTCGAGTTGTACCAGTCATACGGCGACTATCACGACATGATGGACATCACCGAGGAACTGATCGGCGGCGCGGCGGAACATGTGATCGGATCGACGAAAATCAAGTTTGGCGAGCGCGAAATCGACTACACGCGCCCATGGCCGCGACTGAAGTACGCCGACCTGTTCCAGCAGCATGTGGGCTTCCCGATGAGCGACATCGCCGCCGCGCGCGAGAAGGCGCGATCGCTCGGCTGGGAAGAGGCGAAGTGGGATGACGCCGTGGTCGTCGGGGCCCTGTTCGAGCATCATGTTGAAGACAAGCTCGTCAACCCGACGTTCGTCTGCGACTACCCCGCCCCGCTTTGCCCGCTGACGCGGCGCGATCCGAACGACGCGAGCATCGCGCTGCGGTTCGAGCTGTACGTCAACGGCATGGAGGTCGGAAACGCTTATACCGAACTGAACGATCCGGCGGTGCAGCGTGAGAATCTCGAGCGATCGGCGCTGCGCGGCGAGGGCGACGAAACCATGGCCGTGATGGACGAAGACTTCATCGAGGCGCTCGAATACGGTATGCCGCCGGCGGGCGGATTGGGCATCGGGATCGACCGCGTGGTCATGCTGCTGACGGGGAGCCAGAGTATTCGCGACGTGATTCTGTTCCCGCTTCAGAGGGTTATCAACGTCCAAGCTCGAGATGAATTGGGTCTCACCGATGACGCTAAGGCTGGACCCGAGTAACGCTTGTACAAGCTCTTCCTGACGCTTCGCTACCTCCGCAAGCGGCGGATCGCTTTTTTCGCGATCGGCGCGGTCACGCTGTGCGTGGCGATGGTACTGATCGTGCTCAGCGTGATGGGCGGCTGGCTGGAGCAGGTCATGCAGCGCTCGCGCGGGCTGCTCGGCGACATTATCGTCGACAACCACACCAATTCCGGCTTCCCGCTATACGACGAGTTCATCACGGAAATCGAGAAATGGCCGGAGGTCGTGAAAGCAACGCCCGTGCTGTATAGCTACGGACTGTTTCAGATTGGCAAGACGTATAACGGCACAGTGAGAATAGTCGGGATCCGGCTGGAGGAAGTATTTGAAGTAAACGCGTTCAAGGCGTCGCTGTTCTACGAGAAGTTCTATCCGGGCACAACGCGGTTTGGCGACCAGCAACAGGCCGTGCTGGGGTTTGATCCCGATGCGCCGCCGGTGAAATCGCCCGAGGGCGACGAGTTCATGATGCGTGAGCTGCCTGAGCCGTATCGCAGCGCGCTGTCGCACGCGGATCAGGTGCATCGCGAACAGACGGGGCAGCCGCTTACCGATACCGACTCCGTGCCCGATCTGGTCGATGACAGCCGGACGCACTACGGCCAGCCGCCGATCCCCGGGTTGTTTGAATTGGCCGAGATGCGCAATCCGCCGGGCTATGAGGGCGACACCCTGCCCGGTGTCATCCTGGGCCGCGATCTGATCGCCGAGCGGCAGCGCGACGGGCGGTATGAGCGGTTCATTCCGCTCGGCGAAGTTGTGCGGCTCACGATGGTTCCGATCACCGAGGTCGGCAACGTCGATCCCACGCCGATCAAGCGACAGTTTCGTTATGCGGATGACTCGCGGACCGGCATTTATGAGATCGATTCGCAGCACGTGTACGTCGACTTCGGGCTGATGCAGCAGTTGCTGTTGATGGACGAGGGCAAAGGCGTTGACGGCGACGTGATCCCCGCACGGTGTTCGCAGATACAGATCAAAACGATTGACGGCGCCGATACCGAGGCGCTCGCCCAGCGAATGGAAGACCTGTATCTGTCGTACCTCGAAGACCCGAAGCGCGAGCTTCGCCCGATCGATCGTGATCTGATCGCGCGTGTGCAGGCCGTCACCTGGCAACGCCAGCAGGCGCACATCATCGGCCCGGTGCAGAAGGAGAAGGCGCTGATGACGATCCTGTTCGGCATCATTTCGCTGGTCGCCGTCGCGCTGGTGCTGTGCATTCTGTACATGATCGTGCTTCAGAAGACGCGCGACATCGGCATCATCAAGGCCATCGGCGGCTCGTCCGTCGGCGTCGCGGCGGTCTGGGTGTTGTATGGGCTTGCGGTCGGCGTCGTCGGCTGCGCGCTCGGTAGCGCCTTCGGCGTCTGGTTCGTCAGCAATATCAACGAGATTCAGGACGCGCTGATCGCAATCAACCCGGCATGGCGCGTTTGGGACATGCAGGTGTATTCGTTTGACCGCATTCCCAGCCGCGTCGCGACTTCTGACCTGATCGGCGTGAATGCCATCGGCGTTCTCGCGGCGACCGTTGGCTCGGTAGCGGCGGCGTGGCGGGCGGGACGCATGCAGCCGGTCGAGGCGCTGCGCGATGAGTAACGCGACCAGCGACAAGCCGCTCCTCATCGCGACCGGCGTTTCGAAGCACTACCAGATGGGGCCGAGCCGGCTCGACGTGCTGAAGGCGTGCAGTCTGCACGTGAAGCGCGGCGAATTCGTCGCGATCATGGGGCGATCCGGCAGCGGCAAGAGCACGCTGCTGCACATTCTGGGCGCCTTGGACACCGCACAGGCCGGCAAGGTCGAATTCGACGGGCAGGACGTATTCGGCGCGGGCTCTGAACGACGCCGTGTGCGATTCCGGCGAAATCAGTTCGGGTTCGTCTTTCAATTCTATCACCTGCTCCCCGAGCTCACCGTGTTGGAGAACGTGCTGATCACCGAGATGATCCGCACGCCGATTGCCGGTTGGTTGGCGCGGCGCGGCGACGCTCGTAAACGAGCGCTGGCGATCATTGATCGCGTCGGACTGTCGGCGCGAATTCGCCATCGGCCCAACGAGCTTTCCGGCGGCGAGCGTCAGCGTGTCGCGCTGGCGCGGGCTTTGGTTCATCAGCCGGCAATCCTGCTTGCGGATGAGCCGACCGGCAATCTCGACCGCGAATCCGGCGCCGGGATTCTCGACCTTCTGCTTGGACTCCACGGCGATGGCCAGACGATTGTGATGGTCACACACGACAAGGCCGTTGCCGACCGGGCGGACCGGACTCTCAACCTCGTTGACGGGCGGCTGCGAGACGAGTGACCTGGGTTGGGCTTGGCGCTGGCTCGCCGCCCACTTGAGTCGGGCCGGATCGCCTGCTACGCATACTCCCAACATTCACCCGGCTTGATGACGCGCGTCTCGACGCCTTGCGGCTGAAACGCCGAGATGTCGCTCGTCAACATCGGGAATGTCGCGTAGTGGCATGGAATCGCGACCTTCGGACGAATCCACTGCGCCGCCGTGGCGCCGTGCGTCGGGTTCATGGTGAAGCGGTCGCCGACCGGGATGATCGCGATGTCCGGCTTGTAGAGTTCGCCCATCAGCTTCAGATCGCTGAACAACGAGGTGTCGCCGAGGTGATAGACCGTCGCCTCTGGAAATTTCAGCACGAGGCCGCCGGGCATGCCCATGTACGTGCCCTCGTAGCTCGACGAATGAAACGCTGGCGTGAACGCGATGGAGCCGAAACTCGTCTGGATCGCGCCGCCGATGTTGCCGGGGTCGGTCTTTTTGACGCCCTTTCGCGCGAGATGATCGCAAATCTCGTAGTTTGCGATCAGTGTCGCGTCATTCGCCTTTGCGATGTCGGCGGCGTCGCCAACGTGGTCGGCATGGCCATGCGTAATCGCCACATACTGGCACTTGAGGTCGGACGGTTTGTGCTTCGCGGCGGGATTCCCGGTGAGGAACGGATCGACCACGACCCGCGCGCCGCCGCCTTCAAACAGAAACCCCGAATGGCCGAGAAACGTGATCTTCAAGGACATGACTTCTCCTTTTGGATGTTCGTGATTCGCGCCGACAACGCTTCTACATCACGCCGAGCACCTTCTGCGCCAACTGCGGCGGCATCGCCTCATAGCGGCACGGCTCCATCGAGTACGACGCGCGACCCTGCGACAGCGACCGCACGGCCGTCGCGTAGCCGAACATTGCCGACAATGGCGCTTCGCAGTCGACGACCTGGTTCTGGCCGCGCATGTGTGTGCCGGTGATTGTCGCTCGGCGGCTCATCATGTCGCTGTTGATCGCGCCGAAATATTCGTCCGGCGTGACGACTTCGACCTTCATGATCGGCTCAAGCAGCACCGGAGCCGCCTTTTCAAGCGCATGATTCACGGCCAGCGAGGTCGCAGTCTCGAACGCGACTTCTGTCGAATCGGTAGGATGCTCCTCGGCGTTCGTCAGCACCGCGCGAACGTTGATCAGCGGATATGAACCGAGCGGCCCGCTCTGCGCGGAACTGCGGGCGGCGGATTCGATCGCGGCCACGTATTCGCGTTTCAGC
>JAGQOO010000126.1 GCA_020427345.1 Phycisphaerales bacterium | reverse complement strand
CGCGTACACAAGCAGCGCAAAACTCGCCGCGTGTGATTCGGGAAAGCCGTATTCGCTGAAGCCCTTGAGCCGTTCGAAACACTGATCGACAAACGCCTGTTCATAGCCGTTCGCGAGCATGCCATCGATAAACCGCTTGCGATAGCGGGCGATCGCCTCTTTGCTCTTCCATGCCGTAATGACGCGGCGCAGCGCTTCGGCCTCGCCCGGTGTAAAACCGGCGGCGACAATCGCCAGCGCCATCGCCTGTTCCTGAAACAGCGGCACGCCGAGCGTGCGTTTCAGCACTTCTTCCACCGCTTTGGTCGGGTATGTGACGGTTTCTTCGCCGTTGCGGCGGCGCAGATACGGATGCACCATGTTGCCGACGATCGGCCCCGGCCGCACGATGGCGACTTCGATGACGAGATCGTAGAAACAGCGCGGCTTCAACCGCGGCAGCATCGTCATCTGCGCGCGCGATTCGATCTGAAACACGCCGACCGTGTCCGCGCGCGACACCATGTCGTACACCTCAGGGTCTTCGGCGGGAATGGTGGCGAGGGTCAGCGGATGCTGATGATGCCGCTCGATCAGTTCAAAGCTCTTTCGCAGACACGTCAGCATGCCGAGGCCGAGCACGTCGACTTTCAAGATGCCAAGCGCCTCGATGTCGTCCTTGTCCCATTCGATTGTCGTGCGATCGGGCATGGCGGCGTTTTCGATCGGCACGAGCATGTCGAGCCGGCCGCGCGTGATGACGAAGCCGCCGACATGCTGCGACAGATGTCGCGGAAACCCGCTGATCTCGCTCGCCAGCGCCACCAGTCGCCGCATCGTCGGATTGCGCGCGTCAAAGCCGAGTTCGTCGAGATTGCTGAGCGCTTCGCCCGCGTCACCTTCAAACACACGATCCGCCCAGCCGCGGCTGCGTTTCGCAAGGCGATCGATCGCGTCGAGCGACAGTCCGAGCGCCTTGCCGACTTCGCGAATGGCGCTGCGCCGTCGATAGCTGATGACCGTCGCCGTCAAGCCGGCGCGTTCACGACCATAACGGCGATATAGATATTGAATGACCTCTTCGCGGCGTTCGTGCTCGAAGTCGATGTCGATATCAGGCGGTTCGGCCCGCTCGCGCGACACAAAACGCTCAAAAAGGATGTTGATGCGGTCAGGATCGACTGACGTGACGCCTAGGCAGAAGCACACCGCGGAATTGGCGGCGGCGCCGCGCCCCTGGCACAAAATGCCGCGACCGCGCGCGAATCGCACCAGGTCCTGCACCGTCAGGAAGTATGGCGCATACTGCAACTCGTCGACCAGACGCAGTTCATGTTCAATCTGCTTGCGCACCGATTCCGGAACGCCCTTTGGATAACGCAACGCGGCGCCGCGCCATGTCAGTTCCGTCAATCGCCGCATCGGCGTCGCGCCGGACGGGCACAATTCATCCGGATATTCATAGCGCAACTGATCAAGCGAAAAACCGGCGGCGCGATCGGCGATATCGCGCGTGCGGCGCAGCGCGTTAGGCGCATGCGCAAACAGCCGCCGCATTTCATCGGGCGACTTGAGGTGGCGCTCGCTGTTCACCAGCAGCCGATAGCCCGCTTCGGCGAGCGTGCAACGATGTCGGATGCAGGTGAGCACGTCCTGCAACGGGCGTCGTCGTGGCGTGTGATAATGCGCGTCATTGACGACGACGAGCGGAATATTCCATTGCTTCGCGTATTCGCGCGTCAGTCGCTCATCGCGGTCATCATGCGGGTCGTAACGCCGTGTCAGCGCCAGCGACAATCGGTCATCATCAAACATGTCGCGCAGACGGCGCAGCGGCGCGGTGATGTCCGCGCGGGTGGTGGAGTTCGGCGGCACCGCGATCGCGAGCAGGCCGTCCTGATATTGCGCGAGATCGTCCAGTGTGATATCGCACTCGCCTTTGGTAGCGCGGCGCTTGCCGATGGTCAGCAGGCGGCATAATCCGCCATACGCCGCGCGACTGGTGGGATAGACCAGCACGTCGACGCCGTCCGCGTTCAGCAAGCGCAGCCGGCAACCGACGCGAAACGGCATGCCCACTTCTTTGGCGGTGACATGCGCCCGCACCACGCCGGCGAGCGTGTTGCGATCCGTCACGCCGATAGCGGCGTAGCCCAGCGCCGCGGCATGCCGCACGAACTCATCCGGATGACTGCCGCCGGTGAGGAACGTGAAATTGCTGGTGACGGCGAGCTCGGCGTAATCGCCGATGGCGCGCGGCGGAGACGGCGTGTCGCTCGGGCGCTGGCGCAGCGGGTGGTCGTGGGCTTTTCGCTCGCGGACTTCCGGCATCGCTCACGCCCATTCGCCGTGCACGAACCATGTGTTCAATCGATGCGCGTGAAACACCCACAGCCAGCGCCCGTCTTGGTCCTGCACGCGGTAATAGTCGCGACCGCCGCCTTTGAGCGCGTCATTCCACCACGGAAAACGCACCCGCGCCGCGCGGCTGGCCCCGCGCACGCGACACTCCACCCCCCGCCAACGCAGCCAGATCGGCGGGCCGTCCGGCGTGACGGACATCACCTGCGCCGGTTCGGGCGGATCGAACATCGCCGTCGGGCGATCGTTGGGGATCGCGCGACATTCGCTCGCCAGCGCGCCGGTTTTTCCTTTTCGCGCGGATCGCCGCCGCGCCGGTCGCGCTTGTCCGGCTTGAGGCTCAGCGCCTTGCGGTTCGCCGATCGTGTTGAAATGCGCATCCGCCGCCGTGATGGTCTGAAACACGTGTTCGGGGACGTGCGTTTCGATGGCACGAAAGCGGCGCACATTCGCCGCGCCGAATCGTTCGCGGCAATGGTCGACAAACTCGCCGAGCGCCTGCTGACCGCGCTCGCGCATCGCGCCGGCGACATCCAGCCAGAACGCCGGCTGCGCGTCGCGCAGCGCCTGTGTCCGCCGCGCGTCGAGCGTGATCGCCTCCACGCCGAAGCCGAGTTGCGCCCGTTCCAGCCGCGTGTACAACAATCGCCACACATGATCAAAACGCGCCGTCGGCTGGCTGAACGCCAGCGCGATATCGAGCGGCGTGTCGTCGCAGCGCGTCAGTCGGCAGCACAAATCCAGCACGCCGACGCGCTGTTCGCCCAAAGACGCCAACAGGCGCGCGGCCAGGTCGCGCGTGACGTGCGTCACGATTTCAAAGTGGCGGATCGGCCCGTCGAAAATATGCTCGACGCGCGGCGCTTCGGGCGCCGGCAGCGCGGCGACCCGCGGCGTGTGAACGGCGAACACCTCATCGATGCGCCACAGCAGTTCGGCGCCGAAACGCTGACGCAGTGAATCGCGCGGCACGGCCCGCAACGCGGCGATTGTATCCAGTCCGACTTCGCACAACGCCGCTTCGGTATCCGTATCGATATGCAGCGCGGCGATGGGCATCGCGTTCAGCGCGGCTTCGAATTCTTCCTCGGACAATCGCGGGGCGCGCTGCCGCGTGAATCGCGCCAATGCCCACGCGGCGCCCGGCGTTGGACCCACGCCGACGCGCGCGACAATGCCGAACTGGCGCAATCGGCGCAGCAAATCCGCGATCAAGCCGCTTTCGCCGCCGAGCAGGTGCGCGCAGCCGCTGATATCCAGCGTCAACCCATCCGGCGGATCGGTCTGCGTCAGCGGCGTATAGCGCAGCGACCAGCGGGCCAGCGCGTTCAGGCGGCGGCGATCATCGTCCGGATCATCCGGCAATTCGACGATGTCGGCGGGGGAGAGCATCGCCCGCGCCTGCTCCACGCCGATGTCCGGTCGCACGCCGACACGCCGCGCTATCGCGCAGCAATCCGCCACAAACACGCCGCGCGGCGTTTCGCGCAGCAGCAGCGTCGGCGCGGATTCGTCGCCCGGTGCGCGTTCGCATTCACGACGCGGCCGCGGCCGGCTTTGGCGTCGTTTCGCGCAGCGCAGCGCCCAATCCGGTATGTAGACCGACAACACCCGTCTCACGATCCAGCTCCAGCGCCCAGTTCGGGCGCTCCTCCGT
The DNA here is from genome assembly GCA_020427345.1 of Phycisphaerales bacterium. Taxonomy (GTDB): domain Bacteria; phylum Planctomycetota; class Phycisphaerae; order UBA1845; family Fen-1342; genus DSPM01. The sequence goes on along the minus strand of JAGQOO010000126.1, from coordinate 5,539 downwards.
TGAGATGACGCCGCGGCTGCGCAGTAGTTCGATGCGCCAGCGCGGTTGCGCGATCGCCGCGTCGGTTTCGCCCGGCTCCGTCGCCACCTGCCAGCGTGTCTGGGCGGCGGAGAGTTCGTGCCGATCGCGGCTCGGCCGCGCCAGCAGCAGCATGACGCCGTGCGCGCGAGCCAGCAGGTTGAGCCGCTGCGTATCGAGCAGTTGAAATCCCTGCCCGTCCGCGATGATCACTTCGATCGAGTCGCAGCGAATCGCCAGGTCCAGCGCGGCGAGGCGCTGGTCGCGCCGGCTGATCGCGATGAACAGGCTGCGATCAAGCAGGTTTTCCGCGCCGAGCGCCAGCGCCGCCGGGTCGGGCCGACAGCCGACCCAGACGGCCTGGGCAATCGGGGACGCTTGTCGCAGCGCCTGCCGCGCGAGGTGCGTCAGAATCGCGAATGGCGGCATCGCGGCCGGATGCGGCGAGTGCGCCGGCGCGCGAATCCACTCGTGTACGGCATGCGCCTCGAGCCCGCCTTGCAGCAGCGCGTCGATCGGCGGCCAGTCGGTCGCGACACGCCGCCCGACCGGCTGCCGCGTCAGCGATCGCTCACCGACCGGCGTTTGCCCGACCCGCGCCAGCTTCTGGCGCAGCGCGGCGAGACTGATTGCCTGAGAACCCGCCATTGCCACATCCCTGAGCGAATGTTAGGGTTTTGATCGGTATATTGCAAGGCGATTTTGAGTACGGGAGGGGTGTTTTTGGGGGATGGGCAACCGAGCACCTTGGCGCCGACGTGACGCGCAGACGCGGACGGCGCTTGGTGAATTGGCGGGGCCCTGAATGCCCGGCCACAGCCCCGGTTTTGGAGAACGCCATGCGCCTCAGACTGACGATGCGACCTTGGGCACTCGCTTCCATGCTCGTTGTGACGGCCGCCCCGCTCGGGTGTCTTCCCGACCTCGATACCGACATACCCGCGGGTCGGCCCACGGATACGCTGACGGGCATGCCGATTGACAACCCGATCGACAAGCCCACGGCTGCCGGTCCCGCAAAGCCGTTTTATGAGAGGCTGGTCGATTGTCCGCGTCCGGATGCGCCGAGCAAAGAGACGCTCATCCAGCGGTTGACCGCCCTGCGTGACGAGGCGCGAAACAAGGTGCGCGGCGACTTTCGCGCGCAGGTCGAGGACTATGTCGCCGGTTACCCGGTTGCGGGTAATGCCGATCAGGCTTTGATCTACACGCTCGCCGCTACGGACTCGAATGCGCCGGGATGGCAGGTGGAGCCGACGCGCCGTGATTGGGCGTTCTCCGTTTGCGCGTGGATGTTCACGCTCGCCGCGCAAGACGCCAAAGATGGTCCGGCGGCATTTGAAACGGCGTACTGGTGCGCGCTCGAGGCCGCGCTTCTCCATCCGGAGGAGATCGACCACCTCGTCAACCTGATGTTCTTTCTGAATGAGCGCGGCGCCTTGGAAACCGCGCGCGACGTGGCTGGGTTTGCGCTCGCGCAATCACCTGAACATCCCGCAGTGCTCAACAATCTGAGCTTCTGCTACGCCGGTATGGAGGATTACGGCTGCGCGGCGGGTGTGTTGATGGACGCATGCATGCGGAACGGCGGGCCTGACGCCGCCGCGCGTGAGCGTCTCAGCGAACTATTCACGCTTGGCGGTTTTGAGCAAGCGGGAGAGGCCTGGACCGGCGGCGGCGCCGAAGTATCGCCCCCTCAGCGCGTTCTCCAATCCCAGGGTTGGGCCAATCTGCAGATCGCTGCGGGTCAAGCGGTGGATCTGGCCAAAATGACGGCGGACTTGATGGCGGCTCTTGATTCCGCGACTGGAGAGCCGGCGGAGCGGGCAAGCTTCGAGTGGCCGGGCGGATACCCCACGAACATCGCGTTGGGCGAAAGGACCGAGCAGCTAAATGACTGCCTGTTCAGCGGCGGAAGCAGTCAATGCGCCTGCGAGATACCGTACTATGAATTCGTCGCGCAGTGGGATCAGGGTAAGCTCGCCGGCTACGTTCGGCGCTGGCAGGCGCATGCTCGCGGGGTCACGCGCATCCATCGCGACGCGCTCGACAAGCGGCTGAAGGCGATCGCGAAGGTCGCCGGCGCGACCGACGAGGAAAAGTCGATCGCCGCGATGATGTGGATGTTGCGGGCGAACGACGCGATCGCCGAAGAGGCTGATATCGCGAACGACGCGATCGTCAGCGGGATCAACTCGACCAAGGACAACTGGACTTTCCTCGCAGATCTGGAAGCAGGTTGCGCCGGCGCCCAGCTCGACGGCGTCCCGGGCGATGGAGTCGCTACTCCGTTCACGCCGTGGTCGTTGTTCTTCGGCATCGGGTCGGTTTCGATGAATCGCGAGGGAACGTTGCAGTTCACGCTCGGGCAGGGGGCGCAGGCGCATTTTGAATACAACATTCCGACCGGGCAACCGGGGTTTGGCGTTGGCGTCGGCGTGGCTGGCGGGGCGCTGCTTCCCGGAAGTCCGAAGCTGTTTTCGGCCAGCGCGTACGTCATGGTGCGGCCGGGGTTGAACGCCGAGGCGGCCGTAAAGATCACTGCCGATCCGCGGCTGGGCGTCGTGGGGGAGTCCGTGACGCTGTTCAATCCGAAGGTCGTGTTCCTGGAGAACGCGGCGCCGTCGGCGGTCTCGACCCGCGCGAGCCCGTAATGGGTATCTGCCGGTCGCCGACGGGCGCGGCGCGGGCCTTCGGAAAAGTTCGGCTTGACAAAGCAGGGCCCTCATATTCTACTACTAGAATATGAAGGCCCTGACCGATGCGGAATTGCTGTTGCTTGGCCTCGTCGCGGAGATGCCGCGGCATGGGTATGAGCTCGACAGCGTCATTGAACAGCGCGGCATGCGCGAATGGACGCAGATCGGCTTTTCTTCGATCTACTTCGTTCTCGGCAAGCTGGAGAAGCTCGGCCTCATTTTGGCGAAGAAGCCCGCAGGCGCGAAAGCCGGCGCGAAAGCGCGAAAGGTGTATTCGACAACCGCCGCCGGTCGAAAGGCGCTGGCGGCGCAGACGCTCGCGGCATTACGCGATCTTCAACGCGCGTATTCGTCGGTGCTGCTGGGCATGATCAACTTCGCTGTGCTGACTCGTGATGGCGCGCTGGAGGCGCTCTCCGCGCGAGGTGAAGCGATCAAGGCTGAACAGGCGCGCCTCGCCGCGATTCAGATCGAGCGACAGCCGCTGCCGGATTACGTCGAGGCGATGTTCGAGTTTTCGCAGGGGCAGTTGCGGGCAGAAGCGGAATGGGTGGCACGCACGCACGCATACATGGCGACCAAGCCGTGGCTGGACGAGGAGTAACGCCGATGACAGATGCCGAAAAAGCCCGATTGAAAGAGCTGTACTTGCCGCTGGCGGACAAGTTCACGCTGGTAGACGTGCCGGACATGCGGTTTGCGATGATCGATGGGCGCGGCGCCGTCGACCGCGCGCCGTTGGACCACGCGGTGAAGTGGCTATACGCGGCGTTGCAGCCGGCGAAGCGCATCGCGAAAGATCGGATGGGCAGGGACTTCGTCGAGGCGCCGGTCGAAGGGCTGTGGTGGGCCGATGACATGCGCGACTTCGCCGCCGGCAATCGCGAGAAGATGAACTGGCGGATGATGGTGGTCACGCCGGATTGGCTGACGCCGGAGATATTCGACGAGGGCGTGACCGCCGCGCGGGCGCGTTTGGGCGATCCGCCAGAAAGTCTGCGCGTGGAGGCGTATGCCGAAGGGCTATGCGCGCAGATCATGTTCATCGGCCCGAACGCGGAGGAAGTTCCGACGATTCGCCGCATGCACGAGGAGTTTCTGCCGGCGAACGGGCTGATCGCGAACGGCTGGCACCATGAGATCTATCTGAATGACGCGCGCCGCGTAGCGCCGGACAAGCGCAAGACGGTGCTGCGCCAGCCGGTGCGACGGGCGTAGTCGCCGCGATTGCCCAAGCAGTTCCGCGCCGTCGTCAACGGAGATTTCGCGTCGCGCGTGCCACTGCCGTCTCGGCAGTGCTCCCCGAACGCGGCGCACTTCAACAGAACCACTGCCGAGACGGCAGTGGCACACGCTACCGCGCTTAGCTCGATCGAGACGCTAGCGCGATCGGGCCGGCGCTCTTCCCCGGCCGTTCAGCCGCCGGCGGGCGTTCTTGCCGCGGCTGTCCCGCGTGGCCGTCTGCTCCGAGTCGGAGTCGTTTCGACGGAAGCGGTTGTTGTGCTGATTGTTCGCGTTCTTCGCCGCCGGACGTTTGCCGGCGAACGCCCCTTGAGCGCTCCGCGGTTTGCGCGAGACGCGCTGCGCCCCCGTCGCCGGCCGATTTGCCGCGACCGGCGTTTCATTCGGCAGGCCGAACTCGTCGGGAATCAGCACGGTCGCGATCTGTGCGCCGGTCAGGCGTTCAATCGCCAGCAGCAGGGCGCGCTCGTCACGGCTGCAGAACGAAATCGCCTGCCCCGTTGCGCCGGCGCGGCCGGTGCGGCCGATGCGGTGGACGTACGCCTCGGGCTCCATCGGCAGGTTGAAGTTGAACACGTGCGTGATGCCGTCCACGTCCAACCCGCGGGCGGCGACATCCGTCGCGACCAGCACGCGCGAACGGCCTGAGCGAAACGCGTCGAGCGCCCGTTGCCGCTGACTCTGCGACTTATTCCCGTGGATGCTGCCGGCGGAAACGCCGTCAAACGCAAGCCGCTTGGCGAGTTTGTCGGCGGCGTGCTTGGTCTTGGTGAAAACCAGCGTGCGGACAGTCGTCTCGCAGCGCAGCAAGCGCGTTAGCAGATCGATCTTGTGCTCGTGCGGCACGTGATACAGCGTCTGCTCGATCAGCGGCGCTGTTGTAGAGACCGGCGTCACGCTGACGCTGACCGGATCGCGCAGCATCGCGTCGGCGAGTTCGCGGATCTTCGGCGGCATTGTGGCGCTGAACAGCAGCGTCTGGCGGATTTCGGGCAGTTGCCGCGCGATCTGGCGAATCGGGTGGATGAAGCCCATGTCGAGCATGCGGTCCGCTTCGTCCAGCACGAACGTCTCGACCGCGCGCAGGTCAACATGCCCCTGCTCCATCAGATCGAGCAGGCGGCCCGGCGTCGCGACGATGATGTCCACGCCGGAGCGGAGCTGGTTCACCTGGCGGTTCTGATTGACGCCGCCGTAGATGATGGCGTGGCGCAGGCCGGTACGCTGGCCGTAGGTTTGCAGGGCTTTTTCGATCTGGGCGGCGAGTTCGCGGGTCGGGGCGAGGATCAGCGCCCGCGCGCGGCGTTTGGCGCCTTTCGCGGTGTGTCGCGCGCCGGCGGTCAGCCGCTCGATCAGCGGGAGCGAGAACGCGGCGGTTTTTCCGGTTCCGGTCTGGGCGCATCCGAGCAGGTCGCGCCCGGCGAGAATCGGCGGGATGGCCTGTGCCTGAATGGGCGTAGGCGTGTGATACCCCTGCGCGGCCAGCGTTTCGAGCAGACGCGCGGACAGGTTGAGTGAGGCAAAGTTCGTCAAGGACATTCTCCGACACCGGCGCAGTCGTTCCGCGCGGTGAATACTGG
>JAGQOO010000125.1 GCA_020427345.1 Phycisphaerales bacterium | reverse complement strand
CTTGAGTTTGACACGTTCATGACGCGCCCACCGAATTTCGGTCAGCCGTTGTTCGCGGGCGCCCAGGTTATCATGCCGGACCGAATCGAGCTCAACTGGTTCGATACCGCGCACAACAACCCGGGGACGTACACCATCGCTCGCGTAACGGTGATCTACGGGTCGACACTTGAAGTCAACGGGGAATCCGGCACTGATCTGAATTTCGCGACATTGACGCCATTCTCGTTCACGACACAGGTCAACATCGCGCCATCTTCTTGCATTCTGGACTTCGACGATAACGGCTTCTATGACCTGCCTGATCTGGCCGGCCTGCTGGCCGCGTTCGGGGCAGTGTTCCCGAACCCGCGCTGGGAGTATCTGGCGGATGCGAACCGTGACGGCGTCGTGGACTTGTCCGACCTCGCGGCGCTGCTGGCCAACTACGCCCAAGGCTGCCAATAGGCCGGATTACGCGGTCGGAATCTGGTACTTCGCCATCTTGTCGCGCAGTGTCGTGCGCGGAATGCCGAGCTTTTGCGCCGCACGGGCCTGATTGCCGCGGGCCTGCTTCAACGCCATCACGATCATCCGCTTTTCGATATCCGACACGGTTTCCGTCAGGCCACGCTTGTCACTGCTGGCCGGAGCGGCGTCGGTCGTCGCGGCGCGATCGGGCGTGAGCGGCAGAATGTGCTCCGGACGCACGTCCTCGCCGCCGCAGAACGCCAGCGCCCGCTCAACGACATGTTCCAGTTCGCGAACGTTGCCCGGCCAATGGTGGCGTAACAACTCCTCCATCGCCTCCGGTGTGATTCGAATCGACCGCCCGTTGGTATCGCCGGCCAGCGTCCCGTGTTTGGCGACGAAGTGCTCGACCAGGACCGGAATATCGTCCAACCGGGCCCGCAACGGCGGAATGTTCACGCTGATGACGTTGAGACGGTAATACAGGTCTTCGCGAAAGCGCCCTTCCCGCGTCATCTGCAATAGATCACGCTTGGTCGCGCAGATCAGGCGCACATCGACCTTGATCGATTCCTCGCCGCCGACGCGCTCAAATTCCTGTTGCTCGACCACGCGCAGTAACTTGACCTGCAACTCCGCGGGAATGTCGTCCACTTCGTCGAGCAACATCGTGCCGCCGTCAGCGAGTTCAAAACGGCCGGCCTTCTGGCGAATCGCGCCCGTGAACGCGCCGCGCTCGTGGCCAAACAGCTCGCTCTCCAGCACCGTCGGCTGCAAAGCGGCGCAACTGAACCGCACGAACGGCTTGTCGGCCCGTGAGCCGGCGGCATGCACGGCTTCGGCGAACAGCTCCTTGCCGCAGCCGCTCTCGCCGCAGATCAGGAGCGTGCGATCAGTCTCGGCGACCCCCCGCAACTGGGCAAACAGCCGACGCATCGCCCGATTCCGCGCCACGAGGCGACCGAACTGCTCGTCGCGCTCTTCTTCCGCGCGGGCCGCGGGGCGCGTCGCTTCAAGTCGCGCGATCCGCTCAAGCAATTCGGCCGTTGTGAACGGCTTGGTGATGTAGTCAAAGGCGCCGCGTTTGATCGCGAGCACGGCCGTGTCGATCGTCGCGTACGCGGTCATCAGTATTACGCCGATTTCCGGCTGCGCCTGCTTGATATGCGCCAGCAAATCGAGCCCGGTCTTACCCGGCATGCGCACATCACTGATCACGATGTCGATCGGCCGCGACGCGAGGATGCGCTCGGCGGTGTGCGGATCGGCGGCTTCGAAAACCTCGTAGCCGGCCTCGCTCAACTCGATCTGCAGCGTAATGCGCTTCAGCGGCTCGTCATCCACGACGAGAATGCGGCCGCGCGGCGTTGTCGCTTCTTCACCAGAACTCGTATTCGGCATCCCGCGATGCTCCTCCTCTTGCCGCGTCATAGTTGAACGCAAACGGCACACAATGGCAACGGCGGTAACGACCTTCGCGTCGCCGCGATTATCGCCCCAGCCGTCGTTCGGCGGCCACCTCGCGGTAGATCGCGTCCAGTTGGCTTACCATCTGACGGGCGTCGAACTGTTCCAGGCAGCGCTCGCGGCCGGCGGCGCCGAGCCGCGCCCGCTCGCGCGGGTCGTCGAACAGATCGATCAACGCCCGCGAAAACGCGTCGAGATCGTTCAGTGCCGCCAGGCGACCAGTCTGCCCGGGAATCACGACTTCCGGCGTGCCGTCGATGTCAAATGCGACCACCGGCACGCGCAGCAATAACGCCTGCGGGGCTACCCGCGGCAGGCCCTCCCACTGCGACGCGTGCGCGAGAATATCAAAACCGGCGATTTGCGCGGGAACCTCGTCCGGCCGGACGAGCCCAACCAGCGTCGTGCGGTCGCGCAGGCCGAGGCGTTTCAATTCGGCTTCGTAGTCGCCGCGTTGTGCGCCGTCGCCCACCCACACGAAGCGGGCGTTTGGCCGAGCGGCAGCGACTTGCGACATAATGGGAATCAACTGCTCGTAGCCCTTCCGCCTGAACAGACGGGCTACCGAGCCGATCACGACTTCTTCGTCGGATCGGACACCCCAAGCGGCCCGAGCGGCGGCCCGCGCGGCCTTGTTCGGCGTGAAACACCCGACGTCCATACCGGAATAGACGACCCGCATGCGTTCGGGCCGACCGATGCCCGCCGCCAATGCCTGGTCAATCATCGCCTGCGCAACGCCGATGATGCGGTGCGTCCGCTTTCCGGCGCGACGTTCGAGAAACGCGTACAAAGCGCGAATCGGAGCGGGCTGGGTTCGATTGAAGCCCTGCCCGTGAATCGTGTGAACCACAATCGGCACACGGGCGACGAAGGCGGCTTCGCGACCGACGATGCCCGCTTTGCTGCTGTGCGTGTGAACGATGTCCGGCTTGAGAATCGAATAGTGACGACGAAGCTCGCGCACGGCGCGAGCGTCAAGCCACGGGTTCACCGCGCGAACGAGTTCAGGGACTTCGATGAACGCGTACCCGCCGGCGATCGCGCGCTCGCGCAGGCTGCCCTCCGGTCCCGTTGTCGGACCGCTGATCAGCGTCACGTCATGGCCGAGCGCGTGCAGCCCTTCGCAGGTCAACAGGGTGTTTTCCTGCGCCCCGCCGATGATCAATCGCGTGATAACGTGGCAAATCCGCATCGCGGCGGGATTGTAACCAACCGCGCGCGGGCGGCTTCAGTCCCGCCGCCGGAAAATCAGCATTCCCTCACACTCACGCAGCAACTCATATCGCTCCGCGACCCACGCGAAGAACGGCTGGCGCGGCGCGTCCGGCGCGGGATTCCAGTCACGACTCGATACTACGAAGATCCTCGGCGGGGCCGCCTCGATGTCGGCGATGGCGTCATCGATCGTGAATTGCGCGGCGGCGCCGACCTGGCCGACTTTCTCGTTCGTAGCGAACCGCGTGGGGCAGGCCCGCTTCGAAAACCGGTACGTTCCGGGGCTCCATCCCCACACGAACATCGTGTCCGTCGGCGCTGCGTTCGCGCGGACGACCTCGCCCTGTGCTTCTTCCGGCTCGATACGCCCGCGCTGCGCCCAGTCGCGCGAAAACAGCTCGGCTTGATCCGCCGCCAATGGCCAGAAACATGCCCACGTCGCTACGATCGCTAAAAAACTCGTCGGCCGCGCCAGCAGTCGCTCGACCAAGCCACTATTCCCCCACAACCACGTCAACGGTAGTGCGCTCAGGATGAGCAACGGCGGCAGCGCGGGCCCGAAGTGATAGGCCAGCCGTCCGGCTCCGCCGAGCGCGATCAACATCGCCAGCACATGCCACGACGCGAGGATGACGGCCGCTTCTAACCGAAACTCCGGTGATGACGCTGATCCACTCGAACGCGCCGGTTCAGTAGAGGGCGCGTCGGCGGCGCCTTCTCCGGAAGGCTGAACGACCGCAACGACCATTGCCATCAAGCCGACAACGCCGAGCACGTAGACAAACCGCAGAGGCTCGACGGCCTCCGTGACCTTTGACCATGGAATCGTGCCCCACCCTGCTTCGTTCGCGACGAAGTACGCGCGGTTGAAAGTAATCACAGCGAATCCGGCCGCCTCCAGGGCGCCACGCCATGCCAGCCAAGCCGCACAAACCGCCAACGGGGCCGCATACGAGGCGCCGATCGTCACCATCGAGCGAAGAGTCGCCGCCCGCCGCCGGCGGCCGTGACGCAGGCGCCAGACAAAGTGCGGGAGAATCGCCAGAATCGCCGCGAAGCCGCTTTGCTTGAACAACGGCGCGAGTCCGGCACAAACACCGCACAGGATCAGCCAGCGATGCCGTCGCCGGGCGACCCACTGGAAGTACGCGGCGACGGCGGCTGTTTCGCAGGCGGCGACGAAGGTTTCGGTGCGATCTGCGCCGCATTCAAACCACAACGTGGTCAACCCCAGGCAGACCGGCGCGGCCATGATGTAAACGACGGCGGACGACGCCATCGCGCGAAGAATCGCCATCGCGGAAAGCGCCGATATGATCAGCGCTGGCGCGCAAACCAGGACTTCACTCCAACGCCCATTCGGCGCCAGCATCACGCCGATCGCGTTAATCATCCAGATGCCCGGCGGCTTGTTATCCCATACGTCAACGTAAGGAACTGCGCCATTCGCCACACGCCAGCCGTAGTACACAAACAGGTGACTGTCGCTGTTGTTGTCGCGCCAGTGAACCGCGATCTGATTGATCGCCACGAACGTGGCGACGCAGAAGGCGACAAACAAGCAGCCCGACCACCCACCGCGCCGCCTTTCAACTGACAAGGGTATGCGCATCAGTCCACAATATGTCCGCTTCGCGGAAATCGATGGCCAACCGCCAACTCCCAGGCGTGCAGTGCCATGGCGACCGCGCCTGTAACGCCGGCCTGGTCGGAACTCAGCGGCGCCCGGCGCACTTCATAGTGACACCCGACTACGCCACCGCGCCAAAGCGGGATTTGGCGCTCGATCTCGGGAAACAGCGCGTCGTCGTGATCCAGCGCTCCACCGCCAACGGCGATGACATCGGGGTCATAGATACGCGCGATCTGAGCTGCGCCGATCGCAATCGCGCGGGCCGCATAGGGGCGAGTTGTGACATCGCGCTGCCCCTGGCAGAAAGCGGCGACACACGCTGACAGCGAGCCGGGCGCGTCGCCCTCAAGCGCCGCCGCGTCCTGCCGTGGATCAGTCAGCAGAAAACCGAAGTGGCCGGCGCCGCCGTTTGTGTGGCGCACGACGTCGCCCTTTAGCACTACGCCGCCACCAACTCCGGTTCCGATCGACAGGTAGACGAAACGCGCGGGGAACCCGCACGCCTCCCATTGCGCCCATGTCGCAACGTTCACGTCGCTGTCCAGCAGAAGCCGGGGGTGTTTGATCCCCTTTTCGGGCGGACCGACGACTTCCTCAAGACGTTTCCGCAGCGGAAACCCCTCCAACCAAGGGAGATTCACCGACCTGCGAATGACGCCGGAGCGCGTATCCGGCACGCCGGGCACGCCAACCCCGAGCAAATCCGGGCGGCGGGCCTCCTCGAACAGTCGCCGGATCAGCGCGATCAGTTCCTCGGCGGACTTGGGCGTAGCATAGACCGCAGGAGCCGCTTCCGGCGATCCGGCTCCGGCGCGGACTTTTCCGCCGCCGATGTCTATCCCCAGCGCTCGCATCGGGATGCGGCTAGGACTACTACGGCTGGTCATTCGCGGGGTTGTCCGGATTCACGATGCGACGTTCTCGCGCGCCGCCCGGGGCGGTCGGCTCGGGTACCGGATTGTCGCCGGGCGAAATGCCCTTCTCCGCGAGCCATTGGCGGAACTTCAACCGGGCGGCCTCGCGGGCCGAGTCGTTCGGAAACGCGGGGAAACCGTCGGCGAGCGTCGTGGGCTCAAAGCCGAACACCGCCGGGTCGCCGTCAAGCGCGAGGATGACGCCATACATGGCGACGTCACCCAATGTCTGCGTGGCGCTGGCTTCTTCGCTCAGGCGTCGCATGCGGACGAAACGATTGCTGAACGCGTAGTTCGCGAGCAGTTGCGCGGCGCGCGGGTCTCGCAGTTGCCCGACCGCCCCGAGCGCCTCATCCAATGGCATTGCGTTCCAAAGTCCCGCGCCGACAAAGTAGCTGATCGCTTCGAGCAATAGCGGCGTATGCTCCTTCTCGCGGGACTTGCCGATCACGCGAACGCACTGATGGGCGAGCAGGGCGAGCGTCATGGCGATGTCCTGGTCGCCCGGTCCGTACACTCCGGCCTTCATCGTGTCTATGACGTCCTTCAGATAGCGCGACAGGGCCCGCGCCACAACCGGGTCCGCAAGTTTGAGCGCCAGTGCGACCGCCTCCGATGCGACATCTTCATCTTCGTCGTCCACGCGGGCGGCCATCATCAAGCCCGCGCCGGTACGCGCCTCAAGCGGCACACGCCGAAGCGCTGCCATACGAACCTGAAACGAAATGTCGAACAACTCATATGTAAGGTCGGGGTACACGCGGCAAAAATCGTCGAACAGTGCGGCATCCTCGGGCGGCAGGTTTGCTCGATACAGGCCGATTCGAAGCGCGGCGTGCATTCGCCCGATCGCGGCGCGCAAGCGCAGCTGCTCCTCAATCGGGCGATCGGCGGTTGAACCGATCGCGGCGACGACGGGATCGATGGCTTCGCGAATCAGCTTTTCCGTGGCGGCCTTGGATTCGGCGTCCGAACCGGTCACGATGCGTTCGATGACGCGGGCCATGCGGGCCTTCTGAAGCCCGTCGTCGGATTGCGCGGCGGCAATCGCGGAGAATGACAGACACGCCACTAACGTCGTACACCTGCGCGGAGTCATTTCTTTCGCCTCCCTTTGGCGGGCTTGCCGAGCTTGGCCGCTAACTTTCGCGCGACATTGTCGGGAACCAGGCGCCGTAGCCTCTCCGGGTCGCCGCCCCCGAGTTCGTAAATCTGCTTGTCGTACGTGCTCGATGTCAGCACGTGCTGGTCGCTGGTCAGGAGGAATACCGTCTCGACCGATCCGATGGCCAGATTGACGTTCGCCTGCCGCAGCTCGCCGCTGAGGTCGGCGACGTCGCGAATGCCGCGCACGATGACGCGGGCGCCGACGCCGCGGACAAAGTCGATCGTCAGACCGTCGTAGGCTTGGACGCGCACGTTTTGCAGGTCCTTGCAGTGGGCTTCGACCATTTCGACGCGCTCGTCCGACGTGAACATCTCCGCTTTGTCGGGATTATCCCCGACGCCGACAACCAACTCGTTGAAAAGATTGGAAGCCCGGCGGATCACATCGAGGTGACCATGCGTGACAGGATCAAACGAACCGGGATAGACCGCGACAATGCGTCGAGTAGGCATTTGGCGTTCCCAAGGCCGATTTGCCCATCGTAGCCGGGCGGACAGGCGGGGCAAACCGCCGCAAACCGGAACGCCCGATCTTGTCGCGACCACGCTGGACCGTAACATAACCGGAAAGACTGCCGATCGTTGATGATGGGGCGCCGCGGAGGGCTCGCGGCGGCTTGGCGGGTTAGTCTGAAGGTGGACAACCCCGGCGGATGACAAGGACGCGTCCGACATGGTGATTCTCGTTTCTGTCTTCGTTGGCGGGCTGGTGCTCTTCCACCTGCTGGAGCCGCTGGCGCCGGTTCATCCGACCTACAAGGCGGGTGTGACCCGGCGTGGCTACATCGCGGACCTGATCGCGGCATTTGTCAACGGGCCGGTTCTGTCGGCGTTGACCAAGATTGGTGTCGCGCTGTTGGTGATCCAGTTCCCGCGAGCAACATCGACGTTTACGGGTTGGCCGTGGTGGGCCCAGTTCGCGGTGTTCTTCGTAGCGAACGATTTTCTGCGGTATTGGATTCACCGCTGGTATCACGAGAGCGATCTGCTGTGGCGCGTGCACCGCGTTCACCACACGGTGATCGAGATGGATTGCCTCAGCGTGTTTCGACATCACGTGCTGGAGGGAGTCATCAAGAACGGCGTTATCTTTCTGCCGTTTCAACTGATGGGTCTCGATGAAACGGTGATCATCGCGTACTCGTCGATCGACATTCTCAAGGGCTTCTGGCATCACGCCAACCTGCGAACGTACATCGGCCCATTGAACTACTTTCTCAATTCGCCCGAGTTGCATTGGTGGCATCACTCCACCGAGGCCCGCGGCCAACACGCGAACTATGGTTCTATCCTCTCCATCTGGGATGTGCTGTTCGGCACATTCCTGTATCAACCCGGCGAGTGGCCGGAGCATATCGGTGTGGAAGGTATGGAGCGGTTCCCGGACGAGTACTACCAGCAGCTCATCTCGATCACCAAGACCGATGATGAGATCGTGAACGCGGGATTGCGGTCTTCCGAAGCGATCGCGGCGGAACCGGCGCGCGGTGAGCGCGCTACCCCGGCGACCCGGGCGGAGTCTCGCGAGTCCGGAGCCTCGGCCGCGATATGACCGACGCCGCCAACGAGCCAGTCGTTGCGGAGGCGTCACCGGCGGCGCGCGTGGCGCTGCGGCGGCTCCGTCATCGCCGTTCGAAACTGATCAAGTCGCTTCTCATGATTACCGTTGTCTCGGCGCTGATGGTCGTGATCTCGGTGAACGAACGCGATCGCCAGCAGGGAAAACGCTGCCGTAGAAGTCTGGCGCGCTACGCCCAGATGATTCAGCAATCGCTCCCCGGACCGATACCGGCCGAGTTGTTTGAGTTGCGGGACGAGCCGGAAGTGCTCGTGCCCGAGCACTACGCGTATCTGCCCGGGAACGTCCTCGGCTCCGTTGCGCGGCGCGTAGACATCGCGGTGTGTTACTGCGCTGCGCCACATCGACTGCTCTCAGGCGCCAACGGGCGCAACGTGCTGGTTATCAGCGGCGGCAGATTTGGCGTGGAGTGGATGACCGAAGAGGTGTTTCAGGCCCGGCGGACCGCACTCGGAATTCCACCAGAACCGGCGCCCAAAACCGATGCGCCCTGACCACCCGATCCGCTATCGCCCCGCCCCAGGCGGCGAATCCGGCCTACACATCGACGGCGTCCCGGCGCGCGATCTCGTCGAGCAATTCGGCTCGCCTCTCTACGCCTATTCTTCGGCCGCGCTTTCGGAGCGTTTCAATACGATTCGATCGGCGTTCGCGTCCGTCAATCCGTTGATTTGCTATGCGGTCAAGAGCTGTCCCAATCTTGGCGTACTCAGGCACATGACGTCGCTCGGGGCGGGCTTCGATGTGGTCAGCGGCGGCGAGTTGTTTCGGGCGCTGCGGGCGGGCGCGAACCCGGAGCGGATTGTCTTTGCGGGCGTCGGCAAATCGGACGACGAGCTCAGCATGGGCATCAAAGCGGGCGTCGGCATGATCAATGTCGAATCGGCGCATGAATTGACGCGCTTGTCCGAAATCGCGACACGACTCAACAAACGCCAGCGCGTCGCGATCCGCGTAAACCCCGATATCCACGCGCGCACGCACAACTACACCAACACCGGCACACCGGACACGAAATTCGGCGTGACGCCGGATGTCGCCCGCGACCTCGCGATGCGCGAATGGCCGATGGTGACCGTGGCCGGCGCACACATTCACATCGGTTCGCCCATTCTCGATCTCGAAGTGTATGCCGGAGCCGTACGATTCGCGATTGAGTTCATGCGATCGCTGCAAAGCGCCGGCGCGCCAATCGACACGCTCGACATCGGCGGCGGGTACGCGGCGTCGTACACAGGCGACCG
>JAGQOO010000124.1 GCA_020427345.1 Phycisphaerales bacterium | reverse complement strand
AAAGGCGAGTCAATCTGGTTGGCGCATTTCCTGGCCGGTCTGTTGGCGGATTGGGCGGTGATTCACGATCGCCGCGGCGACGCGGCCCGCGCGACAGATTACCGCAATCGCCGGCAGAAACTGATCGACGCGATCAACGAGCACGCCTGGGACGGCAAGTGGTACATTCGGGCGACGCTGGATTCCGGCGAGACGCTGGGCAGCGCGCGAAACCGCGCCGGCAAGATATTCCTGAACGCCCAGACATGGGCATTGTTGAATGAGACCGCGCCGGATGATCGCGCCAAGCAGTGCTACGCCTCGGCGCGGGAGCTGCTGTTTGACGATGTCGGGGCCCTGCTGCTTGCGCCGGCTTATGACGATCCAACGCCGGAAGTCGGCTACATCACGCGATATGCGCCCGGCCTGCGCGAGAACGGCGGGGTGTACACGCATGCGGCGACGTGGGCCATCGCCGCCGCCGCCAAGATGCGCGACAGCGCCAGCGTGGCGCGTCTGCTCAACGCTATCAACCCTGCGAACAAGGATGCCGACCGCTATTGGGCGGAGCCATATGTCACGCCGGGCAACGTCGATGGGCCTCTGTCGCCCTACTACGGACGCGGCGGGTGGACCTGGTACACGGGTTCGGCGGCGTGGCTGCATCGCGTGATCGCCGAGTGGGTGCTGGGCGTGCGGCCGGAGTGGGACGGGCTTCGAATCGAGCCTTGCCTGCCGCCGGATTGGGACCATGTGGCGATTCAACGCCCCTATCGCGGCGCGCGGCTTGCAATCAGCATCGAGCGGGACGGCGCGCTGGCGGCTGACCAGATCGAGATCAGCGTTGACGGGAAGCGAATCGAAGGGACACTGGTGAAGCCCGAGCAACTCGCCGGCGCGGCCCGGCAGATCGCGGTGCGCATCGGGCGTTAGAACGGCGTTGCACACCGTCAGCGAACACCTTGCACTGGCGTCTACTCTTTCAAGCCGGTCGTGGCGATCCCGCGAATGAACGCGCGCTGCGCGATTACGAACAACACCAGCACCGGCAGCACGATCAGCGTGGCCGCCGCCATCATCTGGTTCCACGGCGTGTTTCCGGAGCGGCTTTGTAAGAACTGGAGGCCCAGCGACAGCGTGAACTGTTCCTTGTGCACGAGATAGATCAGCGGCGCGACAAGATCGTTCCAGATCGCAAGCGTGTGGAACAGCGCCACGACCGTCAACGCAGGCGTCGCCAGCGGCAGGATGATCTTCACGAAGCACGCCCATCGCGAACAGCCGTCGATCATGGCGCTTTCTTCCAGATCACGCGGGATGCCCATAAAGAACTGGCGCAGCAGGAAGATGTTGAACGCGTGGCCGAATGACGCCGGCACCCACAGCGGCAGCGTCGTGCCGATCCAGCCGATTTGTTTGAACAGCATGTATTGTGGCACCATCACGACCGGGAATGGGATCATCATTGTCGCGAGGCAAACACCGAAGAGCAGATCGCGCCCCGGGAAGCTGATACGCGAAAAGCCGTACGCCGCGATCGAACTGCAAGCGAGCGTCCCGAAAAGGCTGAGCACCACGAGGATCAACGTGTTGCGGGCGTAGAGCAGGAAGTCGAATGACTCCGAGTGCAGCACATCGCCGTACGCGTCAAACTGCGGGTGTTGCGGCAGGAACGTGACTGTGGCGAGTTCAGTCGGCGGCGTGAGACTCACCGCGACCATCCAGATCAGCGGCAGCGCAAACATGCCGGCGATGGCGACGAGCGCCACGTACAACACGACGTTTCTTATCGGACGCGCCGAATGCAACGGTCAGGCTCCGCGATAATAGACGGTGCGCCGGCTCACAGCGAAGACGAACGCCGTCAGGCCGAGAATCAACAGCAACTGAATCCACCCCATCGCGCTCGCGTAACCGAACTTCAGGAAGCGAAACGCGTTGTCGAACAGGTACGACGTGTAGAAATAGCCGGCGCGTTCGGGGCCGGGGTCGGTGTCCCACAGGATGTACGGCAGCGCGAAGATCTGCAGCGCATTGATGATCGCCATCACCACATTGAACAGGATCACCGGGCTCAGACCGGGCAACGTCACGTGGCGGAATCGGCCGACGGAGTTTGCCCCATCGAGGCGGGCGGCTTCATAAAGCGTCTCGGGGATTTCCTGCAAGCCGGCGAGGTATATCACCATCGGCGAACCGACCCCCCACAGGCTCACGAAGACGAGTGAGGGTATCGCCCAGCGCGGCGACGCCAGCCATAACGGCCCGTCAATGCCTGCCGCAGCCATCGTTTCGTTGATCGGCCCGGTTTCCGGGTTGAACAGGCGCATCCAAACCACCGCCGTCGCAACCAGCGGCACGATGGTCGGAGCGAAAATGCAGGCGCGGAAGAACGGCTGACCGGGGAGCCGCTGATTAACCAAAATCGCGAGCGCGATCGCGGCAGCCGTGCTGAGCGGAATAAACGCGGCCGAAAACAGCAGCGTGTTGTAAAGCACCTTGTGAAACACGGGATCGACGGCGAGGGTCGAGTAATTCGCGGCGCCGACGAACAACGGCGGCTGCAGCAGCGGGTATTCGCTGAGGCTGATGTAGAACGAAATGCCGAGCGGAATCGCGAGGAACATCATGAAGCCCAGCCACCATGGGGCGATCCACAGCAGCCCGACGCCTAGCGATGTGCGCGACACGGCCATCGAAACTCCTCAGCGCCCCGCCCGGCGCGCGGCCTTGGCCTGGTGCGCGTCTACGATCAGGTCAATCGTGCGCTGGCCCTTTTCGATCGCGACATCGACCTTCGCCGGATCGTCGGCGTGCAGCACATCGAGCAAGACCACCAGCATCGCCTGGCTGATCTCGGGAAACATCGGGGCCCGCGGACACGTGAATACGTACTTGCTGTCCGCCATTTTGTCGAACACGTGAATGAAGGGATTCGGGTGATCTTTCTCAAATCGCTCCAGCGGCGCTCGATAGGGCGAGACCTTACAGTGTGCTCGGCAGACTTCCTCCAGGTTTTCCTGGCGCATGACAAACTCGAGGAAACGCATCGCTTCGCGCGGATGCGGCGCGGCGCGCGGAATGACGAACACGTCGGCCGACGCCATCACGTTCTCACGCTCCGTCGTTACCGACGGGAATGGCGCGACCGCGTAATCAAGGTCCGGGTTGTAGTGATTGATCCAGTTGCTCATCCACGGCCCCTGAAACACCATCGCCAGTCGCCCGGAGATAAACGGGTTCTGCGCCCCTTCGATTGCGCCCGAGCTGCTCTCGAACGACTCCACCGCCGATATGCCCATGCGCGAGCGGCGCTCCTGTGTCCACAGGAATGACGCCCGGGATTCCGGCGTGTCAATGCGAAGCCGATCACCATCCCATAACTGGCCATCGAAGAAAAAGGGCCACGCCCAGTGCCACCAGCCGAGCATCAGGGGCGACGTCGTGAAACCGAGTTGCGTGATACGCCCGCGTTCATCCTTCTTCGTGAGCTTGACGGCATAGTCGTTCAGCTCCGCGGTCGTCCGCGGCGGGCGATCCGGATCGAGCCCGGCTGCGCGATAGGCGGCGCGATTGTAGTAAAGCGCGATCGTGAACGGCGTGCTGGGCAGCGCGTACAGCCCACCCTTGTACTCGCCGATATTCCACCAGGTGGGTTTGAACTTGTCGCCGTCAATTCCGAACTCGCGAACGAGATCGCCTATCTCCAGCAGCGCGTCGAGGTCAGCGAACTGCGCGACCATGCGATCATCCAGGCCGGAGATGTCGGGCGGGTCACCGGCGGCGGCGGCGATCATCGTGCGTTTGTCGATATCGCTGATCGACGAATACTCGATCCAGATGCCTTCGTCGTGGCCGATGGTCTCATTGAACTCGTCGACGACCCGCTGCATCGCCTCGGCTTCGACGCCGGTCCACTTCTCCCAGTAGCGGACGACAACGCGGCCCTGCGGAATGTGGACAGCGCCGCGCGGCCCGAACAGCAGCAACGCGATCGCCGGCGCTCCCAGCAGCAGCATGAACCACGTCGAGCGCGTCATCGACTGCTCCGGCTAGTTCGCGTTCCACTCCACCGTGACAGGTCCGGTATCGGGCAGCGGCAATAGGCCATTCGTCGGCGCGGGCCGTGCGGATCCGTTCACACGCAGATTTTCGACATCCTCCGGCACACTCAGCCAGACGCCGCCCGGAGCCTTCGGGCAGCCGCCCGTTTCGAAGACGACGTGATCGGCGACGCGATGCAGACGATAGGCGACATCGCCGAACATGGTCGCCAGATTAGCGACCGAAACGCCCTGCTCGTCAAGGCGCCATGGGCGCGGCACGCCGAGGCCGAGGATCAGCGCCTGGTCACGCTCGCGCTCATACACGAGCATCATTCGCAGGCTGTTCATGAAGCCCGAGCCAACCCACGTATGCGGCATGTCGCCGATGTACTTCGGCGTGTCGGGATCACGATAAACGACTTCGGCCCAGTGATTCCACCCCGCGGGCCGCTGCTGCGTCATGAAGAAGTCAAGTAGTTCGTGGGCTTCATCGACACGCCCCATCAACACGAGCGCCCCGACGCTTCGAATCTCATAGGGCGTGTACCCTTCCCACTCAATTCGGCCGTCGCGTCGATCGCGGAAGAACTTCATGTAGCGGTCGAACGTGGCCTTCAGGGCGTCCTGTGGCAGATATGGCGCTTGCGCGCACGGGAATATGGCGATCGCCGTGGATGTCGCATCGAAGTCGCCGAGCTCCACGCAGCCCGGGATGTATTCCACCTTGAAGATCTTGCGGGCCTTGTCGATCGATTCCAACATGCAACGCCGATAGTCCTCGTAAAAGGTCCCGAAGCTCGCGGCGTCATCTGTTTTCCCGAGAATCGAAGCGATCTCGCGAGCGTCTTGCAATCCGCGCAGAATCCAGAAGCCGTCCCAATACGAGTGACGCGGAGGCGAATAACCTTCGTGGCTGATCGACTCCGTCACAAGCCCGTAGCATGCCTTCTGAATGTCCGTACCGTCGACATACGGCCCGGTCATGCGCTTGTGCCGTAATTGGTCCAGATACGCAACGCCCCGCGCCACGGTCGGGAACAGCCGTTGCAACATGTCCCGATCGCCCGTGAACTGGTAGTAACGCAGCAGCAGGTGAATGAACTCGCCCGTGCTGTCGTGCTCTGGAATCGGGTCCGGCCCGCGATGATCGACAATCGCGGGAATCATGCCGTTTTCGAACTGATACGGGGCGTACCACTCGAGGAAATCGCGGGCGCGCTTCGGATGGCCCGTGTATAGCAGCGCCGTCGCCGTCATCGCCCCGTCGCGGATCCAACTGCGCTCATACGTCCGCGAGCCCGGCTGAATCGCCGGGCCGTCCGCGTTGATCATGATGTACGCTTGCGTCGTACGGAAGGTCCGCGCCAGCGCCCCGTCCGCAGCGGGAAGATGAATCTCCACCCTATCCAGCAGATCCGCCCAGCGGCGCGTTTCGCGCGACAAGGTCGCGTCGTAGTCGATGTCGCGCGACTGAATCTCGGGTGTGGCGTCGTGCAGCGGAATCGCCAGCGTGACTTCAAACCGCTTGCCCGGATCAAGCCCCTCGACGCGCCATGTCCCGCCGCCGGTAATCAGGCTATCCCCCGGCTGACCGGAGCGCTCCATCTCGCCCGCCGGCATGGTGGTCGCAGGCGCGGCGCTGGAGACGATGGTGCGGCCATCGATGACGAATTGGTCGCCGTTGGCGCTGAACGAATCGATTCGCCCCGCCCCACCGACGCGGTTCAGGTTTTGCCACGGCGGTAACACCTGGAACGGACGAAACCGCAGTTCGAGCGCGCCGCTCCACGGCGCGGAACCCGTGTTAGTCAGCGCGTAGTGAGCCAGCACGCGCGACGCTCCGGGATCACCGCTGGCAAGGGCCGTCACGCGCAATCGCAATCCGTTATCAAACGCCAGTTCGGCGGACGGGATCGGCAGATCGCCGCGTTCGAGGGAACAATCGCGCGTGGCGGCTGCCCATGTCAGTTTGCGATCACCGTCGTTAAGCACCGGGCAGATCGACCACCGGCCCGCGCAGCCCTCCAGCATGCCCGTTTCATCGAGCAGGGTTTCGGCAGTATCTTCGGGCACGCCGACGATCGTCCAGAACGTCTGTTTGTTCAGGAACTGGCGCGGGTATTCGCCGACCGGCATCTGCTTGGCGATCTCAGCAAAGCGGGCATTCAATCCGTCGCCGAACTCCAGCGGCAGCAATTCGATCCGGTCAATCCCGACCGGGGCAGTTGGCGCGATAACGCGCAAACCGCGCGCGTCGGTATCCGGCAATGCGACGAAGTGCGACGCCGGCGCGCGGCCGAGCCCGGCTGCGTTTTTCCAGTGTTCGCCGTCGCTCGAAACCTGTATCTCGTACTCTGGGGGCGTCGCGTCGGCGGCGAAATCGAGGCGCACACCGCCGAACGATCTGATCTGCTGGAAATCGAGCGTCAGGGTCGGGTTCGCGTCGTCGTCGCGGCTGCGCCAGCCGACATGCCCGTGATCGCCCAGTTCTTTCGCCGGCGTCGCGCTGGAGTCGCTCGACGAGACCGCGATCAACGGGGTATGCGTAACGGCCTCGGGCGGTTCCAGTTTCTCAAACCGCAGGTTGTCCACGAGCAAGTATCCGCGGCCGCCCTTCGCGGCTGACATCGCGATCTCGACACCGCCGATGGTCTCAAGTGGTTTGCCGCCCGACGGGCCCCACGCGAACTTGAAGTTGCGACGCTTGTTGTGAAGTTCGGTCCAGCCGGTTGGGATCACCCACGAGCCGCGCCATACCCACCACACGTTCTCGTTCGGCGGGTCGCAGAGTTTGAACTCCAGGTTGTTGGGCAAGCCTTCGCCGCGAAGATCGACACTGAAATCGTAGTTATCCGGCAGCGCGGCCCCTAGATCGCGGCGCAGCACCCAATAGCCGCCACCCGCCTTGAAGTTGTAGTCGACGCGAAGTGCTTTGCCGTTGCGCCCCTCGACGATGGACAAACCGGCTTCTACGCCGACTGCGGAACTCACTGACCAGTTATTAGTGGACTCCCCGTTGTCAATCAGTTGGGAGTCGGCGCTGGCGGACACAGACAGTGCGACCGCGACGATCAGGAAAGCGAGTAGTTTGGGCATGGGGCTCGTTGTGTGGAGACAAAGACAGCCCGGTCGCGCTAGGGCGAGCGACCGGGCTGTCAAGGTTTATGCGTTGACAGTCAACGCGGGTTTAGCCACGACGACGGAGCGCGAACAGCGGAACCAGCAGCAGCAGCGCGGAAGCCGGCTCCGGCGTGAGGAAGAAGTCGTCAACGAAGGCCGACTGCGGATTATTCACCTGCAGTTCACCGCCGATGAACGACGCCTGAACGCGGACCGAAACCGTGCCGGCCGGCGCGGTGCCGGTGGCCGAAACCTGGAACCAGCTGTCATTGCCCGGATAGGAATCGTCGGCGTTGACGACGACGGCGCCCAGCGAGCTGTTCGAACCATCGAGGAAGTCGAGGATCAGGTAGTCATCCGTGCCCGAGAACGGATTCGCGCCGGGATACCACGTCTCAAAACGGAACCAGGCCGACGCCGTGTACTCGTCACCCGGCGTGCCGGCGACGTCCTGATACAGGTGAGCGTCCACGGTGAACGGCTCGTCGCCGCCGAGGCCGCCTTCGAAGTTACGGAACCACAGGCCGCGTGTGCCGCCAAGGTTGTGATTCGCGAACGAGGCGAAGGTGGCACTATTGGCCGGGATGCCATTGCTATCGAGGCTGGGTTCGACCAGCGTCCAACCGGTAGCGATGTCGGTCTCGTGATCCGGTGGATCATCGAGGCCACTATTGATGAGCAAACCACCCGCGAGAACTTGAGCTTGAGCGAACAGCAGAACGGCGACACCCGCGCCTAGCCAGGACTTCATTGCTCCAACCTCCTTAAAGCACCCTTGATTTGACGTTTGTGCAGGGTCATCGACATGACCTGACAAACCCAATTCTAGCCCCCCGCTTGCCAGAATTGCAAGCGTTTTCAATGTTTATAAGTCCGATAACAACTCAGTTGGGTGTGTTTTCAACGGCTTTGCCGGAGGGCGGGCTGTAATTCGGCGTCAGCAGTGCCGCCTTGCGCAAACCGCTCCCGATGTCACCATTCTTCATGAACATCCGCCAGCACAGCCCGCTGCGGTAGTTTTCGATCATAGGACAAATGGTCCCCTGATCGATCGCGAGGTAGGTGTCCGACACCCAGTCGTGCCCCTCATTGAACGCGTCATGAAAACCGAACGGGCCCCAGATCTTCGGCCCGAGGTCGTGGTAGAAGTGCTTCAACGCCTTCATCGATTCTTCCGGCGTGTACGGCATCGCGCTGATCGCCGCCGTCGGCGTGATCGTGCCGTTGTCGCGACTCATTGGCTGGTGCGCGACATACCCATTCACCGAGAAACTGGCAGTCAAGCCCCAGCAACTGTCGCCGTAACCCTTGAACTCTTTTGGGTTCTCTTTGCAATACGCGTAGTGAATCTGCGATATAGCGCGGTTGTTTTCGAAGTAGTTGCAGAACCGATCCGTAACCGCGCGCGGGTCAAGCCCGAGGTACGAATAGTGCGTGAAGAACAGCGGTCCGCCGTAGTCGTACCCCAGTGGCTGCTTGACGCCGTAAAACTCCTTGCCGTTGGCGTATGTCGTCGGGTCCTTCACCCATCCTTCGTAGTAACACTCCGCCGGAATCGCGTGTGTCGGTGAGCAAATGCCCAGGATGTACGCGATCATGCACTCATTGAAGTGTCCGCCGATCGGGAAGTTGCGATGCCACTCGTACTGCGGCGACCAATGCCAATAGAGTTGCCGACCCTCCGGCGTGCGCAATTGCCAATCCCATTCGACTTCGCGCCACATCTTCGCCACCCGCTCGCGAATCTCGCGCTCCGTCGAGTTGTCGCGATCGAAGTACTGCGCGACAGTGAGCAGCCCTTCGACAAGGAACGCGGATTCAACGATATCGCCGCCGTTGTCTTCTTTTCCCGCAAACGGAATCGTCTCGCCGGTGACGCCGTTGATCCAGTGTGACCACACGCCGTGATAGCGGGGTGTTTTCTCATCGAGGAAGCGCACCATTTTCAGAATGCGCTCGGCGGCGGCCTCGCGCGAAACAAAGCCGCGCTCCGCGCCGACAATAATCGTCATCAGCCCGAAGCCGGTGCCGCCCGACGTCACCGTGTCGCGCGGGTGCTTGACGCCTTCGCGCGACAACCCGCTGACCGGGTGGCCGAAATCCCAGAAGTAGCGGAACGTCGCCTTTTGAATCGACGTGAGCAGTTCATCGTCGCTCATCGCGCGCGTCTTCGCCGAGACCACTGGCGATGGCGTTCCCTCCGCGCCGTCAACGCCGATCAGCGCGACGCGGTAGTAGCAGGTCTTGTCGTTCGCGCCGAGAAAATCGCTGTACACCGTGAACGGATGCGGCGCCGTGTTGATCCTTTTGAATGGCCCCTCCGCGCTCTCCGCGCGATACACATTGAACGCCGGCTCGGGTGTCGAGGGGCCGTCGACATCCCACGTCAGGTCGATACGCGAGTCGTGACCCTCGGCCTTGAAGCTGGCGGGCTGCGCAAGAACCGGCGCCGCCAGTGCGGCGACCGCAATGAGCGTGAGTTTGTTCATGGGGAGCCTCCTGATGCGAAAGACACGTGACTGATAACCGCTGACCGACAAATCTGTGTAGAGACAAAAAAAGCCCGCGCGGCCAAC
>JAGQOO010000123.1 GCA_020427345.1 Phycisphaerales bacterium | reverse complement strand
GGGTTCAGGCTATCGCTCCGAAGGGACGCATGATCGCGATGGGAATCCGCTGATACCCCACGAGCAGTACACGCGCCTCACCGACATTGTCCGCCCGTCGACCCTGATTTTTCTGACTGAGGCGCATACCAGCTTGCCGTCGGATACGCTCGGGCTGCACGATGTGATGCTGGCGAACCAACTGCCCTTCGGTTCGTTTCCGCGCATCGCCAGCGATCGCCGCCATCCACGCGGAATCACCGCTCTGTTCTTCGACGGGCACGCCGACGTCATGCCCCTGAATGAACTCGATGCGGGCTGGCCGACGACGCTCGACCTGCGATTGCGCTATCTGACGACCTTTGTCGAAGACTAAACACGCCGCCGAATCAGGCCGCTATGGTCGGGAAATCCCGGTCTGGCGGGTTGTTAGTGGCGGCCCGTCGCGTAAAATTCGAAGTGCCGCGGAAAACAGCGAACAAATCGCGGCAGTAGGTCAGGGACGACATGCCGCTCCGAAGACGACGACCAGTTCTTTATGAAGTCGCGCGACGCCGCGAAGCCGCCGGCTTGCGCTCTGAAACGCCCCCCGACGCCGGGCCTGAAGTCGTTCCTCACGTCGCTCCTACGCCGATCCCCAGGCAGATTGTTCCGCCGACGCCGGTAGATTCGCCCGCCACTTCCGTGGAAATGGAGCGCGGGGAAATCCGACTGAGCCTGCGCTGGCCGGCGCTGACGGTTCTGGGGGCGGGGCTGATCATGTCGTGGGCAATCGCGTTTCAAGTCGGTCGTCACTGGTCCGGCGCGACGGGCGCCGAAGAAACCGACGACGGCGCATTGGCCATGTTCATGGAGGAAGCTGAGCTCAACCCCGAATCCGGCCGCGACGTGACGCCGAATGTCGCGCCGCCGCAAAGCTCACCCCAGCAGCCAAAACCGCCGCCGCCAACTCCGACGGCGTTCGAGTTCGAATCGGGCAAATACTACGTCAAGGTGCAGCACTTTCCGCGCAGCCGACAGCAGGACGCGGTCGACGCGTGCAAGTTCCTCCGAAGCGCGGGCGTGCCGAGCCATGTGTGGAAACGCCCGGATGAGTTTGTGCTGGTCGCGACGCAGCCATTTGATTCGGCGAGCGCGGCGCGATCGCTGATTCGCCAAATCCAGGCGCTCGGCGGCGACTATTTCAAAGGCGGCGGCGGATACGACTTTCAAGGCTGCGTCGCCCGCAAGATCCGCTGATCCATATGACACGCCTCGAACAATTGCGACAACTCGCCGCGGCGATGCCGGACGATCCGATGGCGCACTATGGCGTCGGCTTGGAGTGCATTCAGTTGCAGGACTGGCCGGCTGCCGTCGCGGCTTTTTCGCAGGCAATTGACGTCGATCCGGATTACGCCGTTGCGTATTACCACCGGGCGCGGGCGGAGATCGGCGCCGGCGACAGCGATACGGCGCGACAAACACTGGAAACCGGCATCGCAGTCGCCGGGAAGGCGGGCGACTTGCACGCGCAGGGCGAGATGCGCGAATTGCTCGCAACGCTCGAATGAAACGGCTTCGACTCATCATCATCGGCTTCGGACGCATGGGGCAGGCGATCGCCCGACTTGCGCGGGACGATGATCGCTTTGACATTGCAGGTGCTGTCACGCGCTCCTGCACAGGAGGCGCCAGCGCATCGATCCCGGTGTTGCGCGAGCTCCCTGATGCGTTCGATGTCGCAATCGACTTTTCGTCCGTCGAGGGCTTGTTGTACTGGACGCCGCGCGTCGCCGAGCGTGGCGCGGCGATCGTCAATGGCGTCACCGGCCTTGATGAGACGGGTCACGATTGCCTCCTCGCCGCCGGCCGGCGCGTGCCAACGCTGTGGGCGCCGAACATGAGCGTTGGCGTGAATGTGTTGCTGGACCTCATCGGTCGGGCAGCGCGAGCGTTGCCGGACTGGGACGCCGAACTGATCGAGACCCATCATCGCCGTAAGGCGGACGCGCCCAGCGGGACGGCGATGGCGCTGCTCGACGCGCTGCTCGCGGCGCGAAACGTGGAATCGTCAGAAGTGCGGCACGGCCGCGCCCCCGGCGCGCCGCCGCGACAGACGCAGGAAGTCGGTGTGCACGCGGTGCGCATCGGAGGGATTGTCGGCGAACACGAGCTGCGCTTCGGCTCCGAGCACGAGACCATCACGATCGCGCATCAAGCGCTGTCGCGCGATGTCTTCGCCGGCGGCGCACTGCGCGCCGCCGCGTGGATTACGTCGCGCCCACCGGGTTTGTACGGCATGCGCGACGTGCTTGGAGCCGAGACCCCCGACGCGGCGGCCACATGACCACCGACGACAAACGCCCTCACGTTGTCATCATCGGCGGCGGATTCGGCGGCTTGGAGTGCGCCCGTTCGCTACCTCCCTCGGATTTCCGCGTCACGCTGATTGACAGCCGCAATTTCCACCTGTTTCAGCCGCTGTTGTATCAAGTGGCCACTGGAGGCCTGTCGCCGGCAAACATCGCCGCTCCGCTGCGCGGCGTGCTGGCGCGGCGGAAGAACGTGTCCGTGCGAATGGGCGAGGTCGTCGACATCTTGCCCGACGAGCAACGCGTCTGCCTGAATGACGGTCATGTCGATTACGACGAACTCGTCGTCGCGACTGGCGTCCGACACAACTACTTTGGCCACAACACGTGGGAACAGTTTGCCCCCGGCCTCAAAACGGTCGAAGACGCCGTCGGTATTCGCCACCGCGTCCTCGAAGCGTTCGAACGGGCCGAGCGCGCAACGGACCCCGGCGAGTTGCACCGCCTCCTGACGTTCGTCGTCATTGGTGGCGGGCCAACGGGCGTAGAAATGGCAGGCGCCATTGCCGAGCTCGCGCGCGGCACGCTTCGTGGCAATTTCCGCCGGATCAACCCGGCTCACTCGCGCGTCCTGCTGATCGAAGCCGGCCCGCGCGTGCTTGCGGCGTACACGGACGCGTCGTCGAATCGCGCCATGCGATCGCTGGAGCGCCTCGGCGTCACCGTCTGGCTCAACACACGCGTCGTGGACATCAGCGCGAGTATGGTCAGCGTGATACGCAACGGCGTGCGCCACAATCTGCCGACCCGCGCCGCGATCTGGGCGGCAGGCGTGCAGGCGTCCCATCTCGGCGCAACGCTGCGCGACCGCGCCGGCGCGACGCTCGACCAGGTCGGCAGAGTCATTGTCGAAAAAGACCTCTCGATCGCCGGCCAGCCACACATTTTCGTCATCGGCGATCTGGCGAATTATCCGCATCAGACCGGCGAGCCGCTGCCGGGCATCGCGCCGGTCGCGATGCAGCAAGGCCGCTTCGTGGCCGACCGCCTTGGGCTCCGCTACGTCGATGCTGACTTCATCCCGTTTCACTATCACCACCGCGGCTCGATGGCGACCATCGGCCGTGCCGCGGCAGTGGCTGAGATCGGGCGTTGGCGTTTTTCGGGCTACCCGGCGTGGCTGGCGTGGCTATTTATCCATGTGCTGTTTCTGATCGAGTTCGAAAGCCGTGTGCTGGTGATGATCCAATGGGCGTGGAACTATTTCACACGCAATCGGTCGGCGCGGCTGATTACCGGTGATGTTGACGCCGCGCTAAGCGACCGTGACGCGAAGCCCGCGCCCCATCCAAAGTCCAATCCGGGAAACGCAGCGGCCAAGGCCCCGTCCAAGCCGGCGAAGCCCAAACCCCGCAGGTCCGCAAAGGCGACCCAATGAAACCCGATCTCACACCGGGCGTCAGCGCCGAAATCCGTTTTGTCGTCACTGAAGAGATGTGCCCGCATTTCCATGGCGTGATGAAACACCCGGTCTGCGCGACTTGGACAATCGTTCATCAAATGGAGCTCGCCGGCCGCAAGCTGCTTGAGCCACATCTGGAAGCGCAGGAGGAAGGAATCGGCGCGCACATCAGTATCGATCACATATCGCCGGCAGTGATCGGCTCGGAAGTCGTCGTTCGCGCGACGGCGACGGAAATCGCGTCACGCAAACTCGTGGCGGACGTCGAAGCATATTGCGCCGACCGCCTGCTGGCGCGAGGCCGCTTCGTGCAGATCATCCTGCCCAAAGCGCGCCTCGCGGCCCTGTTCGACGAAAACGCCCCCCCGGCGTCCGACTAGCGGCAGTAGCGTCCATACCCGTAATACGGGCGGACGTAGTAACCACGATCGTAATAGCGCGGATAGGAGCGCACATAGTAGCGATCCGGGTAGGTCCGGTAGTAGCTGCGGTACACACGCCGCGGGCCGTGGTCGTAGTAACCCCGGCTGTAATAATGCCCCGCCGGACGGACATAGCCCCCGTCACCCCAGCCGAAACTGAAACCGAACCCGGCCGACGCAGTCCCGGCGCTCAACAAGGCGAATCCCAACCCCGCGATGGCAAGCTTCAAAGATCGTTTCATCTTATTCTCCCGCGTTTTCGCGCCTTCAGGCGACATCCCTGGCCGATCGTCCCGCTGGACACGGCCGGCCTCGCGAAGTTAGTGACGGATTGCGGTTCGATTGTATTCACGGGCCGTCTCGGAAAAGCGCGAAATTCACGTCGACGTGATAAAGTGGCGACTCAGCCGGCTTTTCGGCCTCAGGAGGCCACGCATGAAGCGCCCGCGCAGCGGCGGCGGTTGGGCCGCGCTCAAATACACGTTCCGTAAAGGCGGCGAGGCCGGCGGACTGGCGCGGCTGTATCGCGCCCTGCGGACCAAAAACGCCTGCAAAACCTGCGCGCTCGGTATGGGCGGGCAGAAAGGCGGATTGGTCAACGAGCGCGGCCACTTTCCCGAGGTCTGCAAAAAGTCGATGCAGGCCATGGTCGCCGACATGCAGGGCAAGATCGAGCCGGCGTACTTCGAGCGGTATGGCTTCGCCGAGTTGCGGACGTTCTCGCCGCGCGATCTCGAAATGTCCGGCCGCATCGGGCAGCCGATGTTCGCCGGGCCGGACGACCGCGGCTATCGCCCGATTGACTGGGATGCAGCCTTGGACTTCTGCGCTCGCCGCCTGAAGGCCGTCACGCCCGATGAGACCTTCTTTTACTTCAGCGGACGCAGTTCCAACGAAGCCGCGTTTCTGTGGCAGCTCTTCGCTCGGCTCTACGGCACGAACAACGTCAATAACTGCAGCTACTACTGCCATCAGGCGAGCGGCGTCGGCCTGAGCAGCGCCCTCGGCTCCGGCACCGCCACCATCACACTCGACGATCTGTATCGCTGCGACCTCGTGTTCCTTATCGGCGGCAACCCCGCCTCGAACCACCCGCGCCTGATGGGCACGCTCGCCGATGTCCGCCGGCGCGGCGGCAAGGTCATTGTCATTAACCCCCTCGTCGAAACCGGGTTGGTCAACTTCCGCGTGCCCAGCAAGCCGTTCAGCCTGATGTTCGGCTCAGAAATCGCCAGCCAGTACATCCAGCCGCACATCGGCGGCGACATCGCCGTGCTGACGGGTATCGCGAAATCACTGCTGGAACGCCATCCGCAGGCCGTTGACGAGTCATTCATTGCCGCCGCGACCGAAAACGCGGACGCGTTTCGCGAAGCCGTCAACGCGATCGCATGGGACGACATCGAGCGTCGCGGCGGCGTCGCGCGGAAGGAGATCGACCGCGCCGCCGACACGTACGCCAACAGCAAAGCCGCCGTCTTCGCGTGGACAATGGGCATCACGCATCATGTGCACGGCGTCGACAACGTCCGCGCGATCGTCAACCTCGCGCTGCTGCGCGGCATGGTCGGCCGCCCGCACGCCGGCCTGCTGCCGATTCGCGGGCACAGCAACGTGCAGGGCGTCGGGTCAGTCGGCGTCACGCCGAAGCTGAAAGACGACATCCTGCGGCGCCTGGAAACGCATTTCGACGTGAAAACGCCGACCACGCCGGGGCTCGATACGCTCGAATGTATGCGCGCGATGGCGACCGGCTCAGTCAAGAACGCGTTCTGCCTCGGCGGCAACCTGTTCGGCAGCAACCCGGACGCGCGGGTCGCGGCGGAGGCGTTCTCGCGACTGGAATCGTGCGTGTACTTGAGCACAACGCTCAATACGGGGCATGCGTGGGGTCGCGCAAAAGAGACGCTGATCCTGCCGGTGAAAGCCCGCGATGAGGAAAGCCAGCCGACGACACAGGAATCGATGTTCAACTATGTCCGCCTGAGCGACGGCGGGCCGGCGCGAATCGCGGAGGCGCGCGGTGAAGTTGAGATTGTTGCGGCGATCGCGCGGCGCGTGCTGCCGACGGATTGCCCGGTCGACTTTGCGGCGCTGGAGAACCACGGCGCCATTCGCGCCGCGCTGGCGAAGATCATCCCCGGATACGAGGCCATCGGCGACATCGACCGTACGAAACAGGAGTTCCAGATCGAAGGTCGCACGTTTCACACGCCGCAATTTGCGACACCTTCGGGCAAGGCGCGGTTTCACGCGGTCCCGCTGCCGGCGGACGCGCTGGAAACCGAAACTGGCGACCTTGGCGAATCTGGCGCGCAGCTGCGTCTGATGACGATCCGTAGCGAGGGACAGTTCAACACGGTTGTGTACGAAGAAGAGGACTTGTATCGCGGGCAGGATCGGCGCGATGTGATTCTGCTGAATGAAGCCGACATGCGCGAGATCGGCGTGAGCGCGGATGAGCCCGTCATCGTGCGAAGCGTAGTCGGCGAGATGCGAGCGCTCGCCCGGCCGTACCCCGTCACTGTCGGCAACGCCGCAATGTACTTTCCCGAAGCGAACCTTCTCGTGCCGGCGGTAGCGGATCGCGAGTCGCGTACGCCGGCGTTCAAGGCGGTCGCCGTGCGCGTGCGGCGAGCGTAAAGCGCCGCGATCGCGTTGGAAGACAGCGATGAGCGAGCAAGCCGAGTTACACGCCGGAATCCTGCTGGGCGGGAAGAGCACGCGCATGGGGCAGCCCAAGCACACGCTGCGGCTGGGGGATCGCTCGTTTGTCGAGATTATTCACGCGGCGGTGGCGCCGTTTACGCGCCGCGTCGTGGCGCTTGGCCGACCAAGCGTCCCATTCGATCACGCGATTGACGTCATCCCTGACGCCGAAGGCGTGAAGGGGCCGCTCGCGGGCATCCTCGCCGCGCTGCGTTCCGCGCCTGAAGCCGACTGGCTCATTGTCGCGTGCGATATGCCGTTCATCACGACCGACGCCATCGCTTGGATTGACTCGTTTCGACCCCAATCCTGCGCGGCGATCATTCCGCGCGATCAGGACGGTATCGCACAGCCCCTGCTGGCAATCTACCGCCCTTCGATCGTCGAAGACATCATGGACCTGATCGCCGCCGAACATGCCGCTCCGCGCAGTCTGGCGAAAAAAGAGGGCGTGTTGACCCCGCTAGTCCCGGAACCGTTGGCCCAGTCCTGGCGGAATGTCAACACGCCCGAATCGTACGACTCGGCCAGGCGAGTTGGGGAGGCGTCGAGTCGTACAGTGCTGCGGCCTGGCGAGCTTTAGCCGCTCTCAATTCAAACAAATCACGTACGTTTAGCGCTTTAGCGCGGGGGCTCAGGCGGAGCCGGCCTTTCCGCGGCCGGGGCGCGCATCGGCCGCGCCGGGCGCGAAGGCAACGGGGCGCCTTGCGACATACGGCTCGGCCAATCCAAATCCGTCGGCGGCGCGATCATTTCCAAAAACGCCTCGAAAGCGCGATGCTGCTCTTCCGAGCCGATCAGTTCGATCTCGTTGCCGCCCGGGCGAACCAGGACGGGCACATCGTCGCGCGACATCAACTCGGTTATCGCGTCCAGTTTGCCCTCCGGCAGCCAGTAGCGGCGCGCGAACGAGCGCTTGCCCGCTTCAACGAACGGCGACTGCTCTTCGCGGTCCGGCGTGTCAACGCGGACGCTCGATCCCGGAGCAAGAACGGGCGCCGTATCTTCATCGTCGTCGTCGCCGCCCCAAGAACCGCTGCCGAACCACCCGCCGCGCACCGGCGCCTCGCGAGCATCACTGCGTGGACCGGGTCCGACGCGTGCCACACCGGCGCGCGCGTTGCCGTCGAGTCGCTGGGCGATTTCATCCAAGCGCCGGGTCACTTCGGCGAGATGCCGGCTCAGCGCTTCGACTTCGCGCGTAAGGCTTTCTACGTCTCGATTCGTGTCATCGCGCCCCTCATAGCGCGGCGGTTGTGGCGCCGGGGGCGGAGGCGGCTGGCGCATGTCTCGCATACGCGGCGGTTCCTGCTGTGCATTGGCACGGGGCGCGGCGAAGCTCCAAGCCGCGACCACCATCGCCCCGACCGCGAGCGTGGCAATCCACGATGCGCGGGGGCGCTCACCTCTGGTCATGATCATGCGAATTCTCCCTTTCATGCGCGACATCTGGCCGCGCGTAACGCCCAATGCTCCCGCCACCGACGAACGTCCGACAAACTGCCGGGCCTGCACCAGCGCCGTCGCATACGACCGGCGACTTTGCGGCTCCAGCCAGGTCACCCACGCGTCGCAACTCGCTTCGGCCGTTTCACGCAGTCGACGAGCACACCACCACGAAACCGGGTTCCACCATGTCAGCGCGACGACCAGCATCTCCAGCCAGCACAACCAATGATCGCGACGCTTCAAATGCGCGAGCTCGTGACAAATCACCGCGCGCCGCGCGTCGGTGTCCAGCTGCCCCCACAGTCCGGTCGGCAGAAGCAGGCGCGGCGCGCCGAGGCAAACGACCATCGGAGATACGCGCGCGTCGATCAGCATGGTCCGAGGCGGCGTCAGGCGCATGCGCCGCGCCAGTTCATCCGCCTGCGCAACGATCGATGCGGGCGCCGGGCGGGCCGATCGCAACAAGTGGACTGTTCGGAGCAGCCCGATGGCGTACCAGAGCAATAGCGCCGCTGTTATTCCCACGAGCGCGAACGCGGGTGGCATCGGGCATGTATGGACGAATCGTCGCCACGCTGACAGCACAGCCAACGCCCACGTCGTCACTGCGCTGAACGCGCCATCAACCCATGAAGCGCCGTCAGGCGCCCCTTCCGGACTGATCGAAGTAACGAGGAGGCGATCCGACGCGTTGCCGTATCCGGCGAACGGGGTCGGAGACAGACGACCGGCCAACTGGCGTTTGAGCGAAGGTCGCGCTTCGACCGGCGGCGTCACTGGTTCCAAATCGCTGCCCGGCTCGGGCCGCCGCTTGGTAATTGGGGTGATCGTCACACTGCCCGCCAACTCTGGGAAGACCAGGACCGTCGCGGAAACCGGGGAGACTGCCCCGACGACCTCTCGATCCGCCGTCAACTGCGGATCGGCGCCGGCCGGAAGATCCGCGGCGGGTGTGGCGACCGTTGCTGGCCGCGTGTGCAGGCCCGATTGAGCAACGACAACCTTGTGTTCGGTCCAGTCTTCCGGCGCTTGAGGCAGGAACGCCGGCACGATGAGCGCGAGCAGCGCGGCCGTCCAAAGACGATGCCGCGTCGCGGCCCTGAGCGGAATGAGGTAGCAAACCACGCCGAGGAGCAGCGCCAGCGGCGCTACCATCCAGCCGGTGATCCAAAGGCGGTCCAGAATCGCTTCCACGATCACTTCCCGCCTTTCTTCTTCCGCCCCACCGCCGGCTGATCAAGCGATTTGATCAGCGCCTGCAACTCGGCCACCTCGTCAGGCGTCAATCCCTCGTCACGCACGAGCTGCAAAATCAGCGGCCCGGCGGCCCCGTCATACAACTGGTCCATGAGCGACCGCAGGCGCGAGCGCTGAATCCGCTCGCGCGAAACGAGCGGTGTGTAGACAAAAGCCGGCCCCTGACTCGTTTCGCAGTCG
>JAGQOO010000122.1 GCA_020427345.1 Phycisphaerales bacterium | reverse complement strand
GGCCGTATCAAGATGATGATCGGTAACGGCCAGATCGACTTCCGTGTCAGTTCATGTCCGGCGTATCACGGCGAGAGCGTGGTGCTGCGTATTCTTCGTCCCGACTCGGTCAAGGTCGGCATCACCGGCCTGGGTTTTGAGCAGGACGACTACGACATCTTCCAGGCCGTCATCCGCCAGCCGAACGGGATTTTCCTCGTGACCGGGCCGACCGGTTCGGGTAAGACGACCACGCTGTACGCCGCGCTGCAGGAACTGAATCGCCCGGACAAGAAAATCATCACGGCCGAAGACCCCGTCGAATACAACTTCACCGGGATGAACCAGTGCCAGGTGCGCGAAGAGATCGGGCTGAGTTTCGCCCGCATCCTACGCGCCATGCTGCGCCAGGCCCCCAACATCATCCTCGTCGGTGAGATTCGAGACCGTGAAGTAGGCGAAGTCGCCATTCAGGCGGCGCTCACCGGCCACCTTGTGTTCAGCACCCTGCACACGAACGATGCCCCGAGCGCGATCACGCGTCTGATCGACATGGGGATCAAGCCGTTCCTAGTCGCGTCGTCGATTCAGGCGATTCTGGCGCAACGCCTGATTCGCGTCATCTGCAACGAATGCAAGGAAATCGACCCGAGCCCCGACCGCTTCGTGCTGAAGCTGCTCGGCATTCGCGATGAAGACCTCGTCGGTAAGCACATCTATCGCGGCGCGGGCTGCAAACGCTGCAGCGGCACCGGGTATCGCGGCCGACAGGGCATTTTCGAGATCATGATCATGAATAACGAGCTGCGGGAACTCGCGTTCAATCGCGGCTCCGCCTCGCAGATCCGGGCCGCCGCGCGGCGCACCGGCATGCGCGGGCTGCTGGACGACGGCAAACGCAAAATCCTGCGCGGCATGACGACGCCCGAGGAAGTTGCGCGCATCACGCAGATGGAAGGCGTCATCGCGGACGAAGACTGATCCGTGGCGCCGGTTGCTTGTTGAGGTCCGAAGTGGGTGCCCCTCCGGGGGCGAATCTGAAACGGCAAGGGACAAATCGTGGCGACTGTTCATATTGACCGCCTTCTGGAAACCTGCATCCGCACCGGCGGATCGGATATTCACCTGCACGTCGGCCGCGCGCCGGTGCTCCGCATCGACGGCCGTCTGCGTTCGCTCGAAACCAAAACCCTCGAGCCCGAAGACACCGTCGCGCTGATGAAGTCCGTCACGCCTGAACGCAATCAGCAGGAGTTGCAGGAAGAAGGCGGAACCGACTTCGGCTTTGCCTTCGGCGACAAAGGCCGCTTTCGCGTCGCGGTGTTCCGCCAGAAAGGCAATATCTCGATGGTGCTGCGACTCATTCCGTCGAAGATTCTCAGCTTCGACGAAATCGGTCTGCCGCCCGTCGTGAAGGCCCTCTGCCGCCGCCCGCGCGGATTGTTTCTCGTCACGGGTCCGACGGGCTCCGGCAAGACGACAACGCTCGCCACGATGCTCGACTACATCAACCGCAACTTTGACCGACACATCATCTCGGTCGAAGACCCGATCGAGTACTACCACACGCATCAGAAGTCGGTGTTCACCCAGCGCGAAGTCGGCGTCGATGTGCCGAGCTTTGCCGAAGCCCTGCGCCGCGCGCTGCGCATGGACCCGGACGTGATTCTCGTCGGCGAAATGCGCGACCTTGAAACCATCGAGTCGGCCGTCCGCGCTGCCGAAACCGGCCACTTGGTGTTTGGCACGCTACACACGACCGGCGCCCAGGGCACGATCAACCGACTGATCGACGCCTTCCCCGTCAATCAGCAGGAGCAGATTCGCGTACAGCTCAGTACGACGCTCATCGCCGTGCTGTCGCAGACGCTGCTGCCACGTAAGGGCGCCCCGGGCCGCTTCGCCGCATACGAGTTCCTGCTGGTCACGCCCGCCATCGCGAACCTTGTCCGCGAAAACAAGACCTACCGCATCGACTCGTCGATCCAGACCGGCAAGAAATTCGGCATGCAGCTGCTTGATGACCACCTGTGGAAGCTGTACGACGAGGGCCAGTGCGAAGGCGAAGAGTGCCTCGAACGCGCCCGCTTCCCGGCGGAGTTCCAGGAGAAAATGGAAGCCAAGGCCCGCGGCCAGGCCGGCGCCCTCGGCGGCAAGGCCGACCTCCTCGCCGACGAGGATAAAGAGGAATAACACTGCCGCGCTGGCGGCGGGAACCGTTATTGAACTCCACGACTTGATCGAGGCGCCACGGCGAGTTGTCGCCGACGCCTCGTGTTTTTTTGTCGCCGCGCGGAAACGGCCCTACGATGCCGGAATGGCTTCCACTACGAACATGCTTTCCGACCGCGAACTTCTGCGGCGTCTGATCGCGTTCAACTCCGTCAGCGCCCGCGGCGACGTCGAAATCGCGAACTTTGTCGCGGATTATCTTGATGCGGCCGGCTGTCGCGTCATACGACATGAGTACGCCGACGGCGCGCGGGTCAACCTCATCGCGGCGCGCGGTCCGGACGCGCCCGGAGGACTCGGCCTGTCCGGCCATCTCGATGTCGTGCCCGCCGAAGAGCCGGATTGGAACAGCGATCCGTTCACACTGACGGAGCGCGGCGACCGGCTGGTCGCGCGCGGCTCGGCCGACATGAAGGGCTTCGTCGCCCTGGCGATCAACCGCATCGCCAACGCGCCGGATGACCTCGCAAAGCCGCTGACATTGATACTGACCGCGGATGAGGAAATCGGCACGGTCGGCGCGCAGCGCGTCGCCGCCGACTGGCGCCCGGAATGGCCGCGTCCGGCAAGCGTGATCATCGGTGAACCGACACAACTGCGCGTCGTGCGCATGCACAAGGGCCACCTGAAAACGCGCATCACGTTGCGCGGCAAACCCGCCCATAGCGGCTATCCGCACCTCGGCGACAACGCGATCGTCAAGGCCGGCCGCGTATTGCACGCCCTGACTGAGCTCGTCGAGGAGTTGAAGGCCGAGCGCGCCGAATCAAGCTCGCATTTCCCGGAGTGCCCCTATCCCGCGCTGAACATCGGCCTGATTCGCGGCGGCGCGGCGGTGAACATCGTGCCAGAGACGTGCGTGATTGACGTTGGCATGCGCGTCCTGCCCGGCCAGCGCTCGACTGACGCGATCGAGCGCATCCGCGCCGCGGTCACGAAAGCAATGTCGAACGACCCCGGCGCGCTGAAGTTTGAAGTCACCAACGACAGCCCACCGCTGCTGTGCCCGGAAGACAACGACCTGCACAAGCTCCTTTGCCAGATAACCGGCCAGCGCGAAACCGTCGGCGTCTCCTATGCCAGCGACGCGGGCCCGCTGGCGGCGATCGGCATCCCGTGCGTGCTCTACGGTCCGGGCAATATCGAAGATGCCCATCGCGCGAACGAGTCGATCGAGATCGCCCAACTCGAACAAGCCGGCAGCGTCGTCGATCAGGCCATCGCGGCAATGTGCATGAACGGAGATCGGTGATGCGCTCGGACATCATCGAAGCCGACCTGACGTGGATCGATCATCGCTTCGAAACAGGCGTGCGCGTTACTGTCACCGGCGACAAGATCACCGCCATCACGCGCGACGGCGTTCCGACGCGCCGCCTACGCGGTCGCGCACTGCTGCCCGGCTTCGTTAACGCGCATAGCCACGCTTTCCAACGCGGTTTGCGCGGCCTCGGCGAACACTACCCGGAAGGCTTTGGGGATTTCTGGTCGTGGCGCGAGGCAATGTACACGCTCGTTGAGGAATTAACCCCCGATCGCCTGCGTCGCCTGTGCCTGCTCGCGTTCGAGGAAATGCTCGCCGCCGGCGTCACCACCGTCGGCGAGTTTCATTACATCCGACATCTCGACGCGGAGCAGCGGGACTTCGCATTCGACGAGATCGTGTTGCAGGCCGCCGCCGAAGCCGGCATCCGCATCGCCCTGCTGCCTTGCCTGTACACGACCGGCGGATTCGATCGCCCGCTCGCGGGCGGCCAACTCCGCTTCGCGACGCCGGAACTCGACGCGGCGCTACGGCAGATGGACCGGCTCGAAACGCAGCTCAACGCTGTTACGCAAACCATCGGCATCGCGCCGCACAGCCTGCGCGCCGTCCCCTCCGACATGGCGAAAGCCTGCTTCGTGGCCGCAGCCGACCGCGATTGGGTTGTGCACATGCACGTTGAGGAGCAACAACGCGAGATCGATGACTGCGTCGCGGCGCTGGGCGTTCGACCGATGCGCTGGCTGCTCGACAATATCGACCTCAACCACCGCTTTACCGCAATTCACGCGACGCACACAACGGACGACGATCTTGCCGCACTCAGCCAACGCAGTGGGAACGTCTGCGTCTGCCCCATCACCGAGGGGAATCTCGGCGACGGTATAGCGAACATGCGCAAAATGCTCGAACGCCCCGACAGCGTCTGCGTCGGGTCTGACTCGAACATTCGCATCGATTTTGCAGAGGAAGCGCGGCAGATGGAATACAGCCAGCGGCTGCGCGATCAGCGCCGCGGGCGACTGATCGACGCGAACGGCCACACGGCTCCGCTGCTGCTCGATTGCGTCACCGAAAACGGCGCTCGCGCACTGAACATCCCTACAGGCCAGATTGAGACCGGCCACTACGCTGACTTCGCGACAATTGACCTCGAACACCCCCACCTCGCCGAAACCAACCCGGACGCTCTGGCGGCGGCGTTCGTTTTCGGCGCCGGCGCGGAATGTGTCCGGGAGGTCTGCGTTGGAGGCGTGTGGCGGTGAGCGATATCCGTGGCGCGATCGATGCCGCGGTCCGCGTTCGAAAGCCGCTCCTGCTCGACGCCGCCCTTGGAACTGACCTTGAGCACCGCGGCGTCGCAACGCCCGCCCCACTTTGGTCGGCAAACGCGTTGCTTACGCAACCGAGTGTCGTCGCCGAGATTCACCGCGAGAACGCCGCCGCCGGCGCGGACATTCTGACCGCCAACACGTTTCGCCTGAACCCGCGCGCTTTGCGGATGGCGGGTATCGAGTCGCGCGGCGCCGAGCTCATCGCGGCGGCAATCAAACTCGCCGTCGATGCGGGGGCGCCGTCCGTCGTCGCAAGCGTAGCCCCTGTGGAGGACTGTTACCGCCCCGATCTGGCGCCCGATGACGCGGAACTGCGCGCAGAGCACGGTCTATTCGCTGACCAACTCGCGGAAGCCGGCGCGGACGCGGCGTGGATCGAGACGATGAACACCGGTCGCGAAGCGATCATCGCCGCACAAGCCGCGCGCGACGCCGGCCTCCCGTTTATCGTCAGTTTTGTTCCACGCGAGGATGGGGCAATCCTAAGTGGCGACAATCTGCGCGACGCCGCTCGCGAAGCGCTCGAACTCGGCGCCATCGCTGTCGGAGTGAACTGCGCCCCGCCCAGCGCGCTTGACCGCATTCTTCGTACGTTGCAGGAGCTGAACGCGCCCCTGATCGCTTACGGGCACTTGTCGGCGCGACCGACACCGGGCTGGGGCTTGTGCGAGTCGCTTTCGCCCATCGCCTACGCCCGCACCGCGCGCGTGTGGACCGCACGTCGCGCGGCGATCATCGGCGGCTGTTGCGGCACGAGCGCCGACACGACGGCGGCGCTGCGCCAGGCGATCGACGCGATGTAACGAGCGACGGCTAATCGGCGAAAGTCAGCGGCGGCGCAGACGACCGCGCGAACAACACAGCCCATACCTTCACGCCATCTCCTCAAATCGCCTTACCAACTCGTCATTCAACCGATCAATATTGAACGCGTCTTCCACCCGGCGCCGGCCGGCGTGGCGAATGTGCTCGC
Source organism: Phycisphaerales bacterium (assembly GCA_020427345.1). Lineage (GTDB taxonomy): Bacteria > Planctomycetota > Phycisphaerae > UBA1845 > Fen-1342 > DSPM01. The sequence goes on along the minus strand of JAGQOO010000122.1, from coordinate 3,986 downwards.
GCAACGCCGTATCGCGCAGCAGGCGTTCGATGTGATCAGCGAGCGCGTCAACATCACGCTCCGGCGCCAGCAGACCCGAAACGCCGTTCTCGATCAGTTCAGGAATACCGCTGTGGCGCGTGGATATCACTGGCACGCCCATCGCCATCGCCTCCATCAGCACCATGGGAATGCCCTCCATGTCGCCGTCGGCGGCGGTGACGCTTGGCGCCAGCAACGCGTCACTGTCGCGCAGCGCTGCCCGCACTTCGTCCGCATCCGCCCAGCCCGCGAGTTCGACGGCGCCTTCCGCTTTCAACACCTTGACTTGCGACTCGATTTGCGACCGCAGCGGGCCGTCACCGAGGATGCGCAAGTGGACCCGTTCGCGAAACGCGCGCAGCTTCGCAACCGCTTCGATCGCGTACCGAACGCCCTTCTTCTCAACCAGGCGCGCGATCATGAGCAATCGCGCCGGCCGCCCGGATAACGAGCGCGTCGGCTGAAACGCAAAAGAGCCGCAGTCAATCCCCATGTGGTGCACACTGACGCGCCTCGGCCCCGCGCCCATTCGAATCAGCCGCTCTCGCCAGAACTCGCTGATCGGCGCCAGCCACTCAGCCGACTCGAACAGCGGCGTGTAACAGCGCTCGCCAAACCGCGCCGGCGTGCGCGTCACGTCATACGCGTGAAACACAACGCTGACGCGTCCCCGCAACACGCCGCATGCGCGCAGCGCAGTCGCAAGCATGCCGTTCGGACCGTAATGGCAGTGGATGATGTCGAACTCGCGCAGCGGGCGCAAGGCGTCAACATTCGCGAGCAGCCGACGCGTTCCCGCGAGAAATCCGCACTTTGCCCTGGACAGCGCCGTTGGACGCGTCAGCGCGAACCGCGCGAGCGTCGCGGCGCGGCCCACGATACCGGCGGGCCCGCTCGGCCAATACGTCAGTCGATCGGCAATGCCATACTTCACATAGTCCGGATGCAGCTTCTCGCTCGCGCCTGGGCGGTCGGCGAAGATGTGCACATCGTGCCCGCGATCGATCAGGCCAGTGATCTGCGACAGGATGAACGTATCGGAGAGCTCGGGGAACAAGCCGGCAAAGAAAGCGATCTTCATGGCGCCTCGCCCTGCTCCTCGAGAACCGGGTCCGCCGGGAAGGGTATGGCGCCGGCTTCGGACAGATCAAACCCGTACACGAATCCCGTTGTGCCGGCCGCGTTCAGCAAGTAGAACACCCGCGCATCAGCGACGAGCTCAGCCTCGATTTCCTCACGCGTCAGCAAGTGCACAACGCGCATCGTCGCCAGCGGCCTCCCAGCGCGATTGGCCTCATATCGCAAGCGCGGCAGCCAGGACGCGGCGATAAGCATGTCGCGCGGCTCAGACAGCGGCGCGCGTTCCATGCGCCGCATCACCGCGCGAACATAACGGCTTTCTGACACACGTCGTTGATGATCCCGGAAGATCGGGCCGACGCCATCAGGCAATGCCAGGAACGACGACATCACAATCGCGAGGCACAACACCCGAAACGTGAAACGCTCAATCAGCCGCTCGGCGATGATGATCACGAATGCGACCGCGGGAAGTAGATACGCGGCTTCATGCGGCAGTCGCAGGAACAGCGCAGCACTGATCACCGCGCCAACCACGGCTGCGGGGAGCAACCCATTCTTCGCGGGAGCCACGCCGCGCAACCGCCGCGTGAAGCCCAGCAGTGTCAGCAGCGCCACCAGGCCCAGCGCCACGATGCCAATCTGCCCCCAGACGTCCACGCCTTTTCGCACCGCCCACATCAGCGGCGGGTAGGAATGATCAACGACCCGCAGGAAGCCCCAGCCGTAGTGGCTGAACGCGGGCAGGTAACAGAGGGCGCCAGTAACGATCGCCGTCGCGCAAAACGTGACAGTCCGCGCTACGCGATTCGGCTGCCGCCACAATGGAATCAGCATCGCCGGCAATAGCGCGATCGCCGTCAGCCGGCAGCCGGTCGCGAGTCCGAGCGCGGCGCCGGCGGTTAGCGGCGCGCCGCGCATTGCGAACAGCAGACTCGTCAGCACGCCGAGCAACGACCATACGTAGTCCATCGACGAAACGCTCTGCACATAGAACACAGGCGTAAACGCCAGAGCGATCGCCGCGGACCACGGATCAGACTCGGTCGAGCGGCGGATGATCCGCACAAACACGAGCACAACGGCGACCGATGCAATCGCGGACGCCAAGTTCAGCGCAACCGCTCCTCCGGGAGCCAGCAACGCCGCAAGCGCTTCATACAACGGCGCTCCCGGCAGCCGTGAGGGCTCGTAGGCGTCGCCGGCGCGCAGGCGCTGACCGGTCAGCGCGACACGCCACGCGTCCGCATCCACGCCGAAGCCGGGCGTCAGGAATGGCAAGCGCGACAGGAGAATCACAACCGCGAGGGCAACATATCCGCGCCACCGCGTTCGGCCACCGGTCAAGACGTGCGACGCCTCGCGCTTCACGCGTCGTACCTGAACGCGGCCATCCCGTCGCGACAGATCGTCACAATGCGTTCCAGGTTCGAACCGAAGAACGCTTCCGGCGTTACAACGTGATCGCCGACGCGCTCGAACGGGCGATCTACATCCCCGCGAATGTCATGCGTCGCGTCCAAACCAAGCTCGGCTGCCAGTCGGTGGATGGCCCCCACTTTGTCCGCGCGAAAGTCCTCATAACGGCAGGGCGAGAACAGATTCACATGAGTCAGATACGTTTCCGCCATCCGCCGCCAGCGATACGCGAGGCGATCGATGTAGTGCTCGCCGGCGATGCCGGCCCAAGCGCTGTCGAGGACGAGTTCCCACGCGGGCGTGACTTCGGAATAGCCGCGCAAGTCCAGGTTTGGCAAGTCGCCCGGGATCTTCAGCCGATTGAGCAGGCTGCGAATGTGATCGCGCGGGTCACGGACAACAAATGCGAATCGAGCGGCGGGAAAACGCTGCCGCAATTCGTCAAAGAACAGCGTGAGATTCGGCTCTTTGATAATCGGGCGCGAAAAGTCGACGCGATTCAGCCCAATGAACCGCTCAAACGACAAGTCGCCCGACGGAATCCCCTGAAAAGTCGGCCGGCGTAGTTCGCGATGCAGGTCGAGTGTGGTGGCGAGCCCCGTCGCCTTGCCGAGCAGCGCCGCGATCGCGCTCGTGCCCGACTTCTGCGCGCCAAGAATGAACACCGGCGCTGCGTGCGGTCGGGCCAGCGCCGCCCGCAGTTGATAGCGCAACTCGCGCCATGCGCGGTAAGCCCGCAATCGCAGGCCGGGGGTTCGCGGGGCGATGGACGAGGCGGCGGTCATTCACTTCTTATCGTACAGCCGGACGCCCCCAATCGGCGTGAATCTCAACCGCTACTTCCGAAAGTGCCGTTCCACGAGCGCCCCGAAACGCTTGATGTGCGCCGGCGCGATTTTCGCGCGGTCCGTCCAAATCGCCAGTTTCAACGCGTCGTGGCACGGCGACGGATCCAGCGGCTTGGCCGCGATCGACGCCACCGCGGCCTTGATCAGGCTGACCGCGTTGGCGGTGGCGGCGTGCAGGTGGCCGATGATTTCCTCCAGCAGTTTCTGCGGCGTGATTCCGGGCGGATGCGGCTTCCAGCAGTCGTAGTCGGTAACGAGTGCGACCAGCGCATAGGAGATTTCCGCTTCGCGCGCCAGCTTGGCCTCAGGCATCGTCGTCATCCCGATCAACGAGGCGCCCCATAAGCGATGGAGGTTCGACTCGGCTTTCGTGCTGAACGCGGGGCCTTCCATGCAGACATACGTGCCGCCGTCGTGCACGGGCGTGTCCACTTTGCCGGCCACATCGAGCAACCGCCGCCGCAGGACCGGACAATATGGCTCGGCAAACTCGACGTGCGCCACGACACCCTCATCAAAGAACGTCTGCGGGCGGCGAACGGTGTTGTCGATCACCTGATCTGGAATGACGAGATGGCGCGGCGCGTATTCCTCGCGCAGCGAACCCACCGCCCCGCT